>JBFZCF010000140.1:0-5114 GCA_041308065.1 Burkholderiales bacterium
GCGGCCGTCGCGATCGGCGCGATCTCGCTGCGCACGCGCGGCGTGTACTTCATCATGATCACGCTCGCGTTCGCCCAGATGGTCTATTACGTGGCCGTCGGGCTGAAGCGCTACGGCGGCGAGGACGGCCTCAACCTGCCCGCGCGCTCCGACGTCGGGTTCGGCATCGATCTCGGCAACGACGTGGCGTTCTACTACGTCGTGCTGGCGCTGCTGGTCGCGGTGCTGGCGGCGTTCGACCGCATGCTCGACGCCCGCTTCGGCCGCGCGCTGATCGGCATCCGGGAGAACGAGGCGCGGATGGAGTCGCTCGGCTACCCGACCTTCCGCTTCCGCCTGGCCGCGTTCGCGATCGCCGGAGCGGTCGCCGGCCTCGCGGGCGCGCTGTTCGCGAACCACAACCTGTTCGTCAGCCCCGCGGTCCTGCACTGGACGCAGTCCGCCACCTTCGTCGTGATGGTGATCCTCGGCGGCATCGGCTACCGCTATGGCGGCGTGCTGGGCGCGCTCGTGCTGCTGCTGCTCGAGGAGGTCCTCGCTGCGTACACGGACTTCTGGCACCTGCCGCTCGGCGTGCTGCTGCTGGCGGTCGTGTTCCTCGCGCCGCGTGGCCTGTCGGGCTGGCTCGACGAGCGAGGGGCGCGATGAACCTGCTCTCGGTGCGTGGCCTCACCAAACGGTTCGGCGGCCTGGTCGCGACCGACCACCTGGACCTCGACGTCGCGCGCGACGAGTTGCGCGCGGTGATCGGCCCCAACGGGGCCGGCAAGACCACGCTGATCGCGCAGCTCGCCGGTACGCTGGCCCCCGATGCCGGCGCCATCTCGATGGACGGCGTCGACATGACCCGCCGCTCCGCGCACGCGCGCGTGACGCACGGCATCGCGCGCTCCTACCAGGTGACCAACGTGTTCCGGCGCTTCACGGCGCTCGACAATGCGGCACTCGCCGTGCAGGCGTGCGCGGGCTCGAGCTTCCGCTTCTTCCGGCCAGCCCGTGGCGAACAGGCACTGTTCGACGAGGCCCAGTCGCTGCTCGCGCGCGTCGGCCTGCGCGATCGCGCGCACGTGCCGGCCGGCGCGCTGGCGCACGGCGAACAGCGCCAGCTCGAGGTTGCGCTGGCGCTCGCGTCACGGCCGCGCCTGCTGCTGCTCGACGAGCCGATGGCCGGCATGGGTCCCGACGAGTCCGAACGCATGGTGACGCTGATCGCCGGGCTCAAGGGCAGCGTCACCATCGTGCTGGTCGAGCACGACATGGATGCCGTGTTCCGCCTCGCCGACCGCATCTCCGTGCTCGTCTACGGCCGCGTGCTGGCGACCGGCACGCCCGCCGAGATCCGCGCCAATGCCGACGTGCGGCAGGCCTACCTGGGCTCGGAGGCCGTGCGGTGAGCCTGCTCGAGCTGCGCGGCGTCGAAGCGGGCTACGGCGCGAGCCAGGTGCTGTTCGGCATCGATCTCGCCGTCCGCGAAGGCGAGGTCGCCACCCTCCTCGGCCGCAACGGCATGGGCAAGTCGACGACGCTGCGCGCGCTGTTCGGACTGATCCCGCTGAAGAGCGGCGAGATCCGGTTCGCCGGCGAGCGACTGAACGGGCGCCCCACCGACGCCATCGCCCGCCTCGGCATCGCGCTGGTTCCCGAGGGCCGGCACATCTTCCCGAACCTGACCGTGCGCGAGAACCTTGAGGCGTTCGCCGAGAACCGGAGCGGCGCACGCGCGCCGTGGACCACGGCGCGCGTCCTCGAACTCTTTCCCGGCCTCGCCCAACGCCGCGACGCGATGGGCAACCAGCTGTCGGGCGGCGAGCAGCAGATGCTGGCGATCGGTCGCGCGCTGATGACCAATCCACGCCTGCTGATTCTCGACGAGGCGACCGAGGGCCTGGCACCACGCGTGCGCGAGGACATCTGGCGCTGCCTCGCCGCGCTCAAGGACACGGGTCACACGATCCTGGTGATCGACAAGTACGTCGACCGGCTCGTGAAGCTCGCCGACCAGCACACGATCCTGGAACGCGGCTGCGTCGTCTGGCACGGCGATTCCCCGGCACTGGCGGCCGATGCGTCGCTCTGGCACCGCTACCTCGGCGTGTGACGTCCCGGCGCTGGCACTGGCCCGGGCACGCCGCGCGAGCGACTACGCGAGGGACGGATAGCGGGACAGTTCGAGGGTCGCACGGCCCCCGCGACGAACGACGAGGCGCGCGCGGCCCCCGACGGGGAGCGTCAGCTTGCGCCGCACGTGCCCGAACGGCAGGCCGGAGTACACCGGCACGCCGCCCGCCTTCCGCAGGCGCTCGATCACGTCCGCCAGTCCGTACCCGTTGTCGTTCGGCATCGGGATCACGGGCTCGAAGTCGCCGAGCACGATGGCGGCCTGCCGCTGCAGCACGCCGGCGTGCGCCAGTTGCAGGAACATCCGCTCGAGCTTGTAGGCCGGTTCGTTCACATCCTCGACGAAGAGGATTCCGTCCCGCACGCGCGGCATGAACGGCGTGCCGAGCAGCGACACCAGCATCGCGAGGTTGCCGCCCCACAGTCGTCCCTCGATGGCGCGCGCCGGGCCGTCGAGCGGCAGCTCAACGGCGTAGTTGCGCGACTGCAGGACGCCGAAGAAGTGCTCGACGGTGAACGGATCGGGCTGATCGGCGCCGAAGTCACCCGCCGACGGCGCGGCGAAGCTGACGCCGCCATGCGCGAGGTAGGCGAGGTTGAACGCGGTGAAGTCGCTGTAGCCGGCGAGCCGGGCCTTGCGCGCGCGGATCGCGGCGTAGTCGATGCGATCGAGCAGGCGCGACAGGCCGTAGCCCCCGCGCGCCGACAGCACGAGATCGATCGACGGGTCGGTCGCGAAGCGCTGCAGTTCCGCGAGCCGCAGCGCATCGGGGCCGGCGAAACGACCCTCGCGCGCAAACACGCTCTCGCCGGCGATCACGCGCCAGCCCTGGCCGCTGAAGAATCTCGCCGCGCGGTCGATGACCGCGGGGTCGGGCAGATAGCCGGACGGGGCGACCAGTCCGAGAGTCCTAGGGCGCGCCATCGTCGTCCTCGTCCACGGGCAGGCTGCCCGTTCGTTTCAGTTCGCGGCGTTCGGCGAAGAACTGCGACAGCAGCCGGCCACTGTCCGCGGCCAGCACGCCGCCGCGCACCTGCGTATGGTGGTTCAGCTTCGGCTCGGCGAACAGGTCCACGACGCTGCCGCACGCGCCGGTCTTCGGATCGCTGGCGCCGAACACCAGCCGCTTGATCCGTGCGTGCTGCATCGCCCCCGCGCACATCGCGCACGGCTCGAGCGTCACGTAGACCTCGCAGTGGCCCAGCCGGTAATTGCCGAGCAGGTCGGCCGCGGCGCGCATCGCCTGGATCTCGGCGTGGGCCGTCGGATCGCTGTTGCCGATGGGCTGGTTGAAGCCGGTGGCGAGCACCTGTCCGTCCTTGACGACGACCGCACCGACCGGGACTTCCGCCAGGGCCCACGCGTTGTGGGCCTGGTCGAGCGCGAGCCGCATGAACGTCTCGTCGGGATCGGCCGCCTCGGCCGATCCCTCGGTCACCTTGATCTGGCGCGCCAGCCAGGCCTGCCGCTTCGCCTCGCGCTGCGCATCGTGCGCCGCACGCGCCTGCAGCGCGGCGTCGGCCAGTTGCCGCGGACCGAGCGCGCCCGCCGCCTCCTCCAGCCAGGACGGCAGGCTGCCGCGGCGATAGTCGCTGCCGAAGTCGGTGCGTCGCACGAAGCCGGTGTCCACCAGCCAGCGGCGCAGCTCGACATGGTCGGTGTCCAGCATGGCGCCGGCGGTCGACAGGAACTCCTTCAGGACCGTGTTGGCGCCGCGCTCGTCGAGCAGCCGGTCGGCCGGGAAGAACACGGAGGCCGTCGCCAGCACCAGTTCGAAGTCGCGCCCGTCCCTCTGCTGGAGACTGGAGATGTGGATGCCCTGCCGCACCGCCAGCTGTGCGAGTCGCTCGAGCCAGCCGGCGGCCGAGATTGCAGGGTGTTCTGTCGTCATGGCTGAAGTCTACCGACCGCCCCAGCGTCATCCGCGCGCACGGCCAGGCCGATGCGCGGCGCCGGAGAGTCGCGGTTGTTTGACGCCACTGCCCTGCCCGTCCATCGAGAGACGCGCTAGCATCACGTCGCTTGCTGCGCCATCCCGGAGAAAACCATGAGCCGCCGCGTCATCGTGTCGTTCGGTCAGGACACCGAGTTCGAATTCTTCGTTCCCGCCGCCGACATGGCGGCCCTCACGGCCGACGCCGCGCGCCAGTGGTTCGACCGCGAATTCGTCGCGCTGGAGTGCGACGTGCCCTCGCCGATCGGCAAGGTGCTGATCGCCGACCGCGTGCTGAGCGTTGCGAAGTACGCCGGCGCCGAGCGTTTTCGCGATCAGCACGAATGGGCCCGGGAGTTCGCGCGCAACACCGCGGTGATGCTCGACCGTGACCTCGTGCGCGTCGACGTGCCGAACTACACCGTCGGCTACTGAGCGGAACCTAGTCGGCCGAGAAGAACCAGACGGCCCGGATCAGCCCGTCCACGACACGGTAGGACGCAGCGACCTCGAACGGCCGGTCGCGCACGCCGTGCACCCGTTCGTGATCGATGACCACGTTGCCGATCACCATTCGATTCATGAGCTCGGCGCGCAGCGCCGGCAGGTTGAAGCGCTGCGTCCGATAGAACTCGGCGAGCTGCCCGCGGCTGGTGAACGCGGGCTCTTTCGACGGCAGCCTGTAGACGACGACATCGTCCTCGTACACCTCGAGGAAGCGCGCCAGGTCACGGGCGTTGTAAGCGTCGAGCTGATGCTGCACAGCCTGTTCGGGGGTCATGGCCGGCTCGTCAGATGAACGCGTCGGCGCATTCGGCGCCCGGCACCGCGTGGCGCGTCTTCAGTCCTCGTTCGAACAGTTCCTTGTTCATGCTCTCTCCTCGTTGACCGCATGCCGAAGCGCAGGCCGGCATTCTGCCGTAGCGGGACCCGGCGCTCGCGGTCGCCGTCGGCGGTTCACGTAAAGTCGCAGCAATGAACGGCCATGCATGGGATGCGATCGTGATCGGAGCCGGCGCCGCCGGCATGATGTGCGCCGCGGTCGCGGGCCAGCGCGGCGCC
>JBFZCF010000141.1:0-5014 GCA_041308065.1 Burkholderiales bacterium
ACCGCCGTGCGGCCGAGTTCGATGTGGGGCGCGGGCTTCCAGCCCTTCTTGCGATGCTCGGCGACCACCGTGGTGAAGAGTCCGCCGCGCACGTACCAGCGCGCCGTCAGCCGCATGAAGCGCGGCGCCAGCGCCCCGACGAGGTCGTCGAGGATGCGGTTCGTCACGGCCTCGTGGAACACGCCCTGGTCGCGAAACGACCACGCGTAGAGCTTCAGGCTCTTCAGCTCGACGTTGCGCTTGTCCGGGATGTAGTCGAACACCAGCGTCGCGAAGTCCGGCTGCCCGGTCAGCGGGCACAGGCAGGTGAACTCCGGCACCTCGATGTGAACGAGGTAGTCGCGCGCGGGCGCAGGATTGGGGAACGTCTCGAGCGACGAACTGGGTCGGGTTGGCATGAAGTGGCGACTCGCCGACGGTGGGCGGCGCGAGAAGAGCAGGAGTGCGCTGGTATTATACGAACGCATCAAGCCGCTCCCTGTCGACCGCGCGACGAACGATCCCGGTCCGCGCCGTTCGTCCAACAGGGCCGTTGCAACCTTCGGACTCCCGCTACTCACGTGCGTCTTCGGCAGATCAAGCTCGCCGGGTTCAAGTCATTCGTCGATCCCACCCAGATCGACGTGCCCGGCAGCCTCGTCGGCGTGGTCGGCCCCAACGGCTGCGGCAAGTCGAACGTGATCGATGCGGTCCGCTGGGTGCTGGGCGAGAGCAAGGCCGCCGAGCTGCGCGGCGAGTCGATGCAGGACGTGATCTTCAACGGCTCGGTCAACCGCAAGCCGGGCGGCCGCGCCAGCGTCGAGCTCGTGTTCGACAACCACGAAGGACGCATCGGCGGCGCGTGGGGGCAGTACTCCGAGATCTCGGTGAAGCGCGTGCTGACGCGCGACGGGAACTCGAGCTACTACATCAACAACCAGAACGTCCGGCGCCGCGACGTGCATGACATGTTCCTCGGCACCGGCCTCGGCCCGCGCGCCTACGCGATCATCGGGCAGGGCATGATCTCCCGGATCGTCGAGGCGCGTCCGGAGGAGTTGCGGATCTTCCTCGAGGAAGCCGCCGGCATCTCCAAGTACAAGGAGCGCCGGCGCGAGACCGAGAACCGGCTGGCCGACACGCGCGACAACCTGACGCGAGTCGAAGACATCCTGCGCGAGCTCGACGGCCAGATCGGCAAGCTCGAACAGCAGGCCGAGGTCGCGCAGAAGTACCGCACGCTGCAGGCGCAGCACGACGAGCAGCAGCACCTGCTGTGGCTGACGCGCAGGCGCGAAGCCGAGGCCGAGCAGCAGAAGGTCGCGCGCGACATCGAGGCGCGCACCAACGCGCTCGAGGCGCACGTGGCCGAGCTGCGTGGCGCCGAGCGCGCGCTCGAGGAGGTGCGTGCCGCGCACTTCGCGTCGAGCGATGCGGTCCACGAAGCGCAGGGCAGGCTGTTCCAGGTCAACGCGGAAGTGTCGCGGCTCGAGTCCGAGATCCGCATGATCGTCGACGGCCGCACCCGGCTGGCGGCTCAGATCGAGACGCTGAAGGCCACGCGCGAGCGGCGCCTGCAGGAACGCGCCGAGCTCCTTGCACGGGTCGAGGAACTCACCCTCGCGATCGCCGACACGACGCAGCGGCTCGAGGAGTCGCGCCGGCGCGTGTCGGAGCACGACGGACGCCTGCCGCAGTTCGAGGCCACCTACGGCCAGGCGCGCGAAGCGATGACCGCGGCGCGCGCCGTCGCGGCCCAGGCCGAGCAGGCGATCGAGGCGGCGGCCTCCGAGCAGCGCAACCTCGACCGTCAGCTCGCCGCGCTCGCGCAGCGCCGCGATCGCCTGAACGAGGAGAAGGCCTCGATCGGCAGCCCCGACGAAGCGCGCCTGGCCGACCTGAAGGCGCAGGTGGCCCGGCTGGACACCGAACTCGCCGCTGCCACCGAAGCGCAGCAGCGCGCCGAGCAGCAAGTTGCCGGCGGCACCGACGAGCGCGCGCGCGTGATCGATGCGCGCGTGAAGCAGGCCGACACGCTGACGCGCCTGGAAGCGCGGCTGACCGCGCTGAGACAGGTGCAGGCGAACGTCGAGGCCAACGAGAAGCTCGATCCCTGGCTGCGCGGCCAGGGCCTCGAAGGACTCCCGCGCCTGTTCCGCAAGCTCGCCGTCGAAGCCGGCTGGGAAACGGCGTTCGAAAGCCTTCTGCGTGAACGCGTGGAGAGCGTCGAAGTCGGCCGCCTTGACGTCGTCGGCGGTTTCGCCGCCAACACCCCGCCGGCGCGCGTGGCCTTCTACTCCACGAACGCGGCCGTGGCGCGCGACAGCGGGCATCTGCCGGGATTCGGGCGCCTCAGCGACCTCGTCCGCGGGCACGACGCTGCCTTGACCGCGGTGTTGTCGGACTGGCTCGCGAACGCCTACGTCGCCCCGGACCTCGCCACGGCGCTGGCCGCGCGCGAGCAGTTGCCGCCGGGCGGACAGTTCGTCCTGAAGGCCGGCCACGTGGTGTCGCGCTACGGCGTGCGCTTCTTCGCCTCCGACAACCCGAAGTCCGGCCTGCTGGCCCGTCGTCTCGAGATCGAGAACCTCGACAAGGAGATCCGCGCGCAGCGGCTGATCGTCGAGGAGGCAACCGCGGCCGTGGCGCGGGCCGAGTCGGCGCTGCGCCAGGCGCAGGACGCCCAGCAGGCGTCCCGGCGCGAGGTGGAGCGGCTGCGCAACCAGGCCCACGCGGCGCAGATCGAAGCGGTGCGCCTGGGCGAGTTGATCGACCGGGTGCGCCACCGCAGCGGCCAGATCGAGGGCGAGCTGGCCGAGATCGATGCGCAGGACCGGGAACTGCGCAGCCATCGCGGGGACGCCGACACGCGCTTCGAACAGCTCGACACCGAGCTGGCGACACATCAGGAGCAGGTCGAAGGCGCCCGGGTTGCGTACGAGCAGGCCGACCAGGCGCTGCGCGGCGCGCGCGACGACCAGCGCGCCCTCGAGTCGGCACGGCAGCAGCTGGAGTTCGCCCTGACATCGAATCGCGAGCGGCAGCGCGACGTCGAGCAGGCCGCCGCGACGGCCGGCAGTGAAGCCGGGCGCCTTGAGGCCGACGTCGCTGCCGCCACGGCGGAACTGGCCCGTCTGGATGACAGCGCCGCCCGCGCCGGCCTCGACACCTGGCTCGCGCAGCGTGCGAGCGCGGACGAAGGCCTGCGCGAGGCGCGCAGCCGCATGGACGAGCTGGCGCAGCAACTGAAGGCGACCGACGAACAGCGGATGACGCTCGAGCGCGAGGTCCAGCCGCGCCGCGACAAGCTCATGGAGCTGCAACTGAAGGAGCAGGCCGCGCGCCTCGCCGCCGAGCAGTTCGCCCAGCAGCTGGCCGAGGTGAAGGCCGACGAGGCCGCGCTCGAGGCCAGGCTGACCCCGCAGATGAAGGGCAATGCGCTGCAGGCCGAGATCACGCGGCTGGCCGAGGAGGTCGCCGCGCTCGGCGCGGTCAACCTCGCGGCCCTCGAGGAACTGACCACGTCGCGCGAACGCAAGTCCTTCCTCGACGCCCAGTCGACCGACCTGACCGCGGCGATCACCACGCTCGAGGACGCGATCCGCAAGATCGACCGCGAGACGCGCGAGATGCTCCAGCAGACCTTCGACCAGGTCAACGCGCACTTCGGCCTGCTGTTCCCGCGGCTCTTCGGCGGCGGCGAGGCGCGCCTGATCATGACCGGCGAGGAGATCCTCGACGCCGGCGTGCAGGTCATGGCGCAGCCGCCGGGCAAGCGCAACAGCACGATCCACCTGCTGTCCGGCGGCGAGAAGGCGCTGACCGCCACGGCGCTGGTGTTCGCGCTGTTCAAGCTCAATCCAGCGCCGTTCTGCCTGCTCGACGAGGTCGACGCGCCGCTCGACGACGCCAACACCGATCGCTTCTGCCGGCTGGTGCAGTCCATGACGGAAAACACGCAGTTCCTCTTCATCACCCACAACAAGATCGCGATGGAGATGGCGCAGCAGCTGATCGGCGTCACGATGCAGGAGCAGGGTGTGTCGCGCATCGTGGCGGTCGACATCGACAGCGCGGTCCGGCTGACGGCCGAGGCCGCCTAGGACGCCCGGGACGCGATGAACAACCTCCACCTCGTGCTGCTGGCGGTCGGCGCCGTGCTGCTGGTGGCGCTGTTCGTCTACAACAAGTGGCAGGAGCGACAGGCGCTCAAACGCCTCGACGCGACCATGCGCGACGGTGTCGGCGACGCGCTGCTCGGCGAAGCGGCGCCCGCCCGTCGCGGGACATCGCGCATCGAGCCGCGGCTCGATGTCGGCGATGCAGGGGAGGCGCGCGATCCGCGGGACTCCGCGCAGAGTGCCGAGCCCGCTGACCTCGTGGCTCCGCCCGGCGCGCCGCACGTCGACGGCTGGACGGAGGACCCGCTGCTCGACTTCGTGCTCGAGTTGCGCTGCAACCACGCGTTCGACGGCGTGGCCGCGCTCGAGGCACGCGCGCAGCTCGATCGGCTGGCGCTGCCGCTGCCGACGCACCTTGCGGTGTGGGACCCGAAGGCGCAGCACTGGACCGCGCCCGACCGCTTCGGCTTCTATTCGGAGTTGCTGGCGTCGGCACAGATGGCGACGCGGCGGCAGGTCCTGAGCGAAATCGAGGCGTCGCGCTTCGTGTCGGCCGTGCAGCAGATCGCGCTCGCGATCGACGCCGACTTCGATGCGCCGGACATGGGCCGGCTGGTGGCGCAGGCGGCCGAACTCGACGCCCTGTGCGCGCAGTTCGACGTGCAGATCACCCTGACGCTCGAGGCCCTGGATGGACCGATGGACAGCGCGGTCGTCAGCGCCGCCGCCGCGGACGCCGGGTTCGTCGCGGCGCCGCCCGGGCGATGGCTGAAGCGCGACGGCCAGGGGCGCCTGCTGTCGACGCTGACGACGACGTCGCTGCTGGCCGACCGGGTCGCGCTGACGCTCGACGTTCCGCTCGCGCCCGGCGACCGCGAGTCGCTGGGCGCGCTCTTCACCGCGGCGCACCAGCT
>JBFZCF010000142.1:0-4954 GCA_041308065.1 Burkholderiales bacterium
GACGCGCGGCAGCGCGCCCTCGGCGCGGCCGACGTAGTACAGGGTGTCGATCATCAGCCGCTCGGCGACCGCGCCGGCGCCGTCGATCATCCGCCGCAGCTGCAGGTTCAGGCGCGCGAGCACGCGCTTCAGGTCGACGTCGACCGGCAACGCGTTCGCGTCGAGCGCCTCGAGCAGCCCGCGCGCGACCCACCAGAAGCTGCGGGCGAGGCCGCGCTGCGGCATGTGCTCGAGGTCGGCGAGCGCCTCGCGCATCGCCTTGCGTGGCTCGGCCTCGCCGGCGTTGCGCAGGAACCCGAGCAGGCCGAGCTCGAAACGCGCACGGCGCTCGCGCAGCTGCTCCGGCGTGAACTTGCGCGACTCGATCTCGTGGAAGGCCGGGCGCCGCGACAGGTCCGGGAACACGAGGTCCGCCGGATGCACGCGCGGCGCGCCGCCGAGCTGCAGCACGTCGCGGTAATACGGAAACAGGCGGAGCGGCTGGTTGGGGCGGCCGGCGAGCAGGCCCTCGAGGTACGCCATCACGGCCGCAGTGGCCGTCTCCACGACGCGCACGGACGCCGGCATGCACTCCTTCGGATCGGCCTCGAACTGGCGCGTCAGCTGTTCGATCGCGTCGGTGACGAGCGCCACGCCGCGCAGGTCGAGCAGCTGCAGCGCGCCGTTGGCCTGGTGCACCTGGTTGCGGGCGTTGCGCAGGCTGTCGACGTCCTGCTTGTTGGCGACGAACGCCTTGAGGCCGCTGACCGCTTCGCCGAGCGACGTCCGGATCTCGTCGATGACCCACGCGAGCGGCGCGACGTCAGACGCCGCGCCGACCAGCTGATTCGGATTGTGTCTCTCGCCCATCGGGTCCCCGTGCCTCAGCCGACGCGGAAGCGCGCCACGGAGGCCTTCAGCTCGCGCGCGAGCGTGGCGAGCTGCCCGATCGACTGCGCCGCCTGGCGCGTGCCGTGCGACGTCTGCTCGGTCACCGAGAGGATCCGCTCGATCGATTGCGCCACGCCGCCCGCGGACTGCGCCTGGTCGTTCGTCGTCGAGGCGATCCGCTCGATCAGCTCGGCGAGCTGCCGCGAAACGCGGCCGATGTCCGCGAGCGCGTTGCCGGCGGAGTCGGACAGCTTGGTGCCCTCGACCACGCCCTGCGTGCTCTTCTCCATGGCGGCCACGGCGTCCTGCGTGTCGGTCTGGATCGTGCGCACCAGCGCGCCGATCTGCTTGGCGGCTTCGGCGGAGCGGTCGGCCAGGCGCTGCACCTCCTCGGCGACGACCGAGAAACCGCGGCCCGCCTCGCCGGCGGAGGCCGCCTGGATGGCCGCGTTCAGGGCCAGCACGTTCGTCTGCTCCGTGATGTCCGTGATCAGCTCGACGATCTCGCCGATCTCCTGCGAGGATTCGCCCAGCCGCTTGATCCGCTTCGCCGTTTCCTGGATCTGCTCGCGGATCTCGTTCATGCCGCTGATCTGGTTGAACACCGCGCGCTGCCCGCGCTCCGCGGCGTCGAGCGACGCGCGCGCCACCTTGGCCGACTCCGCTGCGCCCTTGGACACGTCGTTGATCTGCGCCGCCATCCGCAGCACCTTGTCGCCGGTGTCCTTGATCTCCTGCGACTGCGCTTCCGAAGCGGTCAGCAGTCGCGTGGCGATGTCGCGCGCCTGCGTCGACGCGCTGCTCACCTGTTCGGCCGTGTTGTTGATGCGGCCCACGAGGCCGCGCAGTTCCTCCACGGTGTAGTTCACCGAGTCGGCGATCGCGCCGGTGATGTCCTCGGACACGGTGGCCTGCACCGTGAGGTTGCCGTCGGCGACCTCCTGCAGCTCGTTCATCAGCCGCAAAATCGCGGCCTGGTTCTGCTCGTTCGTCCGCTTCGCGTCCTGCTCGAGCCGCTCCGCCTGCGCCCGCTGCACCTCGGCCTCGGCCGCGCGGCTGCGCGTGTCCTCGAGCAGCACCTTCACGATGGCGAAGGCGGACAGCAGCACCGCCAGCGCGAACACGCCCATGATGAAGAAGTTCAGCTGGCGCGTCGTCTGTTCCTTGTTGTAGAGGCTGCCCAGCTCGGCGGCCATCTGCCTCAGCTGTTCGGAGTCCGACAGGATCGCGAGCTGGGCTTCCTTCGACTGCACGATCGCCGGCAAGCCACCGAGCGCGCTGCCGATCGACGTCTGCAGCTCGCCGTAGACCTTCAGCAGCTCCTGCAGTCGCGCCCGCGTCTCGCCGTCCGTCGCCGCGCCGAGGCGCAGCGCTTCGCTGCCCGACAGCAGCCCCTGCGCGAGGTCGCGGAACTGGTTGACGTCACGCCCGAGCGTCAGCGCGAGTTCCTGGTTCGCCGCGGTGCCGGCCACCATCTGGGTGGCGCTGCGTCCCACGCGCTGCGTGAGCGTGACGAGCTGTCCCGCCGCGGCGATCTCGCGGCCGGACGCCCCGTTGGCCAGCTTCAGTCCGGCGATCTCTTCCGTCAGCTGCTGCAGGCGCGGCGTCGATGCGTCGATCCGCTTGATGACGTCGCCGAACGCCAGCAGTGCCTTTTCGTTGGCGAGGATCACCGAGGCCGCCGACTGGCTGATCTTCCAGCGGTCGGTCAGGCGCGCCAGCATCGGCTGGATCTCCTGGGACGACGCCGACAGGCCGCGCAGGGCGTCGCCATTGGTCAGCGCGTCGAGGTTCGACGCGATCGCGTCGCGGCTTTCCTTCAGTTCGACGAACGCGCCCGCGTCGCCGGTCACCGCGTTCGGCGCCGCCTTCGCCAGGCGCTGCGTATGCATCAGCGTGTCGCCGACGATCTCGGTCTGCAACGTGCCGTTGGCCGCGAGCCGGTTGTCGAGCGCGATCACCGCGACGACCACGAGGAACGACATGCCGAGCACGATCAGCAGCACCTGCACCTGCGTGTTGACCGGCAAGTCGCCGATCACGGGGAGCCGGAACGACAGGAGCCGGTCCACCAGGCCGATCGCGCCGCCGCGATCCGGGCGTTCGATCATCACGGTCTTCGGCGCCGACCTCGAGCGCGAGCTGTCGCGTTCCGCGCCGCCCGCCTTCTTCCTGCCAAACATCGCGCCCATGTCCAGTGCCATTTCGTCCTCCGCCGCGAGATCAACGCGCCGCCGCGGCTACGGCCCGGCGCAATCCGGTCACCGCGGTCCGCCGCGGTGATGCTTGTTGGTGTGGTGCGCGCTCGAGTCCATCGCGTCGTCCGGCGCCTCAGACGCCGATCACCGCAAACGCAGGCGAGCGCGCGAGCTCGCGCAGGTCAAGCTCGGTGAACGCGACGCCGTCGGCGCCGCGGTAACGAACCTGCTCCCAGTTCGCCGCCGACTCGCCGGCAGCCGGCAGCGCCGTCAGGTCCTTCAGGTTGCGGATGCCGAAGGCGCGCGTGATGAGGATGCCCGCATTGACCGACAGGCCCTCGCCGAAGACGAGGATCTGCTGGGCCTGGTCCGGCGGCAACGGCTCGCGGCCGGTCAGCTGCAGCAGGTCGACGACACCGATCAGCCGCCCCCGCACGTTCGCCAGCCCGCGGTACCAGGGCCTGGTCCATGGCACCGGCGCAATGTCCGCAAGCGGCACGATCTCGCCCGCCAAGCCCATCTCGACGAGGAAGTTCTCGCTGCCCACGCGCACGGCCAGGCGCGTCGGCTCCGTCGCCGTGCCCGGCGCTTCCTTCAGCCGCTGCGCGAGCTGGGTCGAGAACTCGCGGAGCTTCACGAGTTGCCTTGCGCCGACTTCGGGTCCGTTGGCCATGGTCGTTTCCGGTCAGCCGAGGGCCGCGATCTTCTCGAGCAGTTCGTCCGGCTTGACCGGCTTGACGATGTAGTCGCGCGCGCCCTGCCGCAGGCCCCAGATGCGGTCGGTCTGCTGGTTCTTGCTCGTGCACATGATGATCGGGATGTTCTGGGTCGCCGGATCCTTCGACAGCGCGCGCGTCAGCTGGAAACCGTTCAGCCCCGGCATGACCACGTCCATCAGGATCAGGTCCGGCGACATCGTCTTCACCTTGATCAAGGCCTCCTCGGCGTTCTCGGCCGCCGAGACCGCGAACCCGCTCTTCGTCAGCAGTTCCGTCAGGAAGAACCGCTCCGTTGGCGAGTCGTCGACAACCAAAACCTTCTTCACGCTCATGGTGCTGGCGCTGCCCCTTTTCAATTCGTCGAATGCTGTCGTACCGCGGTCAGCAGGCTGTCCTTGGTGAACGGCTTGGTCAGGTACTCGCTCGACCCCACCATCCGGCCGCGTGCGCGGTCGAACAGGCCGTCCTTGGACGACAGCATCACGACCGGCGTCTTGTGGAAGCGCGGACTGCGCTTGATCAGCGCGCAGGTCTGGTAGCCGTCCAGCCGCGGCATCAGGATGTCGCAGAAGATG
The DNA here is from genome assembly GCA_041308065.1 of Burkholderiales bacterium. Lineage (GTDB taxonomy): Bacteria > Pseudomonadota > Gammaproteobacteria > Burkholderiales > Burkholderiaceae_F > JAOUJD01. Next base: position 4,363 of record JBFZCF010000142.1, read on the forward strand.
ATGTTGGGCTGGTGGTCGTTGATCTTCGAGAGCGCCTCGAAGCCGTCCTGCGCAAGGATGACCTGGCAGCCCGCCTGGTTCAGGAAGATCTCGGCACTGCGGCGAATGGTGTTCGAGTCGTCGATCACCATCACCTTCTTGCCGCGAATTTCAGAAAAGTCTGCGGACATGTCGTCTGTCCCTGGTTGCACGACCGCCGCGCACGCGAGCCGCCACTTATCGGTGACCGGGTGCGTCGGACCCGATGGGCAGGAGATCGCGGACGATTCGATCGACCGATCCTGGCGTTGTACCGGACCTCACTGTGCCAAGCCGCGCAGAAAACCGAGGTTCCGGGGTCAGATTTCGACCATTTCGAAATCTTCCTTGCGCGCTCCGCATTCCGGGCAGGTCCAGTTGGGAGGAAGGTCTTCCCACTTCGTCCCCGGTGCGATGCCGTCGTCCGGCAGTCCGGCCGCCTCGTCGTAGATCCAGCCGCAGATCAGGCACATCCAGGTCTTCGTCGCCACGCTTGTCGTCATCGCCCCAGAACGGCAAGTGCGCCGTTAAAATCAAGTACTTAGCGGAGCATCATAACGTGGCACGAAAGGTC
>JBFZCF010000143.1:0-4925 GCA_041308065.1 Burkholderiales bacterium
CGCCAGCCACACCAGCAGCAGCACCGGAACCCCGAGCAGCGCGGTCGAGTGGAAGAACGCCACGTAGCCGAAGGCGTCGACGAACGCGCCCGAGAAGCCCGCCACGAACTTCGGCAACAGCAGCATCACCGACGAGAACAGCGCGTACTGCGTGGCCGAGTAGCGGACGTTGGTCAGGCTCGACAGGTAGGCGATGAACGCTGCCGAGGCGATGCCCGCGGACAGGTTGTCGGCGGAAATCGTGAAGATGAGCCCGGTGAGGTCGTGGCCGCGCGTCGCGAGCCATGCGAACAGCAGGTTCGACGCCGCCGACAGCACGGCGCCGAGCATCAGGATCCGGGTCACGCCGAAGCGCAGCGCGAGCACGCCGCCGATGAAGGCGCCCGCCAGCGTCATCACCACGCCGTAAAGCTTCGACACGGCGGCGACTTCGTCCTTCGTGTAGCCCATGTCCACGTAGAACGGGTTCGCCATGATGCCCATCACCACGTCGGAGATCCGATACACGGCGATCAGCGCCAGCAGCAGCAGCGCGTGCCAGCGGTAGCGTTCGATGAAGTCAGCGAACGGGCCGACGACGGCGGTGCGCACCCACGCGATCACCGCGGCGGCGCGCGGACCCAGGCCGCGCTCGGCGACCAGGCGCCGAGCGAGGGTGCGTTCGTCGCCGTCGTCGAGCGCGCGGCCGGCACTGGGAGCGGGTTCCGGCGAAAGCAGCACCGTCGCGACCCCGACCAGCATCGATGCCGCCATCGCGAGGTAGGCGGTGGTCCAGGCCGACGCGCTGTAGCCCGCCGCATCGCCGCCGGCCGAGCGCGCCGCGATCCACAGCACGCCCGCTCCGGCCCAGATCATCGCGATGCGGTAGCCGGTCTGGTACATCGCGGCGAGCGCCGCCTGCTTCTCGACCTGCGCCGACTCGATGCGGTACGCGTCGAGCGCGATGTCCTGCGTGGCGGACGAGAAGGCGACCAGCAGCGCGAACCCGATCAGCCCGTCGAGGCCGCTGCGCGGGTCGGCGAGCGCCATGCCAACGATGCCCGCGATCACGCCGGCCTGCGCGAGCAGCAGCCAGCCGCGGCGGCGCCCCAGCGCGCGTGTCAGGCCGGGCAGCGGCAGGCGATCGACGAGCGGAGCCCACGCCCACTTGATGCCGTAGGCGAGGCCGACCCAGCTCAGGTAGCCGATGGTGGTGCGGTCGATCCCCGCTTCGCGCAGGCGGAAGGACAACGTGCCGAGCACCAGCAGCAGCGGCAGCCCGGCGCCGAACCCGAGGAAGAACATCCGCAGCGACGCCGGCTCCAGGTAGACCCGGAGCGCATCGCTCCAGCGACGCGCGGGCCCTGCCGCTGCGGTCGTGCCCGTCGTACCGATCTGCGCCATGGCGAGCGAGTGTAGTGGCGAAGCGACCGATGGCCGCCGGCCCGCCGTGCGTCAGTCCGTTCCGGCGGGCAGCACGGCGCGCCGGCTGAGCACGCCGCGGACGAACGTCGCGTGGGTGCGCAGCGTGTAGAGCCGGTCGAGGTACCCCGTCGGGACCTTCAGGCCGTTCAGCGCGGTCTCGATTTCCTCAATCCGATGCAGTTGCTTTTCGACAAGCGTGCCCCGTTCGGTCGCGTGCTCGAGCCGCTTGAGTTCGCGGTACCAGTGATCGAGGCGTCCGCGCATGCGCCAGTCGTAGATCTTCGGCAGGTAGGCGAACAGCGGCACCGCGACTGCGGCCAACGGCACCAGGATGAACAGCGTGCGCTCGAGCCAGATGGCGAGCCAGAACGGCAGCAGTCGCCGCAGCAGGCCTGGCCGGTCCTTGTAGAAACGCTCGGCGTCGGTCGCGAGAGGCAACGACGGGTCGAGCGGCGCCGGGAAGACGTTGGCTGCATGGAGCAGCGTGGGGCCGCCGTGGACCTTCGTCGCCGCTGAAAGCAGCAGCTCGGTGGCCACGGGATGCAGATCGTCCCGCGCCACCAGGTTCGCGGTCAGCGCCACCAGCGTGACGGTCTGCGGCGGCAGGTTGCGCTGCAAGTCGATCACGCCCTCCGCGAGCATGAGCTTGTGGAGGAACGGCATGCGCCGGACGTACGCATCGGCTTGGCGCATGTCCATCAGCCGCACGCCGGGCGTGGCCAGCAGCTTCGCCACGGCCGGGCCGTCGACCGCAGAGACGAAGAACGCGGCGCCGACGGCGCCGTTCGCGAGGGCCTCGGCGGCGGCGAGCCCGCCGAGTTCTACCAGTTCGGTGGGAGGCTGGTCGAGTCCCGACGATTGCGCGAGCGTCCTGCCCAGTTCCGCCGTGCCGCTGCCCGGCGCGCCGATCGCGATCTTCCTTCCCGCCAGTTCGGCGCTGCGCTCGATGATCCGCGTGTCGCGATAGAACACCCAGACGGGTTCGTAGAACACGCTGCCGAGCGTGACCAGGCCCGGCTCCGCTTCACGGGCGAGTCCGCTCTGCACCAGTGCGACGTCGACGTCGTCGACGTCGCCACGGAGCCGCTCGAGGTTCTCCTGCGCGCCCTTCGACGGCTTCAGCACGAGCTCCATGCCCCGCTCGGCGAGGATGGCCTGGTAGCGGAGCGCGTACGCGTGATACGCGCCGTCGGGCGCGCCGGTGCTCATCACGATCGTCCTCGGGGGCGGTGGCGGAGCCAGTTGCCACAGGCCCCACGCGGTCAGCGCGAGCACGACGATCGCGATCGCGACCAGCCAGCCGATGTCGCGCAGGTGCACGTGCTCGTGCAGCCGGTCGTGGAGCGAGCCAGGCGTGGCCATGGGCGTTCAGAGGCGTCCGGTGTAGTCGATGGTCAGCGGCGCGTGATCCGAGAATCGCTTTGCCGTGTAGATCTCCGCCCGTCGGGCGCGCGCCGCGATGCCGGGCGTGGCGATCTGGTAGTCGATGCGCCATCCGACGTTCTTCGCCCACGCCTGGCCGCGATTGCTCCACCACGTGTACTGCTCGGGCCGCGGGTCGAGCCGCCGGAATACGTCTACCCAGCCCTGCTCGTCGAAGGTGCTCGACAGCCATGCGCGCTCCTCGGGGAGGAAGCCCGAGTTCTTCTGGTTGCTCCGCCAGTTCCTCAGGTCGATCTCCTTGTGCGCGATGTTGACGTCGCCGCAGAGGACGACCTCGCGTCCGCTCGCCATCAGGCGCGCGAGGTGCGGACGGAACTGCTCGAGGAAGCGGAACTTGGCCGCCTGCCGCTCGGGGCCGGACGAGCCCGAGGGAAAGTACACGGAGATGACGCTGACGTTGGCGAACTCGGCCTCGATGTACCGGCCCTCGGCGTCGAACTCGGCAGAGCCGAACCCGCAGCGCACCGACCGCGGTTTCTTCACCGCGTACAGCGCGGTGCCCGAGTAGCCCTTCTTCTCGGCGCAGTGGAAGTGCGAGTGGAACTGCGCGGTGGCCCGCAGCGCTTCCGGGATGTCGCCTTCATGCGCCTTGACTTCCTGCAGGCAGACGACGTCCGGTTCGACGCGCTTCAGCCAGCGGAACAGCCCTTTGCTGCCGGCCGAACGGATTCCGTTGGCGTTGAGTGTGACGATCCTGAACATGCAACAAGACGAGCCAAAAAAGGTGGGGGATTGTGCAGCCTTTCGGAGACCGTTGCGGCAAAATCCCGCCCTAACTGCAATGGGGGCCAGCCCCCGATCGATCGTGGACGCACTTCAACAGCAGTTCATCGAGTTCGCGCTGCAGTCCGGGGTGCTGAAGTTCGGCGAGTTCAGGACCAAGGCCGGACGCCTGTCGCCGTACTTCTTCAACGCGGGACTGTTCAATCGCGGGGCGACGCTCGGGCAACTCGCCCGCTTCTACGCGCGCACGTTGCTCGCCGCGCGGGACGCCGGACGCGTGCAGTTCGACATGCTGTTCGGGCCGGCCTACAAGGGCATCACGCTGGCCTCGGCCACGGCGGTCGCGCTCGCCGACCTCGGCGCGGACGTGCCGTTCGCGTTCAACCGCAAGGAGGCCAAGGACCACGGCGAGGGCGGCGTCATCGTCGGCAGCCCGCTCGCCGGCCGGGTGGTGATCGTCGACGACGTGATCACGGCCGGAACGTCCGTGCGCGAGTCGGTGGAACTGATCCGGGCGGCGGGGGCAACCCCGGCCGGCGTGCTGATCGCGCTCGACCGCATGGAACGGTCCGGGGCCGACGACGCCCTGTCGGCCGAGTCCGCGGTCCAAAGCGTTGAATCCACGTACGGAATGCCCGTCCTGGCGATTGCGAACCTGAATGACCTGCTTCGCTTCCTCAATTCGGAGTCTTCGTTTGCGCCGGCTGCACGATCATTTCTACCTGCCGTGGAAAGGTATCGGGAGCGGTATGGGGCATGAGTTGATGGCGCGGGAGAGGACCCGGGGACGGCCCGTCCTGCCCGCCGCATTCGCTTTTCTTCTTGCGGTCGCGACTGCCGCCAGCGCGCAGTCGCCGACCATGTACACCTGCGTGGCGAATGGCCGCACCTACAGCGGCGATCGGCCGCCGCCCGAGTGCTACAACAGCGACATCCGCGAGCTGAACCGCGACGGCTCGCTGCGCCGGGTGATCCCGCGCCCGTTGACGGCCGAGGAGAAGAAGGCGCAGGCGATCGAAGCGAAGAAGAAGGCGGACGAAGAGGAGCGGGCGCTGGCACAGCGCCGGCGCGACCGTTCGCTGCTCGAGGCGTATGCCAGCGAGGAGGAGATCGACGCGGCCCGGACCAAGGCGCTGATTTCCAGCAACGAGGTCGTGAAGCGTTCGCAGGTCCGGCTGGACCGGATGGCCGAGGAGCGCAAGCGGCTCATGGAAGAGACCGAGTTCTACAAGAACCGCGAAACGCCCGAGACCATCAAGCGCGCGCTTTCCAGCAACGACCAGGAACGCGGGGCCGAGCTGAAGATCATCAAGGACGCCCAGAGCGAGATGCAGCGGATCAACGACCGCTTCGAC
>JBFZCF010000144.1:0-4909 GCA_041308065.1 Burkholderiales bacterium
CGCGTCCCGCCGCTACTCTTCCTCCACCTGCTTGCGCTTGCCCTGGTACTCGGTCGCCAGGTGCTGCTGGATCTGCGGTGGCGCCAGCTCGTAGTGCGACAGCGACATGGTCCACGACGCCCGCCCCTGGGTCATCGCCTTCAGTCGCGCCGAATAGCCCTCGAGTTCGCCCAGAGGCGCCTGTCCCTCGACGACGAGCACGCCGGGGGCCATCGCCCGCGTGCCCTTGACCTGTCCGCGCCGCGACGACAGGTCGCCCGCGACGTCGCCCATGAAGGACTCCGGCGCCTCGACCTCGAGGTTGACGATCGGCTCCAGCACGACCGGACGCGCCTTCGTCAGCGCGTCGAGGAAGGCCTTGCGGCCTGCCGAGACGAACGCCACTTCCTTCGAGTCGACCGGGTGGTGCTTGCCGTCGTACACGGTGACCCGCACGTCCTGCATCACGAAGCCGGCCGTCGGTCCCGCCGTCAGCACCGACTCCACGCCCTTCTGGACTGCGGGAATGAAGTTGTAGGGGATGACGCCGCCCTTGACCTGGTCGACGAACTCGAAGCCGGTGCCGCGCGGCAGCGGCTCGATGCGCAGGTAGACCTCGCCGAACTGGCCCGCGCCGCCGGTCTGCTTCTTGTGGCGCGCGTGGCCCTCGGCCGGCGCGCTGATCGTCTCGCGGTAGGGCACGCGCGGCGGACGGGTCTCGACCTCGACCTTGTACTGCTGCGCCATGCGCTCGAGCGCCGAGCGGATGTGCAGTTCGCCGAGGCCGCGCAGCACCGTCTCGTTCAGCGTCGCGTCGTGCTCGACGACGAGCGTCGGGTCCTCCGCCGTCATCTTGTTCAGCACCTCGGAGATCCGCTGTTCGTCGCCGCGGCGCTTCGGCTGGATCGCCACGCCGCTCATGGGCGTCGGGAACTCCAGCGGCCGCATGTGGATCTGGTCCTCGTCGTGCGAGTCGTGCAGCACGCAGTCGAATTCGATCTCGTCGACCTTCGCGACCGCAGCGATGTCGCCGGGAACGGCCGACGGCACGTCGAGCGTCTTCCCGCCCTGCAGCATCAGCAGGTGCCCCACCTTGAAGGGCTTGCGGCCGCTTCCGATGAACAACTGCGTGTCCTTGGTGATCGTGCCCTGGTGCACGCGGAAGATGCCGAGCTTGCCGACGTATGGATCGACCACCACCTTGAACACGTGCGCCAGCACGTGCTTCTTCGGATCGGGTATCGACCGGAACTCCTCGACCGGCTGGCCGTCGACCATCTCGCCTTTGTAGAAGAGCGGCGGGTTGCCCTCGGCGGGGTTCGGCAGCAGCTTCTCGAAGATGTTCAGCAGTTCCGGAAGGCCGGCGCCGTTGCGCGCCGACACGAAGCACACCGGCACGAGGTGGCCCTCCCGCAGCGCCTGCTCGAACGGCGCGTGCAGCTGTCCGGCGTCGAGCTCCTCGCCCTGCTCGAGATACTTCGCCATCAGTTCCTCGTCGACCTCGACCACCTGGTCGATCAGCGCCTGGTGGGCCGCGGCGACGGAGGAGAAGTCGGAGGCGCCGGCCGGGTTGAAGAAACAGTCGACGACCTTCGTGCCGTTCGCGGCCGGCAGGTTGATCGGCAGCACTTCCTTGCCGAACGTGGTGCGCAGGTCCTCCAGCAGGCGCGGCAGGTCGACGTTCTCGGCGTCGATCTTGTTGATGACCAGCAGGCGGCACAGCTTGCGCTTCGCGGCCCAGTCCATCATGCGTGACGTGATCATCTCGATCCCGGTCTGCGCGTTGACGACGATCGCGGCGGTCTCGACGGCATCCAGCGCGCCGATCGCCTGTCCGATGAAGTCCGGGAACCCGGGCGTGTCCAGCAGGTGGACGCGGGTGCTCGGCATCTCCAGGCGCAGCACCGAGGTGCGCAGCGAGTGCAGGAAGCTCTTCTCGAGCGGGTCGGAGTCGCTGACCGTCGTTCCCTTCTCCACGCTGCCGGCCGCCGGAATCGCGCCTGTCGCAGCAAGCAGCGCCTCCGCCAGCGTGGTCTTGCCTGCGCTGCCGTGGCCCAGCAGGGCCACGGTCCTGATGTTCTCCGTCGTATAGGGCATGGTGCGGTTCTCTCCTCGAAATTCTTTGTCTTGGCGAAGTTCCTGAGCGACGTTACGCCGCGGCGGCGGGGCTGTCAGCCGGGGACGTTGACCGGCCTCAACAACTCCGCGCCCCTGCCAGTCGCGGCTATCCTAGCCTTTCGTACCTGGGACGATGGAGCGCGCGATGGATCGGCAGATGCTGAAGCAGCTGGCCAGCTGGCTGGACCCGTACCGAGTGACCGATGGTTCGAAGTTCCGGCTGGCGCGGATCGATCCGGCCGACACCGCCGGCCTGAAGTCCGAGTCGAAGCGGCAGGCGTCCCAGCGGCTGGCCGACGGCGTGCGCTGGCTCGCGGCCGAGCAGGACAAGCTCTACGCGCAGGACCGCCGCTCGCTGCTGCTGGTCTTCCAGGCGATGGACGCGGCGGGCAAGGACGGCACGATCAAGCACGTGATGAGCGGAGTGAACCCGCAGGGCTGCCAGGTGGTCGCGTTCAAGCAGCCTTCGAGCGAGGACCTCGATCACGACTGGATGTGGCGCTGCTGGAAGCACCTGCCGGAGCGCGGCCGGATCGGCATCTTCAACCGGTCCTACTACGAGGAAGTGCTGGTGGTGCGGGTGCACCGCGCGATCCTCGAAGCGCAGAAGCTGCCGTCCGGGGCGGTCACTAGGAAGATCTTCCGCGAGCGGCTGCGCGACATCGCGCGCTTCGAGGACTACCTGCACCGCAACGGCACGACCGTGCTGAAGTTTTACCTGCACGTCTCGAAGGACGAGCAGAAGAAGCGCTTTCTCGAGCGGCTGGACGAGCCGGAAAAGAACTGGAAGTTCTCCGCCGGCGACGTCAAGGAACGCGCGCACTGGGACGACTACATGGCGGCCTACGAGGACGCGATCCGCGCGACGGCGACGAAGGACTCGCCGTGGTTCGTGGTGCCGGCCGACAACAAGTGGTTCACGCGGCTGATCGTCGCGGGCGCGATCGTCGAGGCCCTCGAGAAGATGGACCTCGCCTATCCGGTCATCACGCCGGCGCAGCGGGCCGAACTGGCGGGCGCACGCGAGGCGCTGCTCGCTGGTTGAGCCTCGGATCGAGCCTCGGACCGAGCCTCCGGCCGGGCCTCAGACGCCGCCGATGCAGACGTACTTCAGCACCAGGTACTCGTCGATGCCGTACTTCGAGCCCTCGCGGCCGACGCCGGACTGCTTGACCCCGCCGAACGGCGCGACTTCGTTCGAGATGATCCCGGTGTTGACGCCCACCATGCCGTACTCGAGCGACTCGGCGATCCGGAACACGCGTCCGACGTCGCGCGAGTAGAAGTAGGCGGCGAGGCCGAACTCGGTGGCATTCGCCGCCTCGATCGCTTCCTGCTCGGTCGAGAACCTGAAGACCGGGGCCACCGGGCCGAACGTCTCCTCGCGCGCCACCAGCATCTCGCGCGTGACATTCGCCAGCACGGTCGGCTGGAAGAACGTTCCCCCCAGCGCGTGGCGCTGGCCGCCGGTCACGATCCGGGCGCCTTTCGCCTGCGCGTCGGCCACGTGCGCCTCGACCTTCGCGAGGGCGTTGGCGTCGATCAGCGGGCCCTGCTGCACGCCGCCCTCGAAGCCCGAGCCGACCTTCAGTTGCGCCGCCTTCTCGGCCAGCCGCTCGACGAAGGCGTCGTAGATCTTCGCGTGCGCGTAGAACCGGTTGGTGCAGACGCAGGTCTGGCCGGCGTTGCGGTACTTGGACAACAACGCACCTTCGACGGCCGCGTCGAGGTCGGCGTCGTCGAACACGATGAACGGCGCGTTGCCGCCGAGTTCGAGCGACAGCTTCTTCAGGGTTGGCGCGCTCTGCTGCATCAGGATGCGGCCGACCGCGGTCGATCCGGTGAAGGACAGCTTGCGAATCACGGGCGAGTCGCACAGCACCTTGCCGACGGCGATCGAGTTGCTCTCGTCCGCCGTGACGACGTTGAACACGCCGGCCGGGAATCCGGCGCGCTGCGCGAGTTCGGCCAGCGCGAGCGCCGACAGCGGCGTCTGCTCCGCCGGCTTGACGACGACCGTGCATCCGGCCGCGAGCGCCGGCGCGACCTTGCGCGTGATCATCGCGTTCGGGAAATTCCACGGCGTGATCGCGGCGGCGACGCCGATCGGCTCCTTCAGCACCAGCAGCCGCTTGTCGTTGGCGACCGTCGGGATGGTGTCGCCGTAGACCCGCTTGCCCTCCTCGGCGAACCACTCGATGAACGACGCGCCGTAGACCACTTCGCCGCGGCTCTCGGTCAGGGGCTTGCCCTGCTCGGCGGTCATGAGCTTCGCCAGGTCTTCCTGGCTCGCGAGGATCAGCTCGAACCACTTCCTCAGCACGGCCGCGCGCTCCTTGGCGGTCTTGCCGCGCCACGCCGGCATCGCCCTGGCCGCCGCGGCGATCGCCTGCGCCGCCTCCGCCGGCCCGGCATTGGCGACCTCCGCCAGCTTGAGTCCGTCGGCGGGGTTGTGGACGACGAAGCGCGCGCCCGATGCCGCGGGCACCCAGGCTCCATCGATGAACGAGTCGGTCTTCAGCAGCGCTCCATCCGCAAGCGCCGGCAATCCCACTTTCTGCAACATGGCTCCTCCCGCAGGCAACTGAGGTCAAGAATACCCCCGCGCCTCGGTACACTCGAACCGGGCATCCCACAACGCTTCGGCATGAAGTTCGACCAGCTGCCGTCCGACCTGAGGAACTGGTTCCGCGACATGATCGGTCGCCGGACCAGCCGCGACGACCTGTTGCGCGCCCTGCTGGCGGCCGGGTACCAGAAGCGCATGGCGGAAGACGCGGTCGCCGCCGCGGTGGCGGCGGTCCCGGCCCCG
>JBFZCF010000145.1:0-4873 GCA_041308065.1 Burkholderiales bacterium
GACCTCGAGGGCCTGCCGGCCGAGATCGAAGCGCTGGAGCGCGAACAGCACGCCCTGACCGAGCGCATGAGTTCGGCGGACTATCACCGCCAGGGGCCGGAGGCGATCAAGGCCGACCGCACGCGTGCCGAGCAGGTCGAGCACGAGCTCGCGGCGAAGTTCGAACGCTGGAGCGCGCTTGAGGACAAGGCGCGGCAGGCCGCGCAGCCGTAGCCGCGCGGGCACTGCGCGCCCCCGGCCGGCGTCGGGCCCGCGCCGACGTGCACTCGGGTAGATTGCGGCTCTGTCCACCGCCAAAGGCAACCCCGATGACGCTGCTGCTGCTCGGACTGGCGCTCTTCCTCGGCGTGCACTCGACGCGCATCGTCGCCGAGGGCTGGCGCACCGCCACCATCGCGCGTGTCGGCGAGAAGCCCTGGAAGGCGATCTATTCCCTGCTGTCGATCGCCGGTTTCGTGCTGCTCGTGATCGGCTACGGCGCGGCGCGGCAGTCGCCGGTCGTGCTGTTTGCGCCGCCGGTGTGGACGCGCCACCTCGCCGCGCTGCTGACCATTCCCGCGTTCGTGCTGCTGGTGGCGGCCTACGTGCCCGGCAATGCCATCAAGCGCGCGATCGGCCACCCGATGGTGGCGGGCGTGAAGGTCTGGGCGCTGGCGCACCTGCTCGCCAACGGCACGCTCGCCGACGTCCTGCTGTTCGGCACGTTCCTGGCGTGGGCCGTGCTGGGCTTCATCGCCGCTCGGCGACGCGACCGTGCGGCCGGAACGACCTATCCCGCAGGCCCGGGCTCACGCACCGCCATCACGGTCGTCGTCGGCCTTGTCGCCTGGGCGGTGTTCGCCTTTGCGTTGCACCGTCCCCTGATCGGCGTGGCGCCCTTCGGCTGACCGCGCCCTCAGGGCTTCGGCGCGCTGGCGGTGATCTCGGCGCGCAACGCGCGCAGCTGAGCCTTCACGCGCTGCGCGTTGTCCGGGCCGAGGCGCAGCATCGCCTTCTGCCCGGCCGACAGCGCTTCGAGCCGGGGATCCTCGAACTCATAGAGCACCTTCGGCTGCACCAGCCGCGGCGGCGCCGATGGTTCGGGCGCGGCGAGCAGGTGGTCGATCGACGCCACCAGCCGGTCGTTGAAGTACGCCTTCGGATAGCCGAGCTCCTCGTACGCCTTCTGGAACAGCGGATAGAAGCGCAGGTACACGCCCGCGAGCTGCTTCGCGTCGACGCGCTCCAGCGCCTGCACGTACGGCGCGTAGCGCGCCGCGTTGCCGGCCGACACCGTGATCGCCTCGCCGTCGCGCACCACCTCGAAGGCGCCGGGCACCGGCCGCAGCGAGCGGACCTTCATCGCGACCGTCGGACGCGACAGGTTGTCGACGGTCGCGACGAAGCGCCGCACGATCGCATCGCCAAAGAACCACTTGCGCAGGCGCTCGTCGCCGAGCAGGCGGCCGAGCGCCGCGGCGATCGCTCCGTCGCTGTCGTCGAGCGCGACCGGCGGCGGCGCTTCCGGCGGCTTCACCGCCTCGACCGGATGCTCGATCACCGGCTCGGCCGGCGCTGCCGGCGTCGGGGCGGCCGCGGGCTCGGCTGGGGCCACCGCGGCGGTCGGTGGCAGCGCCGGCGGTTCCGGCTGCGGCCAGAAGAAGTAGATCGCCGCGATCAGCGCCGCTGCGCCCGCGAGGAGCGCGATCCACCAAATGCCGTCGCTTCGTTCGGTCGTCTGCAGGCGCATGCGCTCCTCCTCGGTCTGTTGACGTGTACCTTACGACCGTTCAGCGAGCGCGGAGCGGCCGGTAGTCAGTACTACGCACCCCATCCGCGCGACGTTGGATCAGGGAAGGACCGCCATGACGACCAAGGGTTTCACCGTCAGCCACGCCAGCGACGCGCAGTTCGTGGCGGGACTGCGTTCGTTCTTCGAATACCGCGACCTCGGCATCAAGGACGCCACCAAGGGGCGCGTGGCCGCGCACGTGATCCGCGCGCTGCCGGGCGCGCCGTTCAACGGCGTGCCGCACCGCCACGGCGTGACGCTCCAGCTCGTCTACGTGCTGAAGGGCTGGATCGAGTTCGAGTACGAGGGGCAGGGCGTGGTGCGCCTGGAGCCGGGCTCGTGCGTGCACCAGCCGCCCGGCATCCGGCACCGCGAGGTCGGGCACAGCGACGACGTCGAGATGCTCGAGATCGTCATGCCGGCCGACTACGCGACCGTCGAAGTGCCTTCGGTCTGAGGCGCGACTCCCGCGCTATTTCTTCAGCGACGCCAGGTAGGCGACGACGTCCTCGATTTCCTGCGGCGTGAGGCGACCGCCTGGCGCCGCGACCTCGCCCTTGTGGAAGCTCGGCATGCCGGCCTTCGGGTTCACCTTTCCGATGTCCACGACGCTCAGCCGCAGCTGCGCCGGAGTCAGCACGGCGCCGATGCCGTCGAGGGCCGGTCCCTTGCTGCCCCCACCCGCGAGCTCCTTGTCCTTGACGCTGTGGCACTCGAGGCAGTTGGCGGCGCCCCGCTTCGCCAGCAGCGCCTTGCCACGCGCGGCCACGCCGGGCTTGCCGGAGAGGGATTTCGGAATCCCGTCGCCCTCGACCTGGTAGTCCGCCACCTGCGCCGCGGCCATTGCGGGCAGGACCGACAGCAGCGCACACCACAACACGCGTTTCATCGAACTCCTCGCAGGCGATGCACCGACGAATGATCCCAGACTAGCGCTGGCCGGCCGCCGCGCCTTGAGGCGCGGCAAGCCCTGCCGCGTCAGGCGTGCTCGTCCCCGGACGGCAACGCTGCGCCGCACTCGTGGCAGAACCGCGCGCGCGGCAGGTGCTGGCCCGCGCCGCACGAGGGACAGGCGCGGGTCGGCAACGGCACGTTGCGGCGCGTCATCTCCGCCGTCACGATGCCCGTCGGCACGGCGAGGATGCTCCAGCCGAGCAGCATCAGCATGCTGGCAAGCGCGCGGCCGAGGTCCGTCTTCGGCACGATGTCGCCGAAGCCCACGGTCGTCATCGCGGTGATGCCCCAGTAGATCGACGTCGGGATGCTGGTGAAGCCGTTCTCCGGGCCCTCGATCACGTACATCAGCGTGCTGACCGTGATCGCGATCATCATGACGCCGGAGAGGAACACGAAGATCTTGCGACGGCTGTCGCGCAGCGCGGCGGCGAGGTACTTGTACTCGCTGACGTAAGCCACGAGCTTCAGGACCCGGAAGGTCCGCAGCAGCCGCAGCACGCGGACGTCGATCAGCGCGTGCAACTCCGGGAAGAAGAACGCGAGATACGTCGGCAGGACGGCCATCAGGTCGATGATCCCGAAGAAGCTGCGGGCGTAGCGCAGCGGCCGCTCGACCGTTGCCAGCCGCGCGACGTACTCGGCCGTGAACGCCAGCGTGAAGCCCCATTCGAGGACATCGAACAGCGTGCCGTAGCGCGCGGAGATCGGCTGCACGCTATCGAGCATCACGACGAGCACGCTGACCAGGATGACGATCAGCAACCACACGTCGAACCGGCGTCCGGCCCGCGTGTCGTTCTCGAAGATGACGATGAACCAGCGGCGCCGCCAGCCGTCGGCCGGTATCCCGAAGTGCTGCGCTTCCCAGGTGTGGCCAGCGCGCTCGCCGGGGTGCGTCGTGTCTGTTTGAGTCGACGTGGGAGCGGGGGCCACTGTGGGGAATCGAGGCTGGTTGTGCGGCGAGCTTACTCCGGCGCCACCGCGCGGCCATCGAGCCACGGAAGCCGGGCGACCGCCGCCTGCGCGCGGCCGCAGGTTCGACGAGCACGCGCCGTACACTCGATCGGCCATGCCGTCGCCTGCTCCGATCCCGCGCGTGATCGCGCATCTCGACATGGACGCCTTCTACGCGTCGGTCGAGCTGCTGCGTTACCCGGAACTGCGCGGCCAGCCGGTCGTGATCGGCGGCGGCGCCCGGCACCAGCCCGCCTGGGAAGTGGATCCGGCGACGGGCGGGAAGCGCCGCCGGTTCGCGCGGCTCGGCGACTACGCGGGCCGCGGCGTCATCACCACCGCGACCTACGAAGCGCGCGCGTTCGGCGTCAACTCCGCGATGGGAATGATGAAGGCCGCGGCGAAGGCGCCCGACGCCGTGCTGCTGCCGGTCGACTTCGACGAGTACCGCAAGTACTCGCGGCTCTTCAAGGCCGCGGTGCGCGCGCTTGCGCCGCAGGTGGAGGACCGCGGCATCGACGAGATCTTCATCGACCTGACCGACGTGATCGCGGCGCGCCTCGGGCCGGACGTCGATCCGGTCGAAGCGAACGCCGAGGCGTGGTGGTGCGCGCGCGACGTCGGCCGCGAACTGAAGCAGGCGGTGCGCGACGCGACCGGCCTCAGCTGCTCGATCGGCCTCGCGCCCAACAAGCTCGTCGCGAAGATCGCCTCCGAGCTCGACAAGCCGGACGGCCTGACCGTGGTCACGGAGCACGACGTGGCCGCCCGCCTGTCGCCGTTGTCGGTGCGCCGGCTGAACGGCGTCGGCCCGAAGTCGGCCGCGAAGCTCGCCCGCCTGGGCATCGCCACCATCGGCGAACTCGCCGCGAGCGACCCGGCGTGGCTGCGGCAGCACTTCGGCGCGAGCTACGGCGCTTGGCTCCACGCCGCGGCGCGCGGGCAGGACGATCGTCCGGTCGTCACCGAGAGCGAGCCGAAGTCGATCAGCCGCGAGACCACCTTCGAGCGCGACCTGCACGTCGTGCGCGACAAGCGGCAGCTTTCGGCGATCTTCAGCGAGCTGTGCGTCGACGTGTCGAACGACCTCCGGCGCAAGCGCTACGTCGGCCGCACCATCGGCATCAAGCTTCGCTTCGACGACTTCCGCACGGTGACGCGCGACCAGACGATCGCGGCGCCGACCGACGA
>JBFZCF010000146.1:0-4782 GCA_041308065.1 Burkholderiales bacterium
GCCGTTGGGGCCCAGCAGGGCGGTGATGCGGCCGTCGAGCGCCGTGAAGCCGATGTCCTCGACCGCGACGACGCGCGCGCGCCGGCCCTCGACGCGCGCCTCGAAGTGCTTCGCGAGGTGTTCGACCTCGATCATCGCGCCGGCTCCTTCGGTATTTCGGCGGTCGTGGCGCCGGCGGGGACGATCGGTTCGAAGAACGTTGCCGCCGGCAGGCGGGTCAGGCAGGCGGCGTCGACCTTGTCGAAGCCGGCGTCGCGGATGAAGCGCGCCATCTGCGTCGGCGCGCAGCCGCTCGTGCTGACGATGTGGCCGAGGTACGGCGACACGATGTGGCGGGCGTTGCCCAGTTGCTCCGTCACGCGGGCCCCATGGCGCGGCGGTGTCGCGGGATCGAGTCCGCCTGACAGCACCAGCACCGGCGTCCTGCTGGCCGGGATCCCGTAGAACCCGGGCGGCACGGGGCGCGACGCGACACCCTTGCAGGCCCGCTCGTAGACGTCCAGGAAGGCGCTGCCGAAGCGGGTGGCCGCGACCTGCGCGCGCTGCGCGGCATCGACCCGCGGCATGTCCTCCGCACACACCACGGCGAAGTGCATGCCGGCCGCGAAGTTCTCGTTGATGCTGCCGGCGACGGCGGCGCTGAGGGCGACCAGCGGCGTGAAGTCGCCGTCGGTGGCCTGCGCGAGCGCGTACGGCAGCACGGCCGACAGTTGCGGCGAATACAGCGGCACCCGCAGCAGCGACGACAGCACGCGGTGATCGATCCTGATCGTCTCCGGCAGCCCGGTCAGCGGATGCGGCACGCGCGCCTCGATGCCGAGGTCCGCCCGCGCGAGCAGGCTGTCGATGCGCTTCGCCATGTCCGGGTGGCGCCGATGACAGCGTTCGTCGCGCGCGCAGGCAGCGACGAGCGCCGACAGCGCAGCGTCGGCGTCGAGCGCGAAGGACACCGGCAGCACCATGTCGGGCGGCGCGACGCCGTCGAGCACCGCGCTGCGCACGCGCTGCGGGAACTGTCGCATGTACTCGAGCGCGGCACGCGTTCCGTACGAGCCGCCCCAGAGGTTGACCTGCTCGGCGCCCAGGCGCGCCCGCACGGCGTCGAAGTCCCGGACCGCGATCCAGGTGGCGTACTGCCGCAGATCGCCGCGAAGTGCATCCAGGCAGGCGGCGAGCCGTTCGACCTGCTGCAACGGCTCGAAGGCGGCGCTCATCGACGTTTCCTCGACCTTGCACTCGAGCGGGTGCGAGCCGCCGGTGCCGCGCTGGTCGATGAACACGATGTCGCGCCGCGCGTTGACCTCGTTCAGCACCGCCAGCATCTGCCGCCCGGTGCGGGTGGCGGCCTGGCCGGGGCCTCCTGCGAGGACGAACACCGGGTCGGGCTGCTTGTTGCGGGCGACCGCCGGGACCACCGCGAAGCGGATCTCGATGGCCTTGCCCTGCGGCTGGTCCGGATCCTCCGGCATCGACACCGTGCCGCAACGGACTTCGCGGTCGACGCCCGGGATCCGGCAGCCCTCGAGTTGCGCGACGGCGTCGCTGCCGCCTGGGCGGCACGCGGCGAGCGCCGCGGCGGTGACGGCGCCGACGAGCAGGTGAAGGAGGATCGTGCGCAGGTGGTTCTTCAAAGGACGGACGGCGCACCGGTTGTGCGGCGCGCGCGGAGCATAGCAACGGGCGCCGGGGCGGCCGCCGGGCTCGGTCAGGACCCGGAGAACAGGCCCAGGCCGATGACGCCGGCAACGATCAGCACGATGCTCGCGATGCGCGGCAGCGAGGGCGACTCGCCGAGCAGCACGACGCCGAGCACGGCCGCCCCCACGGCGCCGATGCCGACCCACACCGCGTACGCGGTGCCGACCGGCAGCGTCTTCATCGCGAGCGCCAGCAGGTAGAACGACAGCAGTGCGGCGACCAGCACCGCGACGCTCGGTCCCCAGCGCGTGAAACCATCGGTGCTCTTCATGCCGACGGCCCAGCCGATCTCGAGAAGGCCGGCGACGAGCAGCAGTGCCCAGGCCTGCGCCGTGGACGGTGCGAACGAACTCATGGGTGTTCCCGGGAACAAGGCAGGACGAAGCATGGCAAAGGCATGGCCCTTCGCACAACTCGCCCTTGCCACCGATCCCGGGAGGGATCGTGTAGCCGGTGCGCAGAGGAAGCCGTCATCGGGCGGGCCAGCCGGGGCGGCGCCATGGTCGCGCTACCCTTGCCGTCCCTCCCGCACGGAAACGGTGACGCGATCCATGACACGCGATGGCCACGAACGCCTGTTCGTCATCCTCGGCTCGGCGTCCGCCTTCATCGGCGTGGGCGCTGGCGCCTTCGCCGCCCACGCGCTGAAGGCGCGGCTTGCGCCCGACCTGCTGGCCGTTTTCGACACCGGCGCGCGCTACCAGCTCGTCCACGCGCTCGCCCTGCTGGCCGTCGCGTGGGCCTGCGCACGGTGGCGAAGCCCGGCGGCGCGATGGGCCGGCTGGAGCTTCGTCGCCGGCACCGTGCTCTTCTCCGGCAGCCTGTATGCGCTGGCCTTGAGCGGCGTGCGTGGCCTCGGCGCGATCACGCCGTTCGGCGGAGTTGCGTTCCTGGTCGGCTGGGCGCTGCTCGCGTGGAGCGCGTGGCGCGCGGAACGCTGAAGGGCGCTGCGCAGGGTCGGCGCATGCATTCCTCCCGGCGTCGCACGCTCCTGCCCGGCCTCGCGCTCGCGGTCGTGGGCAGCGTGCTGTTCTCGGGCAAGGCGATCGTCGTGAAGCTCGCCTACCGTTACAACGTCGATCCGCTGACGCTGATCGCCCTGCGCATGGCGTTCGCCGCACCGTTCTTCGTCGTGGCGTACTGGTGGACATCGCGCGGCGCCCGACCGCTCGCGCGCAGGGACCACGGCCGGCTGATCGCGCTCGGGGTGCTCGGCTACTATCTGGCCAGCTACCTGGACTTCCTCGGGCTGCAGCACGTCAGCGCGGCGCTCGAGCGTCTCATCCTCTTCCTGAATCCCACCATCGTGCTGCTGCTCTCCGCGTTCTTCCTGGCGAAGCGGATCCGACGGCTCGAGTGGATCGCGCTCGCGCTGTCCTACGCCGGCATCGTGCTCGCGTTCTGGCACGACGTGCGGCTCGAGGGCGGGCGCATCGGGTTCGGCAGCCTGCTGGTGTTCGGCAGCGCGCTCTGCTACGCGATCTATCTCGTGATCGGAGGCGAACTCGTGAAGCGGCTCGGCGCGATCCGCCTGACGTCGTACGCGATGTGCGTCTCCAGCGTGGCCGTGATGCTGCACTTCCTGCTGGCGAATCCGGTGAGCTCACTCGCGCAACCGGCGCCGGTGTACTGGCTGTCGCTGCTCAACGCCACGCTGTGCACGGTGCTGCCGGTGTTCGCGACCATGCTCGCGATCGAGCGCATCGGCGCGGGCCGCACGTCGATGGCGGCGATGGTAGGTCCGGTCGCGACGATCGGGCTGGCGTTCGTCTTTCTCGGCGAACCGGTGTCGGGCTGGCAGCTGGCCGGCACCGGGCTGGTCCTCGCCGGCGTTTATGTGCTGACCCTTTCGCCGACGGCGAAGGCGGCAGCGGGCTCAACTCCCAAGGAGGCGTCATGAAGACCAAGGCGGTGATGATTCGCGCGCACGGCGGTCCGGAAGTGCTGGAACTGGCCGAGGTGGATGTGAAGGACCCGGGCCCGGACGAGGTCCGTATCCGGCAGCATGCCATCGGCCTGAATTTCATCGACATCTACTACCGCACCGGCCTGTACTCGACCGCGCTGCCGCACGGCCTCGGCTTCGAGGGCGCGGGCGTCGTCGAGGCGGTCGGCGCGAACGTGAAGTTCCTCAAGGCGGGCGACCGCGTCGCCTACCCGCAGGGGCCGATTGGCGCGTACGCCGAGTTGCGGACGATGCCGGTCGCCACGGTCGTGAAGCTGCCGAAGAAGATCGGCTTCGACGAAGCGGCCGCCGTGATGCTGAAGGGACTGACCGTGCAGTACCTGTTCCGCCAGACCTACCGGCTGCAGGGCAACGAGACGATCCTGTTCCACGCGGCTGCCGGTGGCGTCGGACTGATCGCCTGCCAGTGGGCGAAGGCGCTCGGCGTGAAGCTCATCGGCACGGTCAGCTCGCCCGAGAAGGCCGCGCTGGCGAAGAAGCACGGCGCGTGGGAGACGATCGACTACACGAAGGAGAACTTCGTCGAGCGCGTGATGCAGCTGACGAAGGGCGCGAAGCTGCCGGTGGTCTACGACGGCGTCGGCAAGGACACGTGGGAAGGCTCGCTCGACTGCATCCAGCCGCGTGGCCTGATGGTGAGCTTCGGCAACGCCTCGGGCGCGGTGACCGGCGTCAACCTCGGCATCCTCGCCGCCAAGGGCTCGCTATTCGTGACCCGTCCGACGCTCGCCACGCACATCGTCCCGCGCTCGCGCCTCGAGGCGTCCTCGGAAGAACTGTTCGACATGATGGCGAGGGGCAAGATCAAGGTCGACATCGAGCAGCGCTACTCGCTCGCCGACGCGGCGAAGGCACAGTCCGATTTGGCGTCACGCAAGACCGTCGGTTCCACGGTGATCCTGCCGTAGCGCGCTGGTTGCAGAGGCTCGGCGCGTTGACTTGAGCGCGGAGTCCCGAGCGCGCCTGCCGCGCTGTGTGGTCCGGCGCGTCTCCTGCGCGCCGACCGCGCTGCGGGGCGTCTCGACTCCGCGCGACGCGCGGCGGGCGACACTGGGCTGAGGGTGCTCCCTGCGGGCCGGCAGCTTTCGGAGTGAGCTCTTGCGGTTTCGCCGGTCGTG
>JBFZCF010000147.1:0-4770 GCA_041308065.1 Burkholderiales bacterium
GAGCTGCGAGCGTGCATGAACGAGCAGGATCGCCTGCAGGTGATCCGGACGAGGGTCGACCAGGAGCAGGCCGCGCTCGACCAGCAGAAGGCGCGCGTCCAGGCGATGGACGCCGACCGGCAGAAGCGGGCCGCCGCGCTCGATCCGGCCGACGAGGCCGGGCGCAAGGCGATCGAGGACGAAGTGGCGAAGCGCGACCAGGAGGCCGACGCCTACAACGCCCGGCTGGCCGCGCTGCGCGAGCAGGTGGCGGGGTTCGACACGAGCCGGCAGGCGTGGGTCGAGCGCTGCACGAAGAAGGACTTCGACGAGATGGACGAAGCGGCGATCAGGAAGGAGCGCGCGCAGGCCGCGCGCGCCCCGAAGAAGTGACGATTACTTCAGCAGGCTCCTCAACATCCACGCGGTTTTTTCATGCACCTGCAGCCGCTGCGTCAGTAGATCCGCGGTCGACTCGTCGCCGCCCTTGTCGGCGGCCTTGAAGACGTCGCGCGCGGTGCGGGCGACGGTCTCGTGGCCGCGCACCAGCAGCCGCACCATCTCCATCGCCTCCGGCACGCCCTCGGTGTCCTCGATCTTCGACAGGCGCGCGAAGTCGCGGTAGGTGCCGGGCGCCGGGTAGCCGAGCGAGCGGATGCGCTCCGCGATCAAGTCGAGCGCGTTCCACAGCTCCGTGTACTGGTCCATGAACATCAGGTGCAGCGTGTTGAACATGGGACCTTCCACGTTCCAGTGGAAGCTGTGCGTCTTGAGGTACAGCCCGTAGGTGTCCGCCAGCAGCCGCGCCAGCCCGTCCGCGATCCTTGCCCGGTCGCGCGCGGGAATGCCGATGTCGATCGCCAGCCCGCTGTCGTTGCCGTTGTCCGTGACCTTGCTCTTCGCCATGTAGCCTCCGTTGAAGTTGGATCGATGCTAGGCGCGCGCCGCTCGCGCTTGCAAGTCGTGAATTGCACAAGGTCCGATAGGGCCGCGCTACCAGGGCTCCACCGGCGCGTCGGGCAGCATCTTCACGCCCGGCAGCGGCACCTTGAGGATCGACTGGCGCAGGGCTTCGACCGCCGCCATGCGCGTGAACGACTTGCGCCAGGCGAGCACGACCCGGCGGTCGGGCACGGGCGGCTTGAACGGCACGTACTCGAGCAGCGCGTCGCGCGGCGGCTTCACGGGCACCGAGGTGCGCGGCAGCACCGTGACGCCGAGGCCGGAGGCCACCATGTGGCGGATCGTGTCGAGCGAGGATCCTTCGAAAGTCTTCTGCATGCCTTCGGCCGAGCTCGAGAAGCGCGACAGCTCGGGACACACCTCGAGCACCTGGTCGCGGAAACAGTGGCCGGTGCCGAGCAGCAGCATCGTCTCGCGTTTCAGGTCCTCGCTCGGGATCGCCTTGCGCTTGGCCCACGGGTGGGTCTTGGCCACGGCCACGATGAACTCCTCGTCGTACACGGCCTGCATCATCAACCCGCTCTCGGGCAGCGGCAGCGCCATGATGGCGACGTCGATCTCGCCCGTCTTCAGCAGCTCGAGCAGCTTGACCGTGAAGTTCTCGGTCAGCAGCAGCGGCATCTGCGGCACGTCCTTCAGGAGCTGGCGCACGAGGCCCGGCAGCAGGTAGGGGCCGATCGTGTAGATGACGCCGAGCTGCAGCGGTCCCGCGAGCGGGTCCTTGCCCTGGCGCGCGATCTCCTTGATCTGCGCGGCCTCGTCGAGCACCCGCTGCGCCTGGTTGACGATGCGCTCGCCGGCCGGCGTCATCGTGACGTCGTTGGTGCGGCGCTCGAAGATCTGCGTGCCGAGTTCGTCCTCCAGCTTCTTGATCGCCACCGAAAGCGTCGGCTGGCTGACGAAGCATGCTTCCGCGGCGCGGCCGAAGTGGCGCTCGCGGGCAACGGCAACGATGTACTTGAGTTCGGTGAGTGTCATGCAATCAGGAAGGCATGCCGTCCTTCGTACCAGCGCCGCACGTGGGCCGCGGCCGCGACCGGCTCCTTCGCCAGCAGTTCGGTGGCGGCCCCTCGCGCCTGCTCGACCAGCGCCGCATCGCGCTCGAGGTCGGCAAAGCGCAGCAGCGGAGCGCCGGACTGCCGCGCGCCCAGGAATTCGCCCGGCCCACGCATCATAAGGTCTCGGCGCGCCACCTCGAATCCGTCCGCCGTCTCGTAGATCACCTTCAGGCGCTCGCGCGCGACCTCGGAGAGCGCGTCGTCGTAGAGCAGGATGCAGAAGCTCGCGTCGGCCCCGCGCCCAACCCGCCCGCGCAGCTGGTGAAGCTGCGCCAGCCCGAAGCGCTCGGCGTGCTCGATCACCATCAGCGTGGCGTTGGCCACGTCGACGCCGACTTCGATCACGGTGGTCGCCACCAGCACGTCGAGGTCGCGGGCGACGAAGGCCTGCATCACCGCGGACTTCTCGCCCGCCGGCAGCTGGCCGTGCAGCAGTCCGATCCGCAGGTCCGGGAGCAGTTCCGTGATGCGCGCGTGCGTCTCTGTGGCCGCGGTCGCCTCGATCACGTCGCTCGCCTCGATCAGCGGGCAGACCCAGTAGGCCTGGCGACCCGCGCGCACCTCGGACCGGATGCGCTCCATCACTTCCTCGCGCCGCCGCATCGAAACGAGCTTCGTCACCACGGGCCGCCGGCCGGGCGGCAGCTCGTCGATCACCGAGACGTCGAGATCCGCGAGGTAGCTCATCGCCAGCGTGCGCGGGATCGGCGTGGCCGAAAGCATCAGCAGGTGCGGCAGCAGGTCGGTCCGGCCCTCGCCGCGCAGCGCGAGCCGCTGCGCCACGCCGAAGCGGTGCTGCTCGTCGACGATGGCGAGCCCCAGTCGATGGAACCCGACCGCATCCTGGATCAGCGCGTGCGTACCGACGACCAGCTGGGCCGCGCCGCTCGCGACCGCCTGCTGCGCGCCGCGCTTGGCCGCGGCCGTCAGGCGCCCCACGAGCCACGCGACGTTGACGTCGAGCGGCGCCAGCCACTGGGCGATCTTGCGGAAGTGCTGTTCGGCGAGGATCTCCGTGGGCGCCATCAGCGCGACCTGGAAGCCGCACTCGATCGCGCGGGCCGCCGCGAGCGCCGCGATCACCGTCTTGCCGCTGCCGACGTCGCCCTGCACCAGGCGGTGCATCGGGCGCACGCCCGCCAGGTCGCGCTCGACTTCGATCCACACGCGGTCCTGCGCGGCCGTGAGCCGGAACGGCAGCGCGTCGCGCAGCTTCGTCGTGAGTTCACCCGAGCCCTGCAAGGGGTGCGCGCGTCGCTGCTCGCGCGCGTCGCGCGCCGCGCGCAGTGCGATCTGCTGCGCCAGCAGTTCGTCGAACTTCAGGCGCCGCCAGGCCGGATCGGTGCGCTCGGCCAGCGCGTGCGCGTCGGCATCGGGCGGCGGGTGGTGCAGGCGCCCGATCGAGGGCTGCAACGCCGCCAGGCCGAACTGGTCGAGCAGGCGCGCGGGCAGCACCTCGACGATGTCGACGTCGCGCAGCGCGCGGTCGATGCGCTTGCGCAGCCAGGCCTGCGGCACGCCCTCGGGCGCCGGGTAGATCGGAGTGAGCGACGTCGGCAGCGCGGCGTCCTCCACGACGACGCGCACGCGCGGGTGGACCATCTCCACGCCGGCCAGGCCGCCGCGCACGGCGCCGAACACGCGCACGCGCCGCCCGGCCTCGAACTGCTTCAGCTGCGATGGATAGAAGTGCAGGAAGCGCAGCACCAGTTCGCCGCTGTCGTCGCGCACCGTGACGCGCAGCTGGCGCCGGCCGCGGTAGACGACATCGGCCGAGAGCACCTCGGCCTCGATCTGCGACTCGGCGCCGGGCACGAGCGCGGCGATCGCGGTGACCTGCGTCTCGTCCTCGTAGCGCAGCGGCAGGTGCAGGACGAAGTCCCAGTCGCGCGACAGGCCGGCGCGCGCGAGCTTCGCCGCGATGGTGCTGCGCGACGCCGCCGCGCGATCGTCGGCGGCGGGCTTCTTGCGGGCCAGTCTCGGCAAGCTCTGCGATCTAAAGGACGAGGATCGCTTCGACCTCGAACTGCGCGCCCTTCGGCAGGCTGGCGACGCCGACGGTGGACCGCGCCGGATACGGCTTGCCCACCATCTCGGTCATGATCGCGTTGACCTTGGCGAACTGCGACAGGTCGGTCAGGAACAGCGTGAACTTCACGGCGTTGGCGAGCGACCCGCCGGCGGCCTGCGCCACCGCCGCGAGGTTCGAGAACGACTGCCGCACCTGCGCCTCGAAGTCCTGGCTCACCAGTTCACCGGTCGCCGGATCGAGCCCGATCTGGCCGGACGTGAACACCACCAGCCCTGTCTTCACCGCCTGCGAGTACGGCCCGATGGCACCGGGCGCCTTCGGCGTCGAGACGATCTCCTTGTTCATGCCGGATCTCCGTGTTGACTGATCCCGCAGTCTAGTTGTGAACCCTCACCCGCGCCTCGTCGGTCAGGTCCTCTCCTGCGCGTGGTCCGGCGGAGTCCTCGCCTGCGCCTGGTCGGAGTCCTCTCCTGCGCCTGGTCGGGCGGTGAGGGAACGCTGGGAACCGCGCACGGTGCTTGGGTCGGTGGCGGACGGCATCCACATCGCGCGGCGCGCCGGCCGCGCTGCGGGGTACCGCGCGGAGCGCGGCTCTGGCGGCGGGCGTGGCCATTCGACCGGTACGGCGGGCCGGGCACGCCATCCGCCGGAAGGCACTCCAGACACGCACTTGCGGGCCTCGCCCCGAAAGCTGCGCGCCCGCAAGAAGTGCGCTGGGCCGTGGCCGACCGCCGCCGA
>JBFZCF010000148.1:0-4721 GCA_041308065.1 Burkholderiales bacterium
GGCCGCGCGCACCAGCGCTCCCGCCCCGCGGGCAAGCTCGCTAGCGGCGCGCCCCGCGCCGGACGCAGCGCCCAGCGCACGGGCTCCGACGACGGCCGGGCCGGCGCACTCGTCTGTCGCGGTCCCGTTCGACGGTGACTGGCCCGCGCTGGTCGGTCGGCTGAAAGTCGCCGGCCTCGTGAAGGAACTCGCGAGCCGCAGCGAACTCCTGTCGCACGAGGGCGACGCGATGAAGTTGCGCGTGCCGCTGAAGACATTGCTCGACGCAGGCACGCTCGACAAGCTGAAGGCGGCCGTAAGCCAGGCGCTGGGCCGGCCGATCCGGCTTAGCGCCGAGGTCGGATCCACCGCAGGCCCCACCGCGGCTGGCATCGCCGAGCAGGCGCGCGCCGATCGGCAGCGCCAGGCCGAGGAAGCCATCTACGCCGACCCCTTCGTGCGAGAATTGCTCGACAACTTCGGAGCGTCGGTCGATCCAGCATCGATCCGCCCGAAGGACGCGTAGCCGCCTGCCGCGGCCACCCGCGCGCTCCCCAACTCACCCGGAACCAGAGGACGTCCCGCCATGATGAAGGCCCAGATCGCCGGTCTGATGCAGAAGGCGCAGAAGATGCAGGAGGACATGAAGCGCATGCAGGACGAACTGGCCAGCACGGAAGTGGAAGGCCAGTCGGGCGCGGGCATGGTGAAAGTGGTCATGACCTGCAAGCACGACGTGCGCCGCGTGTCGATCGACCCCGGCCTGGTCGGCGATGACAAGGACATGCTCGAGGACCTGGTCGCGGCTGCGTTCAACGACGCGGTGCGCCGGGCCGAAGCGGTGTCGCAGGAGAAGATGTCGGCGATCACGGCGGGCATGCCGCTGCCTCCCGGCATGAAACTTCCATTCTGAAACAGCGCGGCGCCGTCGCTCGTGCTCCCTTCGTTGAAGTTGAACTTGCGGCGGGCGCGCGGCCGCCCGAAGCCCGCCGCACTGATTGAAGCGAAGCGGGTGCACGTGCGACCCGCAGGGTCGCGTACACCCGCTTTGAACTGAAATGCGGCTAGGTCCCACTCTCGACAAGCTGGTCGATGCCCTGAAGCACCTGCCGGGCATCGGCCCGCGCTCGGCGCAGCGCATCGCGTTCCACCTGCTGCAGCACGACCGCGACGCCGCGGTGCGCCTCGGCGAGGCGCTGCTCGCGGCGGTGCAGGCGATCGGCCACTGCGAGCGCTGCAACACGCTGACAGAGCAGCCGGTCTGCGAGACGTGCAGCAGCCCGAAGCGCGACGCGCAACTGCTGTGCGTGGTGGAGTCGCCGGCGGACCAGCTGATGATCGAGCAGTCGCTCTCGTACTCCGGAATGTATTTCGTGCTGCTGGGACGCCTGTCGCCGCTCGACGGCATCGGGCCGCGCGAGATCCAGATGGAGCGGCTGATCGCGCGCGCCACCGACGGCGTCGTGAATGAAGTCATCGTCGCCACCTCGTTCACGCCGGAAGGCGACGCGACCGCGCACTACATCGGCCAGCTGCTGAAGGAACGCGATCCGCCGATCCGGGTCACGCGGCTCGCGCGCGGCGTGCCGGCCGGCGCCGAACTCGAATACACGGACGTCAACACCATCGCGCAGGCGATGCTCGACCGGCGCGCGTCCTGAACCGACCGCGGCGCTAGACTCGACGCCCCGCGTCGTCGAATTCCCCCGCTGCCATGACCACTGCCTACTGGTGCGTGCTCGCCGCCGCCCTGATGCCGTATGTCGCCGTGTCGATCGCGAAGTCGGGCGGCGAGCGCTTCGACAACAGCAACCCGCGGCTCTGGCTCGAGAAGCAGCAGGGCTTCCGCGCGCGGGCGAACGCCGCGCAGGCGAACAGCTTCGAGGCATTTCCCTTCTTCGCCGCGGCAGTGATCGTCGCCCATCTCGCGCAGGCGCCGCAGGACCGGATCGACGCGCTCGCCGTGATGTTCGTGCTGGCACGCGCCGCGTTCATCGTCTTCTACGTCGCCGACTGGCACTGGGCACGGTCGATCGTGTGGACCATCGGGGTCGTCGCGACGATCACGATCTTCGTCTCGGGAGCCTGAGATGGCCGGACCGATCCACGGGCCGCTGCACGGCGTCAAGGTGCTCGAACTGGGAACGCTGATCGCTGCGCCGTTCGCGTCGCGCCTGTTCGCCGAGTTCGGCGCCGAAGTGATCAAGGTCGAGGACCCGAAGACCGGTGACCCGATCCGCAACTGGCGCTACCTGCACGACGGCACCTCGCTGTGGTGGTACGTGCAGTCGCGCAACAAGAAGTCGATCGCATTGAACCTGAAGGATCCGCGCGCGCAGGAGATCGCGCATCGCCTCGCGCGCGAAGCCGACATCGTCGTCGAGAACTACCGGCCGGGGGTGCTGGAGAAGTGGGGCCTCGGCTATGAGCAGTTGCGCGCCGCGAACCCGGCGACGGTGATGGTGCGCATCTCGGGTTACGGGCAGACCGGCCCGATGCGCGACCGCCCCGGATTCGGCGCGATCGCGGAGTCGATGGGCGGCATCCGCTTCGTCACCGGCTATCCCGATCGTCCGCCGGTGCGCATCGGCATCTCGATCGGCGACTCGATCGCCGCGCTGCACGCGGTGGTCGGCGCCCTGATGGCGCTGCGGCACCGGGATGCCACCGGCGGGCGCGGCAAGGGCGAAGGCCAGATGGTGGACGTCGCCCTCTACGAGGCTGTGTTCAACATGATGGAGAGCACGCTGCCCGAGTACGACGTGTTCGGCGCGATCCGAGCGCGCACAGGCGGCTCGCTGCCGGGCATCGTTCCGTCGAACACCTACGAGTGCGCGGACGGCGCAGCGATCGTGGTTGCGGGCAACGGCGACGCGATCTTCCGCCGGCTGATGACCGCCATCGGGCGCGAGGATCTCGCCAACGATCCCGGTCTGGCGCGCAACGAAGGCCGGGCGAAGCGCGTCGAGGAGATCGACGGCGCTATCCAGGCCTGGTGCGGCCGGCACCCGATCGAGGAGGCGCTGGCCACGCTGACGGCCGCGGACGTGCCGGTCTCACGGATCTACAGCGTTGCCGACATGATGCGCGACGCGCAGTTCCAGGCACGGCAGATGTTCGAGCAGGCCGCGCTGCCCGACGGCACGCCGATGAAGGTGCCGGCGGTCGTGCCCAGGCTGTCCGCGACGCCCGGGGGAACCCGATGGCTAGGCCCCCGCCTTGGTGAACATACGGACGACGTCCTGCGCGGACTCGGGTACGACGTGGCAGCGATCAGCGCGCTGCGGGACGACGGCGTGATTTAAGATCGCCCGAACCGCTCGTGCCTGGCACGGGCACGCAGGCAGAAACCAAGGAGACCTCATGAAGAAGACGTACACCCGCCGCGACGTGCTGGCGGCCGGCGCAGCGGCAACCGCACTCGCGGCGTTCCCGGCGACGGGCGCGGCGCAGAACATCGAGCGCAGGAAGCTGACGATCGCGGTGGGCGGCAAGAACCTGCTCTACTACCTGCCGCTCACCATCGCCGAGCAGAAGAAGTTCTTCGAGCAGGAGGGCCTCGACGTCACCATCGTCGACTTCGCCGGCGGCGCCCGCGCGCTGCAGGCGGTGGTGGGCGGTAGCGCTGAAGTCGTGTCCGGCGCGTTCGAGCACAACATCAACATGCAGGCGAAGGGCCAGCCGATGCGGGCCTTCGTGCTGCAGGGGCGCGCCCCGCAGATCGTGCTCGCGGTCAGCAACAAGACGATGCCGAACTTCAAGTCGGTCGCCGACCTGAAGGGCAAGAAGATCGGGGTCACGGCGCCGGGCTCGTCGACCAACATCCTGTGCAACTTCGTGCTCGCGAAGGCCGGGCTGAGGCCGAGCGACGTTTCCTATGTCGGCGTCGGCGCCTCGCAGGGCGCGGTGGCCGCGCTGCGCTCGGGCCAGATCGACGCGATCTCGAACCTCGATCCGGTGATCACGATCCTCGCACGCGCCAACGACATCAAGATCGTCTCCGATACGCGCGACGTCGCCGAGGCGGACTCGATCTTCGGCGGTCCGATGCCCGCTGCGACGCTGTACGCGCCGGTGGGGTTCATCGACAAGAACCCGAACACGGTGCAGGCGCTGACCAACGCGATCGTCCGCGCCAACAAGTGGATCCAGCAGGCCGGCCCGTCCGACATCGTCAAGGCGGTTCCGGAGAGCTTCCTGCTCGGCGACCGCGCCGTGTACATCGACGCGTTCCTGAAGGCGCAGAAGGCGCTCTCGCCGGACGGCATGATCCCGGAGCAGGGTGCCGCAACCGCGCTGCGCGCGCTGCAGAGCGTCGACGACAACCTGAAGGGCGTGAAGCTCGACCTGAAGTCCGTTTATACGAACGATTTCGTCCGCAAGGCGAACGCAAAGTATCCCAAGGGCTAGTCGCGACCGCCCCACCGTCCGCACCCTGGCCGCGCAGGCGGCCCGATCCGCATGAACGCCCCCGCACTGTCACTGACCAGCATCACCTGCACGTTCGTCAGCCGCGATGACCGCGGCCAGCGCTACACGGCGGTACGCGACGTCACGCTCGACGTCGCGCCCGGCGAGTTCGTCAGCGTGGTGGGACCAACGGGCTGCGGCAAGAGCACGCTGCTGAACGTGGCCGCCGGCCTGCTGGAGCCGAGCGCAGGGACGATCCACGTGTTCGGCGAGCCGCTCGCCGGAATCAACGGCCGCGCCGGCTACATGTTCCAGAGCGAGGCGCTGATGCC
>JBFZCF010000149.1:0-4735 GCA_041308065.1 Burkholderiales bacterium
TCCATCTGCTCGCGCGTGAACGGCTTGCCCTCGGCCGTGCCCTGCACCTCGACGAAGCCGCCGCCGCCCGTCATCACGACGTTCATGTCGGTGTCGCACGTCGAGTCCTCGGCGTAGTCCAGGTCGAGCAGCGCAACGCCCTGGTACACGCCGACCGAGACGGCGGCGACGAAGTCCAGCACGGGCAGCGCCTCGATCAGTCCACGCTGGCGCAGCCAGCGGATCGCATCGTAGGCGGCGACGAACCCGCCGGTGATCGCTGCGGTGCGCGTCCCGCCATCGGCCTGGATGACGTCGCAGTCGATCTGCAGCGTGCGCTCGCCGAGCGCGGCAAGGTCGATCACCGAGCGCAGGCTGCGCCCGATGAGCCGCTGGATCTCCTGCGTGCGGCCGCTCTGCTTGCCGCGCGCGGCCTCGCGATCGGAGCGGGTGTTGGTCGAGCGCGGCAGCATGCCGTACTCGGCGGTCACCCAGCCCTGCCCCTTGCCCTTGAGGAACGGCGGGACTTTCTCCTCGACGCTCGCCGTGCAGATGACCTTCGTGTCGCCGAACTCGACGAGCACCGCGCCTTCGGCGTGCCTGGTGTAGTTGCGCGTCAGCCGTACGGGACGCAGTTGGTCGTGGCGCCGCCCGCCGGGGCGCTGCAGGTCTGTTGGCATTCGGTGGATTCCGGAGAACGAGGCGGACCGCCTCGGGGTTCCGGCAAGACTAGCGCAGCCGACGCTACTTGTTGACGAGCCTCGCCGCGCGGGAGATCGCGCGCTGGATCTCGGCGACGGCGTCGTCGATCTCCTCCTCCGACAGTTCCGCTTCGTCGTCGGCCTCGCCGACGCGCGGCATGTGGATGGTCGACGCGATCGTTCCTTCCGGGATGAGCAGCGTCGACACCGGCTCTTCGCTCGGCGGCACCATTTCCATCGACTCGGTGCCGGCCCAGGTCATCGCGACCGCCGTGCAGTTGTCCGAGTCGGGACCGCCGAGTTCGAGCGCGAGTTCCATCAGCTCGGGCACCGCCCGCATCACCGTCTTGCCGGTGAAGGCCTCCGCGACCTGGCGGTCGTTCAGCGAACCCCACAGGCCGTCGGAGCACAGGAGCACCGTGTCGCCGTTGCGCAGCGCGAACGGACGGCTGATCTCGACGGTCGGCGCGACGTAGGCCCCGATGCAGTTGAAGATGCGGTTGCGCTCGGGATGATCCTTGGCGTCTTCCGGGCGGATCAAACCGGCCTGCACCAGGTGGTGGACACGCGAGTGATCGAGGGTGCGCTCGGCGATCCGCCCGCCGCGGATCAGGTACAGGCGCGAATCGCCCACGTGCGCCCAGATCGCCATGCCCTGCTGCACGATGCAGGCGACCAGCGTGGTGCGCGGCGCTTCCGGCAGCGAGTGCTCGGCGCGGTAGCGATGCAGTTCGCGGTGCGCGGCCAGCACCGCTTCCTCGAGATAGCGCACCGGATCGGCCAGCAGCGGCTTGGCGTCGCGCTGGTAGATCGCGGCCATGGTCTGCAAGGTGAGCTGCGAGGCGACCTCGCCGCGCGCGTGCCCGCCCATGCCGTCGGCCACGAGCATCAGCAGCGAGTCGCGGGTGTACAGGTACCCCATCCGGTCCTGGTTGACCTTGCGCCCGCCCTTCTTGCTTTCCTGGTAGACCGAGAACCGCATCCGCTGCGCTCGTTGCCTTTCGACCGTGTGGTTCGCGAGCCTACGCCACGCTTCCGCCCCGGATCAACCGCTGCGCGGCAGGGGCCGGACGCGGGCGCCGCAGCCTAGAACCAGGTGATGTTGTGGTCCTTCATGAAGCGCGTCACGCGCGCCTGGAGATGGCGGAAGCGCGCGCCGGTCCGCTCCATCAGCGTGAACTCGGGCCGCTCCGGCACCGTCTGCAGCAGTTCCTTCTGCACGGCGTACACCGTCTGCGGACGCTCGAGCGAGTTGAGCCGCAGGCAGCGCTCGATCATCGAGATCAGTTCGTTCGAGTACAGGCCGCGGAACGCGCGCAGCGCCGTCGGCATCTTGTCCTCCTTCAGCCGCGCGTCCGACTCCTGCGGCGGCATCCCCGACATGCACGCGTAGATGCACGCGCCGATCGAATACACGTCGGTCCACGGGCCGAGTTCGGCATCGCGCTTGTACAGCTCCGGCGCGGCGAACCCGGGCGTGTACATCGGGTAGGTCTTGCTGATGTCCCGCTGCAGCGTCTGGCGCGCGGCGCCGAAGTCGAGCAGGATCGGCGTGCCGTCCATGCGCAGGTAGATGTTCGCCGGCTTGACGTCGAGATGCAGCAGGCGGTTCGAGTGCACCTCGCGCAGCCCGTTCATCACCTGCGCGAACACGCGGCGGATGAAGCGCTCGGACAGGACGTCCTTCTGGTCCTTGCTGCGGTTGCGCAGCACGTGCTCCTGCAGCGAGCGGCCCGACTCGTAGTTCATCACCATGTACACGGTCTCGTTCGCGCGGAAGAAGTTCAGGACGCGCACGATGTTCGGGTGATAGATCGAGGCGAGCGCGCGGCCCTCCTCGAAGAAGCATTTCAGGCCGATGCGGTAGGTGTTGAGGTTCTCGGGCGCGATGTACGGGAGCAGTTCGCCCGGCCTGCGCTGCGCGAGGGACGCCGGCAGGTACTCCTTGATCGCGACGGAGTTGCCCTGGTCGTCCGTGGCCAGGTAGACAATCGAGAATCCGCCGCTGGATATCTTCTTTACAATGCGGTAGCCGCCTACCTCGAGGCCTTCTGGCAGTGGTGCGTTGGTCTGGGCGGGCATGAACGCTCGTTCGGTGAGACCGGGCGATTCTAGCCGTCCGGCCAGCAGGACTCGACGCTCCAAACACGCGATAAGACGTGCAATCCCCTCGATAACACCGGCTCCAACCGCCTCCCACCCCGATGAAACCAGTCGCGAGCATGACCGGCTTCGCCAGCGCCGCGCGTCCCACCGCGCTGGGGCAGCTGACGATCGACCTGCGTTCCGTCAACTCCCGCTTCCTCGACCTGTCGATGCGGATCCCGGACGACTGGCGCGTGTTCGAGCCGATGCTGCGCGAGGCCATCGCCGCGCGGCTCAGCCGCGGCAAGGTGGAATGCCGGATCAACATCGTCCGCGGCGTGGGCGCGGCCGAGCCGACGCTGAATGCCGCAGCGCTGGCCCAGCTGACCGGCCTCGCCGCACAGGTCGAACAGGCGATCCCGGGCGTGCGGCCGCTCGGCACCGCCGACGTGCTCGAGTGGCCGGGTGTCGTCGAAACGCCCGGCAGCGATCCGGACGCGCTGCGCGCGGCAACCGCCGAGGCGCTGGCCGAAGCGCTCGACGGCATGACGGCTTCGCGCCGTCGTGAAGGCGAGGCGCTGCGCGAGGCGCTGATCGCCCACTGCGCCCAGGTCGAGTCCATCGCGATCCAGTTGAAGGCGCGCGCGCCCGACCTGCTGGCGGCCGTCGAACGCAAGCTGGTCGAGCGCCTCGAACAGGCGCTTGGCGAGACGATGACGAAGGCGACGACCGTCGGTCGCGAGGAAGTGACCGACCGCATCCGGCAGGAAGTCACCCTCTACGGACTGAAGATGGACGTCGAGGAGGAGATCAAGCGCCTGACCACGCACGTGAACGAAGTGCGGCGGGTCCTGGCCGCGGGCGGTCCGGTGGGACGCCGGCTCGATTTCCTGATGCAGGAACTGAACCGCGAGGCAAACACGGTCGGCTCCAAGGCCGCCGCGATCGAGATGACAAATGCCTCGGTGGAGCTGAAGATGCTCATCGAGCAGATGCGCGAACAGATCCAGAACCTGGAGTGACCGTGACCGACGCCCTTGCCGCGCTCGCCGGCGACCACGCGGGCTCGCTGTTTCTCGTCGTCGCGCCATCGGGCGCCGGCAAGTCGACGCTCGTGAACGCGCTGCTGGCGCGCGATCCCAACGTCCAGCTGTCGGTTTCCTACACCACCCGCCACCCGCGTCCGGGCGACCAGGACGGCCGGGAGTACCACTTCGTGACGATCGAGGACTTCATGCAGCGGCGCGCCGACGGCGAGTTCCTCGAGAGCGCCGAGGTGCACGGCAACTACTACGCGACGTCGCGCAAGTGGATCGAGGAGCGCGTGCGCGCCGGCACCGACGTGCTGCTGGAGATCGACTGGCAGGGCGCCCGGCAGGTGAAGGCGCACTTCCCGCATGCGGTCGGAATCTTCATCCTGCCGCCGTCGTTCGAGGCGCTCGAGGCGCGCCTGCGCAAGCGCGGGCAGGACACTCAGCCCGTGATCGCCCGCCGGCTGCTCGCCGCCGGCAGCGAGATGGCGCACGCCCCCGAGTTCGACTACGCCGTCGTCAATGAGGACTTCGAGACCGCGGTGGGCCAGCTGGCCGCCATCGTGACGGCGACCCGGCTGCGCTACGGCAGCCAGGCCGCGCGGCACCACGAACTGTTCGCCCAGCTGGGCATCGTGGGATAAATGCGCGGCGGGCGGCGCCAGGCCACCTCCGTCCGGTAAAATGCGCCACAACCCTCAAGGATTGGACGCTCATGGCCCGCATCACCGTCGAAGACTGCCTGAAACACATCCCGAACCGCTTCCAGCTGTGCCTGGCCGCCGCGTACCGCGCGCGCCAGCTGGCGCAGGGCCACACGCCGAAGATCGACACCAAGGACAAGCCGCCGGTGGCCGCGCTGCGTGAAATCGCGCAGGAAAAGGTCGGCATCGAGATGCTGCGCAAGGTGCCGACGTAACCGCGTAGTTTGCGGCCGCC
>JBFZCF010000150.1:0-4716 GCA_041308065.1 Burkholderiales bacterium
CAGGTCGCTCACGATGCGCGTGCAATAATTCGTCGATCCCGCCTGCACCACCTTCACCGCCGCATCGTCAATGAGCTCGAACGTCAAAGTCGCGGTCGCGCAGCTGAATTGCACCGTCGGCGACTTCGAGGGCAACAGCCGGAAGATCCTGGACGCAGCGCGACGCGCGGCTGCCGCCGGGGCGCATGTCCTGCTCACGCCGGAACTGTCGCTGACGGGCTATCCGCCCGAAGACCTGCTGCTGCGCCGGGCATTCTACGCAGCGACCGACGCGGCCCTGCAGAAACTGTGCGCGCAACTGCTGCAGTTTCCCGAGATGAAGGTCGTGGTCGGCCACCCCCTCGCGCGCGAGGGCCGGCGCTTCAACGCGGCGTCGGTGATCGCGGACGGCATGGTGATCGGCACGTACTGCAAGCACGACCTGCCGAATTACGACGTCTTCGACGAACAGCGTTACTTCACGCCTGACAACCGGCCGTTCGTCTTCGAAGCCGGCGGCACGGCCTTCGGCATCAACATCTGCGAGGACACCTGGTTCGCGTACGCGCCCGAGTGCTCGCGGGCGGCGGGCGCCGATGTCCTGCTGGTGCTCAACGCGTCGCCGTTCCACCTCGGCAAGCAGCAGCAGCGGCTGCAGATCATGCGGGCCAACGTCTGCCGGTTCGGCATGCCGGCGGTCTACGCGAACCTTTCGGGCGGGCAGGACGAACTCGTCTTCGACGGCGCTTCTTTCGTGCTCGATGCGCAGGGCAACGTGGTCGCCAGCGCGGCGCACTTCGAAGAGGCGCTGCTGCTCGTCGACTTCGTGGACGGCGCGCCGCAGAAGGGCGAACGCGTCGTCGAGCCTTCGCACGAGGCGCTCGCCTATTCGGCGCTGGTCACCGGCGTGCGCGACTACATCGGCAAGAACGGCTTCCCGGGCGCGCTGATCGGCCTGTCGGGCGGCGTCGACTCCGCGCTCACGCTGGCGATCGCGGTCGACGCGCTGGGCGCCGAGCGGGTGCGCGCGGTGATGATGCCGTCGCAGTACACGTCGCAGATGAGCCTCGACGACGCGGCCGAACTCGCGGGCAACCTGGGCGTGCGCTACGACATCCTGCCGATCAAGCCGGCGTTCGACGCCTTCCTGTCCACCCTCGCGCGCGAGTTCCGCGGGCTGCCGTGGGACACGACCGAGGAGAACCTGCAGGCGCGCATCCGCGGCACGCTGCTGATGGCGCTGTCGAACAAGTACGGGTCGATCGTGCTGACGACCGGCAACAAGTCCGAGACGGCGGTCGGCTACTCGACGCTGTACGGCGACCTCGCCGGCGGCTTCGCCGTCATCAAGGACATCCTGAAGACACTGGTGTACCGGCTGTGCAGCCATCGCAACGGGATCGCGCCGGTCATCCCCGAACGCATCCTGACGCGCGCGCCGAGCGCCGAGTTGAAGGACAACCAGACCGACCAGGACTCGCTGCCGCCCTACGAGGTGCTCGACCGCGTCATCGAGCTCTACATGCAGGAAGGCCTGGCGATCCCGGACATCGTGGCCGAGGGCCTCGACGAGTCGGTGGTGCGGCGCGTCGTGCGGATGATCCGCATCTCCGAGTACAAGCGGCGGCAGTCGCCGGTCGGCATCCGCGTGACGCACCGCGGCTTCGGCCGGGACTGGCGCTATCCGATCACCAACCGCTTCCGCGAGGAGAGCGCCTGAGCAGGCGGTACGATCCACATAGAATCCCTCTGAATCGATCGGGAAAGACCATGAAACAGATCACCGCTGTCATCAAGCCGTTCAAGCTGGACGAAGTGCGCGAGGCCCTGGCCGACGTCGGCGTGAACGGGCTCACGGTCACCGAAGTCAAGGGCTTCGGCCGCCAGAAGGGGCACACGGAGCTGTATCGCGGGGCCGAGTACGTGGTCGACTTCCTGCCCAAGGTGAAGGTCGAGGCGGTCGTGCCGGACGCGCTGGTCGAACGCGCGATCGAAGCCATCATGAAGGCGGCCCGCACCGGCAAGATCGGTGACGGCAAGATCTTCGTGCGGCCGGTCGAGCAGGTGATCCGCATCCGCACCGGCGAAGAGGGCGAAGCGGCGGTCTAGGACCTGTCAACGCCCGGATCGCGCATGCGCGCGCCAGGCGTCAGTTGGCCTTCGCCGCGCCCGCCTACTTCAGGGACCAGTCGCGGCGCCACGCGATCAGTCGCGCGGCGGTGATCAGCCCGGCCGAGGCCCACAGCGCCAGCGCCTCGTCGGCGCCGACGCCGCGCAGCAGCACATAGAACCAGCAGCCGATGAACGCGGTGATCGCGTACGGGCGGTTGTCGCGCAGCACGATCGGCACCTCGTTGAGGATCACGTCGCGCAGGACGCCGCCGAACACGCCGGTGATCACGCCCATCATCGTCGCCGTGAACGTCGGCATGCCGGCTTCCAGCGCGAGCGAAACGCCGACGATGCTGAAGAAGCCGAGGCCGATGGCGTCGGCCGCGATGAATCCGGCGTTCGGGATGATGCGGTGCGCGTGCCGCATGATCGGCGCGGCGACCAGCGACAGCGCGAAGATCAGGATCACGTAGGACTCGTGCTCGACCCAGAAGAAGGGACGGCGATCGAGCAGCACGTCGCGCAGCGTGCCGCCGCCGAAGGCGGTGATGAACGCGACGGTGAAGACGCCCACGACGTCCATGGACTTGCGCTGCGATTCGGCGAATCCGGAGAACGCCGCCGCCAGCACGGCGACGAGTTCGACCGCGAACAGCAGGCCGGACGTCCCGGTCACGGCCGGCTTCCCGCCGGCTTCAGCAGCACCACGAGCGCGCCGCCGCCGCCTTCCGCCGGCCGCGCCTGGCAGAACGCGATGACTTCGTCGCGCTGCGCCAGCCACACGCGCGTCTTGCCCCGGAGCACGGGCTGCTTGTCCTTAGAGCCGAGCCCCTTGCCGTGGATCACGCGGACGCAGCGCACGCCGCGCCTCAGGGCGTCGCGGAGGAAGCCCGCGAGCAGCTCGCGCGCTTCGTCGGTGCGGCACCCGTGCAGGTCGACCTCGTCCTGGATCACCCAATCGCCCCGGCGCAGCTTGCGCAGCACGTCGGGACCGACGCCCGGGCGGCGAAACGACAGCTCGTCGTCCGTGTGCAGCAGCGTGTCGATTTCGAACTCGTCGGAGACGGAAGCGACGAGCACCTGTTGGTCGTCTTCCCAGCGCTTCTTCGGCAGCGGCGGGTGCGGCGGGCGGTCGTGTTCGACGCGCGCGCGGATCGTCAGCGGCGTGACGGGTCCGACCGCGTCGCGGAACTCGTTCGCGGACTTGCGCGCCTGGTCCTCGCGTTCGCGCTGCTCGGCCCTGGCGCGTTCGAGCTCGCGGTTGTCGGCAGCGAGCCGGTCGCGCAGCGCGCCGAGTTGCGCGAGGTCCTTCAGCGAGCGGGCCACCGCCGGCTCCGCGCGGCCGTCAGGCCGCCAGCGCCTGCTCGGCTCCAGCCGTCGCGGGTTCCTGGTTCTCGAGGTAGCGCTGCGCGTCGAGCGCGGCCATGCAGCCGGTCCCCGCGCTGGTGATCGCCTGGCGGTATACGTGGTCCTGCACGTCGCCCGCCGCGAACACGCCCGGCACGCTGGTGGCGGTCGCCATGCCGGACAACCCGGTCTTCGTGATGATGTAGCCGTTCACCATCTCGAGCTGACCGGCAAAGATCTCGGTGTTCGGCCGGTGCCCGATCGCGATGAACAGGCCCTGCAGCGCGATGTCCTCGGTGGCGCCGGTCTGGGTGTGCCTGATCCGGATGGCCGTGACGCCGCCGTCGTCGCCCAGCACCTCGTCGAGCACGCTGAACAGCTTCAGCTCGATCCGGCCCTCCTTCACCTTGTCCATCAGGCGGTCAACCATGATCGGCTCGGCGCGGAACTTGTCGCGGCGGTGGATCAGCGTGACCTTGCGCGTGATGTTCGACAGGTACAGCGCTTCCTCGACGGCCGTGTTGCCGCCGCCGACGACCGCGACGTCCTGCCCCTTGTAGAAGAAGCCGTCGCACGTCGCGCAGCCGGACACGCCGCGCCCCATGAACGCCTCTTCGGACGGCAGTCCGAGGTACATCGCGCTGGCCCCGGTGGCGATGATCAGCGCGTCGCAGGTGTATTCGCCGCTGTCGCCGATGAGGCGGATGGGCCTTTCCGCGAGCTTCGCGGTGTGGATGTGATCGAACACGATCTCGGTGTGGAACCGCTCGGCATGCGCCAGGAAGCGGGCCATCAGGTCCGGGCCCTGGACGCCGTGGTGATCCGCCGGCCAGTTGTCGACCTCGGTGGTCGTCATCAGCTGCCCGCCCTGCGCCAGGCCGGTGATCAGCACGGGCTTGAGGTTGGCGCGAGCGGCGTAGACGGCTGCGGTGTATCCCGCCGGCCCGGATCCGAGGATCAGGACGCGGGCGTGCTTCGTGGTGGCCATTTCGTTTCCCCAGGTTCGAACGAATTATATGGGGACGATGTCGGCGATCCCGACGCCCGCGGCCTGGCGAGGATCACATCTGGCGGAAGCGGTGCGTGTAGCTGTCGGAGACCAGCAGCGTCTCGGGACGCGACTTCAGTTTCACCAGCATCCGCCCGCGGAAGTCGCGCGTGACACCGGCAATCGAGATCGCGTTGACGAGCGTCGACCGGTGGATCTGCCAGAACTGGTTCGGATCGAGTTCCTCCACCAGTTCCTTCAGCGGCTTGCGGATCAGCGCCTCGCCTTCA
>JBFZCF010000151.1:0-4694 GCA_041308065.1 Burkholderiales bacterium
GAGCGCGTGCCGACCTACAAGGACCAGCAGGAAAAGCTCAACGACCGCGATCTCGCGACCTACGGCTTCCTCGGGTATCCGCTGCTGCAGGCCGCCGACATCCTGATCTACCGCGCCACCATGGTTCCGGTGGGCGAGGACCAGGTCCCGCACATCGAGATGACGCGCGAGATCGCGCGCCGCTTCAACCACCTGTTCGGCGCCGAGCCGGGCTTCGAGGAGAAGGCGCGCGATGCGGTCAAGCGGCTCGGGTCGCGCCGCGCGAAGCGCTACACCGAACTGCGCACGGTCTACCAGGAGAAGGGCGAGGTCGACGCGCTCGAGCAGGCGCGCGCGCTGATCGACGAGGCGGGCAGCCTGTCCATGGCCGATCGCGAGCGGCTGTTCGGCTACGCGGAGGGCGCGCGGCGGATCATCCTCGTCGAGCCCGAGGCCCTGCTGACCGAGGCTTCGAAGATGCCGGGCCTCGACGGCCAGAAGATGTCGAAGAGCTACAACAACGCGATCGCGCTGCGCGAGGACCCGGAGTCGATCACGAAGAAGATCCGCACGATGCCGACGGACCCGGCGCGGGTGCGCCGTACCGACAAGGGCGATCCCGAGCGCTGCCCGGTCTGGCAACTGCACAAGGTCTATTCCGACGACGCGACGAAGGAGTGGGTGCAGACGGGCTGCCGCAGCGCCGGCATCGGCTGCCTCGACTGCAAGCAGCCCGTGATCGACAGCGTGATCCGCGAACTGGCGCCGATGCGCGAGCGCGCCCAGCGCTACCTCGAGGATCCGGCGGTCGTGCGCAACATCATCGCCGACGGCTGTGACCGCGCCCGCGAACTGGCGGGCGAGACGATGCGCGAAGTGCGCGAGGCGATGGGGCTGGCGCGCGGCTGACGCGCCGCGGACCCGCTGCCGTCCCGGACATGCCGGTGCACGCCGAGCCGCGGCCGTCGGACTGGATACGGCGGTTCGCGCCTCTCGTTGCCCCGGGCGGCCGCGTGCTCGACGTCGCCTGCGGGGGCGGGCGCCACACGCGCCTGTTCGTCGAGCGTGGCTGCGTGGTGGTCGCCGTCGACCGCGAGCCCCGCCTCGAGCCGGATCTGCTGTCGAATGCGCGCGTGCACCTGCGCGTGGCGGACCTCGAGCAAGGCCCCTGGCCGCTGGACGGCGAGCGCTTCGATGCGATCGTCGTGACGAACTACCTGCATCGCCCGCTGTTTCCTCACCTGCTCGCCGCGCTCGCTCCGCGCGGCGTGCTGCTGTACGAGACCTTCGCCGTCGGCAACGCCGCCTTCGGCAAGCCGGGCAACCCCGCGTTCCTGCTGGCGCCGCGCGAGTTGCTCGACGCGTTCGCTGCGCTGCGCGTGATCGCGTTCGAGGACGGTTACGAGGAAACACCGCGGCCGGCGATGGTGCAGCGAATCGCCGCGATGCAGCCGGCGGCGGACGACGTCGACCGGCCCCGCAGCGTCGCGCTCCGCCCGGCCTAGTCGTCCCGCGGCTGTAGAATCCCGAGCTTCGCTGGGGAGACGAACACCATCATGATCAAGGGCAGCATCGTCGCTGTCGTCACGCCGATGCACGAGGACGGCACGCTCGACCTCGACGCATACCGCCGGCTGATCGACTGGCACATCGCCGAAGGCACGAACGCGATCGTCTCGGTCGGCACGACCGGCGAGTCGCCGACGGTGACGCCCGAGGAGCACGGCGAACTGATCCGCGTTGCCGTGGAGACGGCCAATGGCCGCGTCCCGGTCATCGCCGGCACGGGCGGCAACTCCACGTCCGAGGCGATCGAACTGACCGAACACGCGCGCAAGGTCGGCGCCGATGCAACGCTGCAGGTCGTGCCGTACTACAACAAGCCGACGCAGGAAGGACAGTACCGGCACTTCCGCACGATCGCCGAGCGGGTCGACCTGCCGATGATTCTCTACAACGTGCCCGGACGCACCGTGGCGGATCTCGGCACCGACACCACGCTGCGGCTGGCGCAGGTGCCCGGCATCGTCGGCCTGAAGGACGCGACCAGCGACATGGGCCGCGCGGCCGAAGTCCTGAAGAAGGCGCCGGCCAGCTTTGCCCTGTACAGCGGCAACGACGACACGGCCCTCGCCCTGATGCTGCTCGGGGGTCACGGCGTCATTTCGGTCACCGCGAACATTGCGCCGCGGCTGATGAGCGACATGTGCCGCGCGGCGCTGGCCGGCGATTTCGCGACGGCGCGTGCGATCAACAACCGCCTGCTGCCGTTGCACTTCAAGCTCTTCGTCGAGCCCAACCCGATCCCGGTCAAGTGGGCGCTCGCGAAGACGGGCCGCATCGAGAACGGCATTCGCCTGCCGCTCGTGCCGCTGAGCGTGGCCAACGAGCCGGTCGTACTCGGCGCAATGAAGGAAGCCGGGCTCCTCTAGCCCGGGCAGGAGTTTCGATGAGCGATCGTTTCACCCGTTTGCGCTGGCTCGCTGCTGTCGGTGCCGTGCTGCTCTCAGGCTGTTCCTGGACCGGGAGTTTTTTCCAGTCCGACAAGGTCGCCTACGAGTCCGCACAGCAGGCGCGGTCGCCCCTGGAGGTGCCGCCGGACCTGTCGCAACTGCCGCGCGACGACCGCTTCCTGGTTCCCGAGCGGCCGCAGACGATCACGGCTTCGGGCCAGCCGCAGGCAGGGCGACCCGGCACCGCCGCCGTACCGACCGCCGCCACGTCCGCCGTGGTTCCCGGTGGCGTCGTGGCGAAGATCGAGCGGCAGGGCAACCAGCGCTGGCTCGCGGTGAACCTTCCACCCGAGCGCGTCTGGCCCGTGCTGGTCGAGTTCTGGCCGACCGTCGGACTGAGCGTCGAGAAGTCCGATGCGGCCACCGGCATCCTCGAAA
This sequence comes from Burkholderiales bacterium, assembly GCA_041308065.1. GTDB lineage: Bacteria > Pseudomonadota > Gammaproteobacteria > Burkholderiales > Burkholderiaceae_F > JAOUJD01. The sequence continues at coordinate 2,871 of JBFZCF010000151.1, forward strand.
CCGCGTGGGCAGAGAACCGGGCGAAGCTCCCCCAGGACATCATCCGTCGCACGCTGGGGCGCCTGCTCGACTCCGTGTACTCGACCGGCGAGATGGACAAGTACCGCGCGCGCGTCGAGCGCACGCCGCAGAACACCTCCGAGATCTTCGTGAGCCACCGCGGCATGGTGGAGGTCTTCACGTCGTCGGCCCAGGACCAGACCAAGTGGCAGCCGCGGCCCTCGGATCCGGAACTCGAGGCTGAGATCCTGCAGCGCCTGCTCGTGAAGTTCGACGCGTCGGCGGCGCAACCGACCACCGCCACCGCGGCGGCGCCGGCGGGTGCAACGGGCGCGCCCCGGCCGCCCGCTGGAGCTTCCGCGACTGCGGCGCCTGTGGCGCCCCAGCTCGCTCGCATGGTGAAGGGCTCGGATGGACGGAGCGAGCGGCTCGAGATCGACGACGGCTTCGAGCGCGCGTGGCGCCGGGTCGGCCTTGCGCTCGACCGCGGCGCCTTCACGGTCGAGGACCGCGACCGCGCCAAGGGCATCTACTTCGTCCGCTACCTCGACCCGGATTACGAGGCGAAGGCGAAGTCGGAGCAGGGCTTCTTCTCCAGGATATTCACCAGCGACAAGCCGGTCCCGGCCCTGCAGTACCGCGTCGTCGTGGTCGGTGAGAGCACGAACAGGACCGTCGTGACGGTGCTGGGTGCCAACGGCGCGCCGGAGCGTTCGCCGGCCGGCGACCGGATCCTGGCATTGCTGAACGACCAGCTGCGGTAGCGCGGGCCGCGGCGTGCTGCGCGCCTGCAGCCTCGGCTCCGGCAGCAGCGGCAATGCGCTGGTGGTGGAAGCGCGCGACGGTTCGTCCGTCACGCGCGTCCTGGTCGACAACGGTTTCAACCTGAAGCAACTCGCTCGTCGCCTCGAGCGCGCCGGCCTTGCGCTGCATGACATCGATGCTGTGCTCGTCACGCATGAGCATAGCGATCATGTCGGCGGTGTCGCGCGGTACGCCTGCAAGGCCGGGGTTCCCGTCTACTGCTCCGAGGGCACCGCCCGCGCCGCCAATCTGACCGACCGTGGCGTGAAGTGGCGGGAACTGGTATCCGGAGTGCGGCAGGATATCGGTGCCGTCGTGGTCGATCCGTACGAGGTGCCGCACGACGCGGCCGAGCCACTTCAGTTCGTGTTCGGGGATGGCCAGCGCAGGCTCGGACTCCTCACCGATGCGGGCGAGCCGACGGCGCGGATCGTCGCGGCGCTATGTCGCGTCGACGCACTGGTGCTGGAGTGCAACCACGACGAGGCAATGCTGCGCACAGGCCCGTACGCGGCGTTCCTGAAGGCGCGCATCGCCGGGGCGCGCGGTCACCTGTCCAATGCCCAGGCGGCGAAGCTGCTGCGCCAGATGGACTGCACGCGGCTTCAGTGGGTGGCGGCCGCGCACCTGTCGGCACAGAACAATACGAAGGCACTTGCGAGCGCGGCGATCGCTGCCGTGCTCGGGTGCGTTCCCGGCGAGGTGGCGGTCGCCGACCAGGAGGAAGGCCTCGACTGGCGGGTCGTGTAGCGGACTCGAGCAGGCGAAAAAAAGGGCCGGCAATGCCGGCCCTTTCTTCTTCCGTGGCCGGGTTACTTCTTGGCGGCTTCGCCCGCGGCCTTGGCGGCTTCGCCCGCGGCCTTGGCGGCATCACCTGCAGCTTTGGCAGCCTCGCCCGCGGCCTTGGCAGCCTCTTCCTTGGCGGCGTCAGTCGCAGCGGCAGCGGCGGGAGCAGCGTCGGCCGGCTTGGCGGCGTCGGCGGCGGGCGCGGGGGCCGGAGCCGGCGCGGGAGCAGCGGCG
>JBFZCF010000152.1:0-4657 GCA_041308065.1 Burkholderiales bacterium
TTCCCTCGAAGGTGTTGCAGGCGGATATCTGGCCGGTCTTCATTCCGGTCATGAACCAGCGCATGCGCTGTTCGGAACTGCCGTGCGTGAAGCTATCCGGAACGATGCGGCCCTGCGTGCGGCGCTGCATCGTGTCGTCGCCGATGGCGGCGGCCGCGTTCATTGCCTCGTCGACGTCGCCGGCCTCGAGCAGCTGGCGGTTGTTGGCGTGGTGTGCCCACACCCCGGCGAAACAGTCGGCCTGCAGCTCGAGGCGGACCGAGAGCGCGTTGTACTGCGTCTCGCTGAGGCGCTGCCGGTACGCATCCATCTTCTGCATGATGCCGAGCTGGTTCTGCACGTGATGCCCGATCTCGTGCGCGATGACATACGCCTGCGCGAAATCGCCTGGCGCGCGGAAGCGGTCGCGTAACTGCTGGTAGAAGGCGAGGTCGATGTACACGCTCTGGTCGAGCGGGCAGTAGAACGGCCCCATCGCGGCCTGGCCGGTGCCGCAGGCCGTCTGCGTGGCGCCGGTGAACAGTACGAGCCGCGGCTCCTGGTACTCGCGGCCGAGCTGGCGGAACAGCGTGTTCCAGGTCTTCTCGGTGTCGGCGAGCACGACGGCGACGAACCGGCCCATCTCGTCGGCCGGGGCGCCGAGCTTGCCGGCCGGCGCCTCGGCCGGAGCCTGCACCTGCTGCACCGTGTCGGCGAGGCCCATGATCACGCGCGGATCGATGCCGAAGAACATCCCGATGACGACCAGCACAATGGTGCCGATGCCCCCGCCGATCAGCCCGCGGCCGCCGAAGCGCTGGCCGCGACGATCCTCGACGTTCGAACTGCCAGGTCCTTCCGTGCGCATGACGATCCCCGTGGTTGGTGCCACGGGGATTCAATCACAGCCCTGTTTCAGGCGCCAGCGATCTCAGTAGCGGTAATTGGCTCGGTAGCCATCGCGGTAGTCATCGCGGTCACGGTCGCGGCGCTGCTCGCGTCGCCCTTCGCGCCAGTCATCCCGGTCGCGATGCTTGTACGCGCGCGGAGCGACCCATGCGCCCCCGCGCGGACCGAAGTGTCGCGCTGCATGGCGCGGCGGCACCACGATGACCGGCACGGTGTGGATCACGCGCGGTGCGTGGACGCGCATCGGAACGAAGACCGGCGCCGGTGCGAACACCGGTGCGGGGACGAAGACCGGGACGGGTGCGTACACCGGCACCGGGTGAAACACCGGCCCGCCGATGCGGAAGCCGAATTCGGGCGTGTTCACGCTGATGATGACGTTCGATTGCGCGTGGGCGACGGCAAAGGGCGCCAGCAGCGCTGCCATCAGTGTGCCGATCAGGATAGTGCGTTTCATCGAGTCCTCCGTGGTCGTACAACCCATCAACGGGTCGCCGATGCCCGTCGCGGACACGAACTCGTTTCAAGCTGTAACCGGGCGCGCTGCCCGGCGATCAGAAGGGCCGGATCGGCAGGGCGCGCTCATCCCCAGCCGCGCAGGGACGGTCGGTGTACGCGACCCGTCCGCGGTACTCGCAGCGGAAGATGGTGGCACCGAACGCGAAGCGGACCTCGGGAAGGCGTACTTCCGGGAAGCGGGCTTCGAACCCGAGGCGGGGCGGATCGAGCAGGACTTCGGACACCGAGGCCCAGGCCGGCGGCCCCATTTCACCGCCATCGGGCGCAGGCGGGGCGGGGCGGAGCCACATGACCACCAGCACGGCCGCGGTGGCGAGCAGGCCGCCGCCGACGATCAATGTCAGCAGGTTCAGGGCGAGATCGACGTGGCGATCGGAAGAGACGAACAGCGAGTGCGGCACCATCGGGGCGAATTATCGCCCGAAACGCGTTCGCCCCTGCCCCGAGGCACGGAATCCGGGAAGCAAGTGACGCGATCGCGCGATCAGGCGACCGTGAGGCCCTGCTTGCGGAGTTGCCAGACGGCGAGCAGGTCGCGCTCGCGCTCGCGCGTCAGCTTGCCGTGGCGTCGCTTGTCATCGGGCGCGGGAATGCCCGCCTCGAGGATGTCGTTGACTGTCACCGCGGCCGGCCGCGTCTTCAGGCCCGTCGCCTGCGCGCGCTTGGTGTCGATCGAGTTGAACCCGCGCGTCTGCGCGTCGCTGGCCGGGATCCAGAGCGGCAGTTCGATCCACGGCTTCACGCCTTCCTGTCCCAGGAACGCTTCCGCCACCCACTCGACGTCGACCTCTTCGCCGCTGACCCAGCGACAGGTGTCGAGCAACTCGCCGAAGGTCATGCCTTCATTGGGTCCCGTGGCGTTGAACGCGCCGTTCGCTCCCAGCTGGACGAGCCGCAGCATCCACGCCGCGAGGTCGCGCGCATCGATGAACTGCACCGACCGGTGCGGCGATCCCGGCGCCAGCACGATGCCTCCGCCCGCGAGGCGCCACGGCCAGTACGAGAAGCGCCCCGTGGGATCGTTCGGCCCGACGATCAGGCCAGGCCGCACCACGAGCGCACGGCTGCCGTAGATGCCGAGCACCGTACGCTCGCACTCGGCCTTCAGCGGCCCGTACGTCTCGGGATTGATTGCCTCGCGATCGATGCCGACCGCGGAGGCCAGCGGATCGTCCTCGCGGATCGGCGCGTGCGCGAACGACGCGTACGCGGAGACGCTGGAGACGAACACGTAGCGGTCGCAGGCATCGAACAGGGCGGCGCACGTGGCCTCGACGTCCTGCGGCAGGTAGCCGCAGGTGTCGATCACGGCGTCCCAGCGCCGGCCCATCAGCAGGTGGAGGTCTTCCTTGCGGTCGCCGATGATCCACTTCACGCCGGGCGGCCACCAGTTGCGCGACTGCCCGCGGTTGAAGACGGTGACTGCGTCGCCGCGCTCGAGCGCGGCCTGCAGCAGGGCCTGGCCCAGGAAGATTCCGCCGCCGATGATCAGCAAGTTCATGGGATACGGATGGTAGGGACCTGTCGGTTGACGTGCCAGCGGTTTCTGCCGTGCGGCGGTCGACGCGAGCGCAGGCCGACCGGCGGCTGTCCCGTGTCGCCACGTTGCCGCAAAGTCCGGGTGGGATAATTCACCGTCGCCCGTCTCGGGCAGCCCCTGCCATCCCCGCCTTGCCACCGATCGACTCCACCGACGCGCGCATGCCGCTCGATCGCGCCGCGCTGGCAAGCGCGCCGACGAAGCTGTTGCGGGACGGACGCTGGGCCAACGCGCAGGTCTTTCGCGTCGGGGCGGCCGGCCGGGATTGGGTGGTCAAGGACTTCTCGCGGCGCGCCTTCTGGGTGCGCTGGACGATCGGCCGGATCCTGCTGCGCCGCGAGCTGCGCGCGCTGCAGCGCCTCGGCGGCATCGACGGCGTGCCGCAGCGGGCGTTCCGCATCGACGGCGACGCGATCGCCGCCGAGTTCATCCCGGGGATCACGCTCGGCCAGGTGGCTCCGGAGCAGATGACGACGCCGTTCTTCGTCGATCTGGAGCGCCTGCTGAACGAGGTGCACGCACGCGGGATCGTGCACCTCGACACCCGCGGCACGGGCAACATGCTCCTGCGGCCCGACGGCCGGCCGGCGCTGATCGACTTCCAGGCATCGCTCGACACGCGCTGGATGCCGGCTTCGTGGCGGCGCTGGCTGGACGACCTCGACATGACCGGCGTCTACAAGAAGTGGCTCCAGCGCGATCCCGACTCCATGGGGCCCGCGCGACGCGAGCTCTACGAGCGGATGACCCGCCGGCGGCGCCTGTGGATCGCGCGCGGGTATGCTGGCGCCGCCAAGCAGAAGACCACTTCCGGCCCCGCCGGGCCACATTGACCTCCCGATGCTCGCCTCGCTCCGCTCCGTCTTCAATCACCCGGGACTGCGCCGCTTCCTCGTCCGCCTTCGGGTACCGCTCGCGATCGTCGCGATCGTCGCGGCCGTGCCCTTCCTGCAGCGCGACTGGCTGCTGGCGGGCTTCATCGTGTCGATGGTCGGGGAGTTCATCCAGCTCTGGAGCTTCGCGTCGCTCGACAAGAACTCCGACCTGGCGATCCGGGGTCCGTACGCGATGGTGCGCAACCCGATGTACCTCGGGCGATTCTTCATCATCTTCGGCTTCCTGATGCTGCTCGGCAGCACGTGGCTGCTGCTGGCCTACACCATCGTCTACTGGTTCTACATGGACACGCGCGTCGAGCGCGAGGAAGCGCACCTGAAGCCGATCTTCGGCCCGCGTTACGAGGAGTACTGCGCCAGGGTGCACCGCTTCATCCCCGGGCCGCCGCTCGCCGGTCAGCCCGTGGCCTACTGGAACTGGACGCTGTTCCGGCAGAACAACGCGGCGGCGAACCTCGTCGGCACGCTTGTGGTGTGGGTCGCCGTCGCCGCCTGGCTGCTTCTGCGCAGCCCGTAGCCAGCCGCGAATCGGCCGGGATTCCGGGCCTCCTCGCTTCCGTCCTTCGGCGCCTTCGGGTGCTGGCGTCCGGTGCCGGGCAGCAGCGGTGCCCCGGTACCCGACATATGGACGAACCAACCGAAGGGATGGCCGCTCCGCCGCCCGGTGCGACGATGCGAGGGGCGGGGCATCCGAAACAACCAGGCATCATGACCATCCGGAATACGTTGACCTCGCGCGCGCGCCGGGCCTTGCACCTGCTCGTGATTGCGGGCGTGGCCACGCTGGCCGCCTGCGGCGGCGGCGGTGACGGCG
>JBFZCF010000153.1:0-4637 GCA_041308065.1 Burkholderiales bacterium
GCGCGGGGGCGGCGACCGCGAGCAGCGCGGCGATCGCCGCGAGCGCGAGCGCGCTAGTGCGAATCCGCGGCATGGGCCTCGTAAGCCTTCGCGTCGAGCAGCCCGTCGATGGACGCCGCGGTCTTCATCTTGAAGATCCACGCGCTGTACGGATCGGCGTTGATCTGCTGCGGTTCGGACTCGAGGGCGTCGTTGAACGCCACCACCTCGCCGTCGACCGGCGCATAGATGTCCGACGCCGCCTTCACCGACTCCACCACGCCGGCCGTCTCGGCCGCCTTCAGCGTCTGCCCGACCTTGACGTCGCCGACGAAGACGAGATCGCCGAGCATGTCCTGCGCGGCGTCGGTGATGCCGATCCACAGCAGGCCGTCATCGCCCTTCTTCACCCACTCGTGCGTCGACGTGTACTTCAGTTCCGCGGGGAATTTCATCGCCTCTCCTTCGCTCTTTCGTTGCCTCTGTAATCGGGCCGGGCGCCCGGCCGCCCCGAAGCCCGGCCCGCACACTTTTCGGAGCAGGTGCACGTGCGGCGCGCAGCGCCGCGTACACCTGCGACGCTCAAATCATGGGCCGGCCGTTCCGGACAAAGGGCATCTTGACCACCTGCGCGGCGAGCAGCTTGCCGCGGACATCGACCTGCACCGTGTCGCCCGCCTTCACGCCCTGCGGCACGCGCGCCATCGCGACCGAGAAGCCGAGCGTCGGCGCGAACGTCCCGCTGGTGATCTCGCCCTCGCCGTGCGGCGTGACGACCTTCTGGTGCGAACGCAGCACGCCCTTGTCGAGCAGCTTCAGGCCCACGAGCGCCTTGCGCGCGCCCGCGTCGGCCACCTGCCGCTCGAGCGCGGCGCGGCCGACGAACTCGCGCGGGGTCTTCAGGTCGACCGTCCAGGCCAGCCCGGCGTCCAGCGGCGAGACCGTCTCGTCCATGTCGTTGCCGTACAGGTTCATGCCCGCTTCCAGGCGCAGCGTGTCGCGCGCGCCCAGCCCGGCCTCGGCCACGCCCGCGGCCTTCAGGTCGGCCCACAGCGCCGCCGCCTGGCCGGCCGGCAGCATCACCTCGAAGCCGTCCTCGCCCGTGTAGCCCGTGCGTGCCACGAAGAGGTCACCGGCCGCGGCGGCGAAGAACACGCCGAGTTTCTCCGTGGCGGCCTGCGTCGCCGGCCGCACCTGCCAGAACCGCGCGCGCGCGTCCGGCCCCTGGATCGCGATCATCGCGAGGTCGCGGCGCGGCGCGATCGTGACGGCGAAGGCGCGCTCGCTGCGCACCTTCTCCATCCACGCAAGGTCCTTGTCGGCGGTCGACGCGTTGACGACGACGCGGAACCAGTCGTCGGCGAGGAAGTAGATGATCAGGTCGTCGACCACGCCGCCGGCGGGGTTCAGCATGCACGAGTACAGCGCCTTGCCGGGCTGGGTCAGGCGGTCGACGTTGTTGGCGACGAGGTGGCGCAGGAACGCGCGCGCGTCGCTGCCCTTCACGTCGACCGGGCACATGTGCGAGACGTCGAACATGCCGGCGCCGCGGCGCACCGCGTGGTGCTCCTCGATCTGCGAGCCGTAGTTGAGCGGCATGTCCCAGCCGCCGAAGTCGACGATCTTCGCGCCCGACGCGACGTGGGTGTCGTACAGCGGTGTGCGGTTGCCCATGGAACTCCCGACCAAAGAAAAAGGGGCGCAGTCCGACGGCTGTCGAACGGCACCCCTCTGTCCTTTTGCCTGAGAGTTCGGGAGCTGCCGTTCAAACGCAAGAAACGGCGGCCCCTGCCCCTTCGGCGCCGCGCGCGCAGCGAGCGGTCTCTCCAGAGTCGCAGCGTCGAAGCGGTTCTTGAACCTGAGCGATTCCGGGTGAGATTGCGCCTTCGGCGGCATCCGGCTCCGGATGCACTCTCCCGCTTCGACCTACATCAGCGAAGGCGAAGGATAGCAACTCCCGGGCGGACCATCCCGCCGGGGAAACGCGCACCGCCCCGATCAGCCGAGCGGGATGCGATCCTTGTGGCGCGCGAGGAAGGCGGCGAAGGTCTGCAGTTCCGGATTCAGCCGCCGCGCGACCTCGATCGGCCGCGCCTTCACGAAGGCGTCCTCGAACTCGGCGTAAAACTGGAACATGTTGCCGAGGTCCTCGGCGCCCGGGAACCCGAAGCCGCGGTACTGCTCCGGCGTCACGGCGTTGTAGCGCACCGTCTGCCCCAGCGCCTTTGTCAGTTCCGCCGCCATCTGCGCGCCAGTCAGGTGCTCGCCGGCAATGCCGACCGACGCGCCGACGTGCACCGCGCCCTCGCGGAAGATGCCGAGCGCGCACTTGCCGATGTCCTCGGCGGCGATGCCGGACAGCCGCTGGTCCGCCATCGGCAGCGTGAAGGCGAGCACGCCGTCCGGCCCCTTCTTCGGACCCATGCCGAAGTGGATCAGGTTGTCCCAGTAGAACGACGTGTAGAGCAGCGTTGTCGGGACCTTCGATGTGAAGAGCGCATTCGCCTCGCCCTTGGCATCGAAGTGCGGGACGTTGTACTTGCCCATCAGCACCGGCATGCGCTTGCCGTCGGCGGCGAAGAACGACCGGGTGTCCTCCAGCGTCGACCAGATCACGTGCTGCACGCCCGCCTTCGCCGCGGCGTCGGCCAGCGCGCCGGCCTGCGCGAGCTCCTTCCCGGGCGAGAAGTGCTCCCAGAAGTTCGTCACGCAGAACGCGCCGTAGGCGCCGTTCATCGCCCGCTGCACGCTGGCCGCGTCGTCCAGGTCGGCGGCGACGACCTCGGCGCCGGCCTTCGCCAGTGCGCGCCCGGCGTCGGAGTCGGGCTTGCGGGTCACGGCCCGGACCGTGAATCCACTCGCCGGATCCGCAAGCAGCGCGCGCGCCAGGCCGCCGCCCTGGGCGCCGGTGGCGCCGAACACCGTGATGATCCTGCTGGCCATGAGAGTTCCCTCCAGTTCGGTTGGTCGACGACGATCAGATGAGTTCGGCGAGGATGGCGCCCGCGCGCGCGCACTGCGCGGACGACACGTCGAGATGGGTCACGGCGCGCAGCGTGCGCGGGCCGAACGCGAGCAGCAGCACGCCGCGATCCGCCGCGCGCTCGACGACCGTCGCCGCGTCCGGCGCGGCGGGCTTCAGGTGATAGACGACGATGTTGGTCTGCACCGTCGCGAGGTCGAGGTCGACCCCTGGATGGCCGGCCAGCGCCTCAGCCAGCAGGCGCGCATTGGCGTGGTCCTCGGGCAGGCGCGCCATGTGGTGATCCAGCGCGTACAGGCCGGCCGCGGCCAGCAGCCCGGACTGGCGCATCGCGCCGCCGAACATGCGCCGGTAGCGCACCGCGAGTTCGATCAACTCGCGGCGGCCGGCGAGCATCGAGCCGACCGGCGCGCCGAGTCCCTTCGACAGCGAGATCGCGACGAGGTCGAACGGCTCGGCCAGCTGCGCGGCGCTGTGGTGGCTCGCGGCGGCCGCGTTAAACAGCCGCGCGCCGTCGAGGAAGCTGGCGATGCCGCGCGCGCGCGCCGCCGCGCCGATGCGGACGCACTCCTCCAGCGAGAACACGGTGCCGCCGCTGCGGTTGTGCGTGTTCTCGACTTCCACCAGCGTCGTCGGCGGATAGATCGCGTGCCCGCGCGGCTTGACGGCGGCGATGAACTCCTCGGCGCTGAACCGCCCCCGGTCGCCGATCTCGCGGAACTGCACGCCGGCGTTGGCCGCCGAGCCGCCCGCCTCGTGCCAGACGGCATGGCTCTCGCGGCTGACCACGACCTCGTCGCCCGGCCGCGTCAGCACGCGCAGCGCGACCTGGTTGGCCATCGTGCCGCTCGGCAGGAAGAGCGCGGCCTCCTTCGCCAGCAGCGCGGCCGTGCGCTCCTGCAGCGCGTTGATGGTCGGATCCTCGCCGTACTGGTCGTCGCCCACCGGCGCGGCGGCGATGGCGGCGCGCATGCCGGCGGTCGGCCGCGTGACCGTGTCCGAGCGCAGGTCGATCGTCTCAACCACGCCGCGCCACCTCCATCTGCACCGTGAACTCCGGCCGCTTGTGCCACTCCTCCTCGATGCCCTTGCGGAACTCGGCGTGCGTGAAGTACAGCGCCATGAACGCAACGACCAGCACGATGATCGAGATCCACGCCAGCCGCGTCAGCCGCCGCAGCGCGCCGCGGTCGGCGGAGAAAGCGCCGTAGAACCAGTTCGCCACGCCCCAGAAGACCAGCAGCACGATGATCCACACCGCCTTGTTGCCGCCGTTGCGCCGGTTGTCCACCGCGCAGTCGACGACGCACCAGATCGGCTGCACCAGCGCCATGAAGAGCAGTAGCAGGCCGAAGGCCAGCATGAAGCCGAACACCGCGAGGGCGGCGAAACCGGTGAGGGTCTCTGTCATTGTTGGATTCCCGTGGCGTGCGCCGATGGGGCGGCGCGCTTCGCAAGGAGCGACTGTATCGGCTGCGCCGCAGGCGTGCACGAGCCAGCCGGACTGCCCCCGATGCCGACGCGGCTGTGTACCATCGGCCGCCGGTGGCTGATCCTCAGCCACCGGCCTGGCCCAACGAGGGAAGCGGATGGCGAAACCCGCGCGCAGTCCGAGCCTGCACCGAGCGACGCGCGTGTCGAGTGCACGTCCGCAGCCACCGGCTTCGACCGCGGT
>JBFZCF010000154.1:0-4617 GCA_041308065.1 Burkholderiales bacterium
CTGCCGGCGGCCGCGTGCATGGCGCCGGGCGCGGGCCGGCGCTCGTCGCCGCGCTCGGCGGCCGGACCTGCCTTCGCGCCACGCTCGTACGGTGCGCGCTCGCGGTGCTCCTTGCGCGGCCCCTTCGTCCACGGCTCCTTGCGCGAAAGGTCGATCGACGGAATGTGCTCCTCGTCGTGGGCGGCGTCGGCCTGCAGCGACCGGTGCGCGAGCTTCACGGCCGCGGCCGCCACGTCCATCGGGTCGAACTCGCTCGCCAAGGCATCGGTGACGACGCGGTAGCTGTCGAGGTCGCCTTCCTCGAGGGCCTCGCGCAGCGCGCCGCGCGTCATGTCGAGGCGCCGCGCGCGCACGTCCATCGGTGTCGGCACCGTCGCGACGTCGATCTTCTGCTTGGTCAGCTGCTCGATGTTGCGCAGCAGCCGGTGCTCCCGCGGCTCGGCCAGCGTGATCGCCACGCCTTCGCGGCCGGCGCGACCGGTGCGGCCGATGCGGTGCACGTACGACTCGGGCGACGAGGGCACGTTGAAGTTGACGACGTGCGACAGGTGCTCCACGTCGAGCCCGCGCGCGGCGACGTCGGTCGCCACCAGCAGGTCCACCGAGCCGGCGCGCACGCGCTTCATCACGCGGTCGCGCTGGTCCTGCGACAGGCCGCCGTGCAGCAGTTCCACCTGGTAGCCGCGCCCGCGCAGCTTCTCGGCCAGCTCGTCGACCTCGGTGCGCGTGCGCGCGAACACGAGGGCGAGCGCGGGCGATTCGAGATCGAGCACGCGACCGAGCGCCGCGACCTTGTGCGCGCGCTGCACGATGTACGCGGTCTGGCGCACCCTGGGCATCGTGCCCTTGGTTGCTTTCTCGCGCGCGATCAGCACCCGCACCGGGTCGCGCAGGTGCTTGTCGGCGATGGCGCCGATGCGCGGCGGCAGCGTCGCGGAGAACAGCGCCGTCTGCCGCTCAGCCGGCGTGGCGTCGAGGATGAGCTCGATGTCCTCGGCGAAGCCCATGTCCAGCATCTCGTCGGCTTCGTCGAGCACCACGGCCGCGAGCGCGTCGACTCTCAGCGTGCCGCGGCGGATGTGATCGAGCGCGCGGCCCGGTGTCGCGACGACCGCGTGCACGCCGCGCTTCAGCGCCTGCACCTGGCGCCCGAACTCGGCGCCGCCGTAGATCGGCAGCACCACCGCACCGAGCTTGCCGCCGTAGCTGTGGAAGGCCTCGGCCACCTGGATCGCGAGTTCGCGCGTGGGGACCAGCACGAGCACGGCGGGCGCGCCCGTCTTGCGGTTCGCGGCGAGCGCCCGCTGCAGCAGCGGCAGCGCGAAGGCCGCCGTCTTCCCGGTTCCGGTCGCGGCCTGTCCGAGCAGGTCCTTGCCGGCGAGCAGCGGCGGAATCGACTGGCTCTGGATCGGGGTCGGCTCTTCGTAGCCGAGCCCGGTCAGCACCGCGACGAGTTCTTTCGACAGCCCGAGTTCAACGAATGGAGAGTTCATCCGGCGAGCGTATCAGCCGCTCCCGACCGGCCGGAGTCGGCGCCGCGCTCCCCGGGCCGCGGGCCGTGCGCTAGGGCAAACTCCCGTGTCGCCGCCGGGCCATGGCGGGTGGCCGGCTGACCTTGGTCAGCAAACCCGCCGCCCGCGTTGCTAGCCTGCGTCCGTCTCCTCCCGGACACGCACTTCCATGGCCAGCACCCTGCTGCTGTATTCCTCCGTCTACGGGCTGTCGAAGAAGATCTGCGAACGCATCCAGGCGAGCCTGGCGCAGCGTGGAGCGCAGGCCGACGTCGCGCCGCTGGTGGGCCACGCCGTCGACCCGAAGTCGTACGATGCCATCGTGCTCGGCGCCAGCATCAAGCACGGCAAGCACCACCCCTCGGTGCTCGAGTTCATCCGCGCCAACAAGGCGCTGCTGGAGAGCAAGCCGAGCGCGCTGTTCTCGGTGAACCTGGTGGCGCGCAAGCCGGCGAAGAACACGCCGCAGACCAATCCGTACCTGAAGCGGCTGGTCGCGCAGTCGCCGTGGAAGCCGAAGCTGCAGGGCGTGTTCGCGGGCGAGCTGGACTACTCGCGCTACGGCCCGGTCGACAAGCACATGATGCGGCTCGTCATGTGGATCAACAAGGGACCGACCGACTTCGCCACCAAGGTGGAATTCACCAACTGGGACGACGTCGAGCGGTTCGCGGGCGAAGTCGCGAAACTGACTGCGGGCGCCGGCGTCGCGGTGCAACGGGCCGATGCGCTCGCTGCTTGACCGCCTCAACAACCCGCTGCACCTGCTGATTGCGCTCGCGTGCACGTGGCTGCTCGCGAGCAGCCCGTGGATCGGACTCTACTTCGCGCTGCCGGAAGAACCCGGCTGGCTCAACCTCAGCCACGTCGTGCTCGGGCTCGCGATGCTGCCGCTCGGGATCGTCTACCTCGCCGCCTGCACCGTGGAAGGGCGCTGGCGGCTGTACTTCCCGTGGGCGGCGGGCCAGTTCGGCATGATCGGCGCCGACGTGGCCGGCGTGTTCAGGGGCCAGCGTCCGGGCAGCGAGGGTGGAGGACTGTTCGCCGCGATCGAGGGGCTGCTCCTGCTTGCGCTGATCGCGGCCGCGCTCACGGGCACGCTGTGGTTGCTCGAACGCGGCGCGGACGCCGCGGTGCTGTGGCGTGGCCATCACATCGTCGCGGCGCGCGCGTTCGCGGTGCTGATGGGACTGCACGTGCTGGCCGTGGCGCTGCACCTCGTCGATCTGGTGCGCGACTGAGCGAGCGCGACTTCATTCAGCTGGCCTGCCTTCGCGCGGTGCGCGGAGCCAGCCGCGGCACGGTCGGCCCTTGAAGGCGGGCGCGATCGGGGCGGGACGAAAGAAAAGCCCGGCCGGAGCCGGGCTTGATTGAGGCGTGGCGCGCCGGTCAGAACGACTGCGGCAGGCCGATCACCTTTCCTTCGCGGCGATCGTCGGCGCCCCCGTACTGCTTGCCGGTCTGCTGGTCGATCAGGACGGCCTGCACCGAGCCGACGTCGCCCGAGGAGACGGTGTAACCGAGGGCGACGAGCCCGGATGCGGCGGAGGCCGGCAGCCGGTTCGTCTCCAGCGTGACGCCTGAGCCGGCGCTTGAGACGGAGATCCGGCCGGCGTCGATGGCCTGTTGCAGCGTCATCTTGTGGTCGATCAGATTCAGCGTGATGTTCACGACCGAGTTGATGATCGTGGCGCCACCAGGCGAGCCGTACGCGAGGAACGGCTCGCCCTCCGGCGTGAACATCATCGACGGCGCCATGCTGCTGCGCGGCCGCTTGTTCGGCTGCACGTCGTTGTAGCCCGGCTCCTGCGTGATGACGTTGGGCGTCGGCGTGGTGTTGAAGTCGGTCAGCTCGTTGTTGAGCAGGAAGCCGTGGTTCCTGAAGGAACCGTCGGCGCGCTTGTACCCGGCGAACACGCCGATGCCGTAGCCCGACTCGATCGTGTTGGTGTACGAGACCACGTTGCCCCACTTGTCCACCACGGAGAAGTGCGTCGTCCCGTTCTCCATGCTGACGGGCTCCCTCCAGGCAACGGCCGTGGCCGGCTCGATTCCCGCGGTCTCGTACTGCCGCGGGTCGCCGGGCACCGGGTTGGGCTGGATCCGGGACCCCGGGACGATCGCGTCGTCGCGCATCGCGAGGTAGCTGGAGTTGATCAGCCCTTTCGTCGGAACGTTGACGAAGTCCTTGTCGCCCATCCAGTTGGCGCGATCGGCGAAGGCGATCCGCATCGCGTCCGCCATCACGTTGAGCGTCTTTACCGAGCCGAAGCCGTAGCCCTGGCCGGCGTCGCCGAGCGGGAAGCGCTCGAGCATCTTCAGGATCTGGATCACGGTGAGCGCGCCCGACGACGGCGGGGCCATCGACTTGATCCGGTAGCCGCGGTACTTGCCCTCGATCGGCGCGCGGATCGCGGGCTGGTAGGCCTCGAGATCCGCCAGCGTCATGCTGCCGGCCCGGCCGCCCGGCCCCTGCGGGCGCGTCCAGGTCTGGCCCTCGACGATGCCGAGCGCGATGTCGCAGCCCTTCGAGAGGTCCACCTTGTAGAAGCAGTCCGCGCCGTGCCGCGCGATCAGCCGGAAGGTGTCGGCGAGCGGCTTGTTGGTGACCGCCGTCCCTGGCGCAATCGCCTGTCCGCCCGGACAGAAGTACTCCGCGGACAAGGGCGAGTTCTTGGCCCGACTCGTGGCAGTCGTCCCCGCGTTCGTGCCCGTGCAGTTCGGGCTGCTGACGAAGCGCGGTGTGGCGGCGAAGCCGTCGTCCGCCAGCTTGATCGCCGGCTGCAGCACCTGCGCCAGCGACAGCCGGCCGTACTTTTCGAGAGCCAGTTCGGTGCCACGCACCATCCCGGGCACGCCGACGGCGACCCCGGAGAGCGATTGCACGGCGAAATTCGGCATGCCCACAAACATGTCCGGTTTTGCTCCCGCCGGCGCCTTCTCGCGCGAATCGATCGTGATCGTCTCGCCCGTCTTCGCGACGTGGATCATCATGAATCCGCCACCGCCGATGCCGGCCGACTGCGGTTCGACGACGTTGAGCGCATAGGCGATCGCCACCGCCGCGTCGATCGCGTTGCCGCCCTGCTCGAGGATCGCGGCGCCG
>JBFZCF010000155.1:0-7672 GCA_041308065.1 Burkholderiales bacterium
GCGTGCCGCGTGGACGAGCGCTTCCGGCGCTGCCTGGCGAAGGCGGCGGCTCTGCCCAGCGGGTAGCGTCGATGTTGCCGGCTGGCGTTCTGCGGCCTGTGGCTCGGGTCCCCGTCAGCCGCTCTTCGCAACCTCGTGATTCGCCAGCAT
This sequence comes from Burkholderiales bacterium, assembly GCA_041308065.1. GTDB lineage: Bacteria > Pseudomonadota > Gammaproteobacteria > Burkholderiales > Burkholderiaceae_F > JAOUJD01. The sequence goes on from JBFZCF010000155.1 coordinate 151, forward strand.
CTCGAGCGCGCGGACCATCGCCGAGTGGTCCCAGCCCTTGCCGCCGTGGGCCGCGCACGCGTTGAACAGTTCCTGCGCGGTCGCCGTGTTGGGCAGCGACATGCCGACGGCGCGCGCGCTCGACAGCGCGAGGTTCAGGTCCTTCTGGTGCAGTTCGATGCGGAAGCCGGGATCGAAGGTCCGCTTCACCATCCGCTCGCCATGCACCTCGAGCACGCGCGACGAGGCGAAGCCGCCCATCAGCGCCTGCCGCACCTTGGCCGGGTCGGCGCCCATCTTCGATGCGAACAGCAGCGCCTCGCCGACGGCCTCGATGTTCAGCGCGACGATGATCTGGTTGGCCACCTTGCAGGTCTGGCCGTCGCCGTTACCGCCGACGAGCGTGATGTTCTTGCCCATCTTCTCGAAGAGCGGCTTCACCTTCTCGAAGGTCTCGGCCGGGCCGCCGACCATGATCGTGAGGCTCGCCGCCTTCGCGCCGACTTCGCCGCCCGACACCGGCGCGTCGAGGTAGGTGCAGCCGAGCTCGTTGATGCGGCGGGCGAACGCCTTCGTCTCCACCGGCGAGATCGAACTCATGTCGACGACGATCTTGCCCGGCGACAGTCCTTCAGCGACCCCGTTCGGGTCGAACAGCGCGGCCGCGACGTGGGGGGTGTCGGGCACCATCGTGATCACGATGTCCGAGTTCTCGGCCACCTCCCGGCCGCAGCCGCAGACGCGCGCGCCCTGATCGACCAGCGCCGCCGGCACGGGCCGGATGTCGAAGGCGTGGAGCTCGTGCCCGGCCGCCAGCAGGTGACCCGCCATCGGCGTTCCCATGATTCCCAGTCCCACGAAACCGACTTTGCTCATTGCTCTCGCTCCATTGAGTCGATGAACGCCGGACGGGGGTTCCGCCGGGCGGGTGGCGTCAATCCTTGAAGACTACTTCCGCTTGGCCTTCAGCGCCGGCAGCAGCACGACGACGAGCACGACCGCGGAGTCGGCGAGCAGGGTAGCGCCGATCGGACGCGTGCTGAAGACCGTCGCGTCACCGCTGTGATCGGCAGCGCCCGGCGCCGGATCGACTCTGCCGGCGTGGGTCGGCGGACTTCTTGCTGTCGAACAGGCGGCATCGAACGACGCGGCGCCGACGTCAGGGTTCGTCGTTCGCCTTTGAGGACGGGCAATACGGGGTGTCGGCGGGGAGCCATTTTGAAAGTGTGGGAAGGCAAGTTTGTTCTTCCGCGAGTGCCAGGCGCGGCGGCGGCAGTTGGCGCTCTCATCCGCGCCGGCGGCCTTGGCGGACGTTCAGAAAGGCGGTTCCGTGAACGAGTCGCGTATCCATGGAATGCAGGCGGCCCTCACGCCGAGCGAGCGAGCGCCCGCGGTCTCGCCGGACGTGGCGTTCCTGCGCCGTGGACGCTGGTTCGGTTCACTGCCCGGCGCGCTTCAGTCGGTCATCGTCGAGCGAGCGATCACGCGGTGCTACGGCAAGGACGCCTTCATCGTCCACGAGGGCGCGCCTGCGCGTGGCCTGTTCGCGCTGATCGAGGGCCGGGTGCACGTCGTGCGCGCGATTGCCGAGTCCGGGCAGGCGCTGATCCACGTCGGCGAGCCCGGGATGTGGTTCGGCGAGCACGGATTGCTCTCGGGTCAGCCGGCGCTCGCGAGCATCGTCGCCGCGGCGAACGCCAGGACGTTGCTGCTTCCGGTCGCCGACTTCCAGCGCATCGTCACCGACGAACCGCGTTACTACCCGCTGTTCGCCGCGCTGCTGTTCGAGCGTTACGCGACCGTGTTTCGCTATGCAAGCGAAGCACGCGCGGTGCCGGCGGAGGACTGGTTGTGGACCCGGTTGCAGGACCTCGCGGCGACCCGTCGCCTTGACGCGCAGATCCAGGGGCCGGTCGACATCAACGTGTCGCAGGCGGAGCTCGCGACGATGGTCGGCGTGTCGCGCCAGACGCTGTGCATGCTGCTAGGGCGCCTGCAGGAGCGCGGGCAGATCGACGTCGCGTACAAGCGGATCCGCGTGCTGTAGCGGCCGCGACCGCGGCCGGCGCGGCTCAGCCCTTCTTCGATGTCTTGTGGGCTTCCTTGTGGGCCCTTTCGATCTCTTCGAACAGGGATGCGCGCGCGGCTTCGGACTGTTCGACCGTCGACGCCTTGGCGGGCGAGAACACCGGGGACGTCGCGGGGCCCGTGTCGAAGTCGTCGAGCGAGAAGTCGAGCGATTGCAGCGCGGTCGGCTTCTCCGACGGCCCGACGGTGGTGCCCGCCACGATGTCCGACGGAAACATCGTCGTTCCCGCCGCGGCGGTCGTGGGCATGATCGTGCCGTGACCGGTGCTTTCCTGGACGTCGATCTTCGTGATGTCGAGGTCGGTGACGGTGTCGGTCGTCGTGATCCGGTAGCTCGGCGCCGGGGCTGCCGCTGGCTTCTGCCCCGCAGCTTCCTCCCGCACCTCGGGCAGTGCAGCGGGCGGCGGCGCGAAGGACGCTGCGTTGGCGTCGCTGCCTTCGGGTTCGAGGTTGTCGCGCCACGACGGCTTCTTCGTGCCACGCCGGCCCAGCAAACCGAGGCCGACACCGGCCAGCACGATGCCGAGTCCGGCCGCCGCAAACCAGCCGGTGCGCGACTCGGCTTCCCTGATCAGTTCCTGGTTGCGCGCGGAGATCTTGTCCATGTCGTCGCGCATGCGCGCGACTTCCTTCGTGAGCGCCTCGACCTGGCGCGTCAGCGCCTCTTCGCGCGCGTCTCGCGCCGCGTCCTTGGCCGCCTGTTCGGCCGCCTGCTCGGCCGTCGGCCGGCTGGCGACCGGTTCTGCATCGGCGAGCACGAGGCGATCCGTCGTCGACGCCGGCTTGGCGGCCGCTTGCGGACGCACCGGAGGGGGCGGGGCCGACGCGGGCTTGGTCGGCGTGGCGACTTGCGTGCGCGCGACAGGCTTCGGACGCGGCTTGGGTGCGGCTTTGCGCGGTTCTGCCGCGGCCGCGACTGCGGGCGCGGGGCGCTGCCACCCCAGCGCGGCTCGGCGCCCGGGACGACGCGCGCCGTGGGAGGCACCAACGTGCCCTGCGTTCCAGCTGTCTGCACGGAAGGCAGGTCGGGCGGATCGATCAGCAGGACGAACTCGCGGCGCAGGCGATTGCCGCAACCCATTTCAAGAACGAAGCGGATGGCCGGCTCCGCGATCGCGGCCGGCGTGGTCACCACGACGGCGGGGGGCCTGGACGTGCGGTCGATCCCGACAAGTGCGTTGGTGAGCGCGGGCGCGTCCTGCAGTACGGAGTCGGGAATCAGCCGGACGCACTCGGGCGTGACATCGGCTGCGCCTTCCCCGACCAGCGGAACTCGGGCGTACAGGCGCTCTCCGAGCTGGCTCGCGACCTGGACTTCGCCGAAACCGGCCGCGTGCACACCGGGAGCCGCCATCGCGAGGAGGACGGCCAGCACGACGCCACTGACGGCGAAGACCGAACGGGCACCCTGCCGCGAGCGACGGGAAGATTCAGGCGTTGACATTTTTTTCGTGGCCATTGAGCAAGGACGCCGTTAGTCCGTCCTGGGTAGTCCAACGCATGCAGTTTGAACGAAGAACCCGGCCAGTTGAAGGTGTCGAGGCAGGGGAAAACAGGTCGAAACACCGGCTTGTTCTGTCTCTATCCGGCACCTCCAGCCGCGAGTCGGGTCGTCGCTACGGGGTCACGACACGCGTGATGGCGACGAAGTCCGGCACCGCAACACGCCCCTCACGGCGCGCGCGTCACGGTCGCCCGCGCCACCGCAACGCGACGGCCGCACGTCCCGGCGCGCCATCGATCGCCAGCTCCGCATCGTTCAGGTTGGCCACGACGGAGCTGATCCGCAGCTCGAGCAGCGCCGCGTCGGACCAGTCGCTGTCGGCCGCCGGGCCCTCGATCCGCAGCGCAACCGAGCCGGCGTCGAAGTGCGACGACACGTCGAGCACCGCGCCTTCACGCGCGCGGCTCGCAACGGCAACCAGCAGCCGCTGCACGAGCCGCTGCAGGCGCCGCTCGTCGCCTGCGATTCCGACGAGATCGCCGTGCGGCTGCACGGCGAAGGACGCGCCGCGCAGCTTCGCTGCAGGTGCGGCGCGCTCCACGGCGTGCGCCACCAGGTCCTCGAGCCGCAGTCCGACGGGATCCAGCTTCAGCACGCCGAGCACGGCGCGGCCGTCGTCGACGAACTCGTCGAGCATCACGACCTGCGCGCGCGTGCTGCGCGCGAGGACGTCCGTCACGTGGCCGTTGCGCGAGCTGTCGACCATGCCCTGCTGCAGCAGGTGCGTCCAGCTCATGACGGTGTTGAGCGGCGTGCGCAGGTCGTGGTTGAAGCGGCTGAGCAGAGCGACCAGCAGCTCGCTCCGGAGCGCGCACCCTTCGCGGGCGAGCCAGGCGGAGCCCGCACGATCATCCGGAACGTCGAAGTCGAGGGCAGGCATGGCTCCGGGATGCCGGGAAGAAGGGTGTCAGCGTAGCGCGGCCGGGCGCAGCAGTGCACGAGCGCGGTAGCATCGCCTTACGGAGAAGCGACATGAGCAAGGCATTCGTCAAGGAGAGCGAAGGCGACGACGAGGAACTCGAAACGCCCGAGCTTCCAGGCGGCGCGCGCAACTACATCACTCCCGCGGGCCACAAGCGGCTGAAGGACGAACTGCTGCACCTGATCGACGTGGAGCGCCCGGAGGTCGTGCGCACCGTGTCGTGGGCGGCCTCCAATGGCGACCGTTCCGAGAACGGCGACTACATCTACGGGAAGAAGCGGTTGCGCGAGATCGACCGGCGCATCCGCTTCCTGACCAGGCGCCTCGACAACGCCGAAGTCGTCGATCCGGCGGCGCGCGAGGCGACCGACCAGGTCTTCTTCGGCGCGACCGTGCTCTACGCGACCGGAGCAGGGCGCGAGAACCGCATCCGCATCGTCGGCATCGACGAGGTCGATCCGGCGCGCGGGCAGGTGAGCTGGATCTCGCCGATCGCGCGCGCGCTGATCAAGGCGCGCGAGGGCGACAGCGTCCTGCTGCGGACGCCGGTCGGCGTCGAGACGCTGGAAATCCTCGAAGTGCGCTACGAAGCGTCCTGATGGCCCCGCGCGCCGCCACGCGGCCGCGCGATCTGGACGACGTGCTTCACGCGCCGCAGAGAGCGGATCACGCGGGCCAGGTGGGTGCGATCGCGCACCTGGATCTTGAAGTGGATCAGCGCGACCTGCGCTTCCTCGTCCTCGACGTGAACGTTGAGGATGTTGGAGTCGCCTTCGGCGATCGCCACCGCGATACGGCCCAGCACGCCGCGCTCGTTCAGCACGCCGACGTCGAGGCCGACCGTGAAATTCGCGGCCGAGTCGTTGGCCCACTGCAGCTCGATCCAGCGCTCGGGGTCGGCACGGCGCGCGCGCTGCGCGTGCAGGCACTCCGCCTGATGCACGGCCAGTCCCTGGCCCTTGCGGATGTGTCCGACGATGGCGTCGCCCGGGATCGGATGGCAGCAGTTCGCGAGCTGCACCGCCATGCCTTCCGTGCCGCGGATCAGCACCGGGCCGTGCGGCGTGGGCGTGGCGGCGCGCGAGGACGCGGAAGACTCCTCGTCCGGGTTCTCCGGCACGGCGCCGAGCGCGAGCTGCCGCGCGACGACGGCAGCCAGCCGGCGGCCGAGGCCGATGTCCGCCATCAGGTCGTTGCGCGTTTCCAGTTCGGCCTGCCTGAGGACCGTTTCCCACTGGGCCTCGCCGACCTCGGCGAGCGAGAGGTTGAACTGGCGCGCCGCCTGCGCCAGCAGGCGCTCGCCGAGTTCGACCGACTCGTCGAACTTCATCGTGCGCAGGAAGTGGCGGATCTCCGAGCGCGCCTTGCCTGTGCGCACGAACGACAGCCACGCCGGGTTGGGCCGCGCGACCGGCCCGGTGACGATCTCGACCATGTCGCCGTTGCGCAGCGGCGTGCGCAGCGGCTGGATCTCGCTGTTGATGCGCGCGGCCACGCACTTGTTGCCGACGTCGGTGTGGATGCTGTAGGCGAAGTCGACGACCGTGGCGCCGCGCGGCAGCGACACGATCCTGCCTTTCGGCGTGAAGACGTAGACCTTGTCCGGGAAGAGGTCGACCTTGATGTGTTCGAGGAACTCGCTCGAGTCGCCGGTCTGCCGCTGGATCTCGAGCAGCGACTGCAGCCACTGGTGCGTGCGCGACTGCAGCTCGGAGAGGTTGGAGTCGTCGTCCTTGTACAGCCAGTGCGCCGCGACGCCGCTCTCGGCGACGTGGTGCATGTCCTTGGTCCGGATCTGGAACTCCACCGGCGTGCCGTACGGGCCGATCAGCGTCGTGTGCAGCGACTGGTAGCCGTTGACCTTCGGAATCGCGATGTAGTCCTTGAACTTGCCCGGCACCGGCTTGAAGAGCGCGTGCAGCGCGCCGAGCGTGACGTAGCACTCGGGCCGCGTGTCGACGACGATGCGGAATCCGTAGATGTCGAGCACCTGCGAGAACGACAGGTTCTTCTCGGCCATCTTGCGGTAGATGCCGTACAGCGTCTTCTCGCGGCCGTAGACCTCGGCGCGGATCTTGGAGTCGGCGAGCGCCTTGCGCACGGACTGCAGGATCTTGCCGAGCAGCTCGCGGCGGTTGCCGCGCGCGGAGAGCACCGCCTTGTGCAGCACCCGGTAGCGCATCGGGTGCAGGTGCTGGAAGCTCAGCTCCTCGAGATCGCGGAACAGGGCGTTCAGGCCGAGCCGGTGCGCGATCGGCGCGTAGATCTCGAGGGTCTCGCGCGCGATGCGGCGCCGCCGCTCGGTGTCGACCGCGTCGAGCGTGCGCATGTTGTGCAGGCGGTCGGCAAGCTTGATCAGCATGACGCGCACGTCGCGCGCCATCGCGAGCAGCATCTTGCGGAAGTTCTCGGCCTGCGCCTGCTCGGTCGACGAGAACTGCAGCTTGTCGAGCTTCGACACGCCGTCGACGAGTTCGGCCACGACTGCGCCGAACTTCTCGACGAGTTTCTCCTTCGCCACGCCCGAGTCCTCGAGCACGTCGTGCAGCAGCGCTGCCTGGATCGCGGCGCCGTCGAGGCGCCAGTCGGTGAGGATCTCGGCGACGGCGAGCGGATGCGTGATGTACGGCGCACCGCTGCGGCGGAACTGGCCGAGGTGCGCCTCGTCCGAAAAGCGGAACGCGTCCTTGACCTTCTGCACGTCGGACGACGGCAGGTACTTCTTGACGCGGTCGGTCAGCGTGGCGACCGTTACCACGCCGTTGTGCGGTTCCTGCGCGGAGTCCGAGCGCCAGACGGCCTTTCTCAGTGCCTCGGCCGCGCGGCGCGCAAAGCCGGGCTGCGGCGGCGGAGGAAGCGCCGGATTCGAGGAGGGAGGAGGATCAGCGGACCGCATGTTGTGCCCCGTCACTAGGCTAACTGGACGGGAGGGCGGCCGCAAACTACGCGGTTACGTCGGCACCTTGCGCAGCATCTCGATGCCGACCTTTTCCTGCGCGATTTCACGCAGCGCGGCCACCGGCGGCTTG
>JBFZCF010000156.1:0-4553 GCA_041308065.1 Burkholderiales bacterium
GACCGCGTGATCGACATGGGCCCGGGGCCGGGCGAACGCGGCGGCCGCATCGTGTTCAACGGCACGCCGGACGAACTCCGCGGCGCCGAGACCCTGACCGGCCGTTATCTCGGAGGCCGGCTCACGGTCGACCCCGCCCGGCCGCTGCCCGTGCCGCCGAACGCGCCGAAGCTGGTGCTGCAGGGCGCGCGCGAGCACAACCTGAAGTCGATCGACGTCGAGATCCCACTGAAACGCCTGGTGTGCGTCACGGGCGTGTCCGGCAGCGGCAAGTCGACGCTGATCCAGGACGTGCTGCATCCCGCGCTCGCGAAGGCGAAGGGCAAGGCCACCGAGACCCCCGGCGCTCACGACCGCCTCCTCGGCGAGGACTGGCTCGACGACGCCGTGTTCGTGGACCAGTCGCCGATCGGCAAGACCACGCGCAGCAATCCGGCGAGCTACGTCGGGGCGTTCGACAGCATCCGCGCGATCTTCGCGAAGGCGCGGATGTCGAAGGAGCGCAATTACACCGCCGGCACCTTCTCGTTCAACTCGGGCGACGGCCGCTGCCCGACGTGCGGCGGCAACGGCTTCGAGCGCGTCGAGATGCAGTTCCTGTCGGACGTGTACCTGCGCTGCCCGGACTGTGACGGCAAGCGCTTCCGGCCGGAAACGCTGGAGGTGATGATCGAAAGGCACGGCAGGCAGGTGAACATCGCCGATGTCCTGGAAATGACGATCAGCGAAGCGCTCGCGTTCTTCGACGAGGACCGTGAAGTCACGCGCGTGCTGGCGCCGCTCGCCGACGTCGGCCTCGAGTACGTGAAGCTCGGGCAACCGGTGCCGACGCTGTCGGGCGGCGAGGCGCAGCGCCTGAAGCTCGCCGGGTTCCTCGCCGAGGCGGCGAGCGGCAAGCCGCCGACGCGCGGCACGCTGTTCCTGTTCGACGAGCCCACGACCGGCCTGCACTTCGACGACGTCGCCAGGCTGATGCGCGCCTTCCGCAAGCTGCTCGCTGCCGGGCACTCGCTCGTGATCATCGAGCACAACATGGACGTGGTGTCGGCGTCCGACTGGCTGATCGACCTCGGGCCCGAAGGCGGCGATGGCGGCGGCGAAATCGTGGCCGTCGGCACGCCGGACGACCTCATTCGCCACGAGCGCTCGCACACCGGGCGCGAACTGAAGGCCTACCGGGCCGCACTGACGCACCAGGGGCCCCGCGTCAACGAGGCGACAACGAAATTTGTGTTGCGGACTGACGCCGCCGATCAGCGTGTGGAACGCCCCACGAAGTGGGCGGCAGGCCGTGCCCCCGAGTCGATCCGCATCGTCAATGCGCGCGAGCACAACCTGAAGTCGATCAACGTCGAGATCCCGCGCGAGACCTTCACGGTCATCACCGGCGTCTCGGGCTCGGGCAAGTCGACGCTGGCGTTCGACATCCTCTTCAACGAAGGCCAGCGGCGCTACCTGGAGTCGCTGAACGCGTACGCGCGTTCCATCGTCCAGCCCGCCGGCCGCCCGGACGTCGACGCCATCCACGGCATCCCGCCGACGGTGGCGATCGAGCAGCGCACCTCGCGCGGCGGCCGCAAGTCGACGGTGGCGACGCTGACCGAACTCCATCACTTCCTGCGCCTGCTGTACGTGAAGCTGGGCGTGCAGCACTGCCCCGACTGCAACGTGCCTGTGGTGCCGCAGTCGTTCGACGCCATCGTCGGCCAGGTCATGCGCGACCTGAAAGGCCAGCACGTCGGCGTGCTGGCGCCGATGGTGGTCAACCGCAAGGGTGTCTACACCGACCTCGCCAAGTGGGCCGCCGCGCGCGGCCACTCCCACCTGCGCGTCGACGGCGCGTTCCTGCCGACCTCGAAGTTTCCGCGCATCGAGCGCTTCAGGGAGCACACGATCGAGCTGCCGGTGGCGGACGTGGTCGTGCGGCCCGAGCACGAGCACAGCCTGCGCGCCGCACTGAGAGTCGCGCTCGAGCACGGCCATGGCGTCGTCACGCTGCTGTGGCCGCTGGAACGGCTCAAGGACAGCGCCGCGCATGGCGCGCTGGACGCAGCGCTCGAGCACCGCAGCTTCTCGACCAAGCGCGCCTGCGCCTCGTGCGGGAAGTCGTTCCCGGAACCCGACCCGCGCCTGTTCTCGTACAACTCGAAGCACGGGTGGTGTCCCGCGTGCTTCGGCACCGGGCTCAAGCTCGCCGGCTTCGACGCCGAGCAGTCGGGCGAGGAGATCTGGTGGAACGCCTGGTTCGAAGGCGAGACAGCGCCGTGCGAGGCGTGCCACGGCCAGCGGCTCAACCGGACTGCGCTCGCGGTGCGCTTCGCGGACCGCTCGATCGCCGAACTCGCGCAGATGCCGGTCGGGGACGCGCGCCAGTTCTTCCAGCAGCTCGAACTCTCCGGCCGCGGCGCGGAGATCGCGCGCGACGCGGTCGCCGAGATCCGGTCGCGCCTGTCGTTCCTGGAGGAAGTCGGGCTCGGCTACCTGGCGCTCGACCGCGCCGCGCCGACGCTGTCGGGTGGCGAGGCGCAGCGCATCCGGCTCGCCGCCCAGCTCGGCTCGAACCTGCAGGGCGTGGCCTACGTGCTCGACGAGCCGACGATCGGCCTGCACCCGCGCGACAACCGCATCCTGCTCGACGCGCTGCAGAAGCTCGAAGCCAAGGGCAACACGCTGGTCGTCGTGGAACACGACGAGGACACGATCCGCCGCGCCCGGCACCTGATCGACATCGGCCCGGCAGCCGGCGTGCGCGGTGGCCGCGTGGTCGCGCAGGGCAGCCTCGCCGACCTGATCAACGCCCCCGAGTCGACCACCGGCAAGTGGCTGAAGACCCCGCTGCAGCATCCGATGCTCGGGCGCCGCGCCATCGACGCGAACACCGGCCGCATCGCGGTGCACGGCGCGCGCCTGCACAACCTGCGCAAGGTCGACGCGGCGTTCCCGCTCGATCGCCTGACCGTCGTGACGGGCGTGTCGGGCAGCGGCAAGTCGTCGCTGGCGCGCGACGTGCTGCTCGCGAACCTGCAGGGGCGGGCCGGCCAGCGCGGCCGGCAGGACCCGTGGGTCGGCTGCGACGCGATCGAGGGCTGGCAGACGCTCGACCGCGTGCTCGAGGTCGACCAGACGCCGATCGGCAAGACGCCGCGCTCGTGCCCCGCGACCTACGTCGGCTTCTGGGACGCGATCCGCAAGCTCTTCGCCGACACGCTGGAGGCGCGCGCGCGCGGATACGGCGCCAGCCGCTTCTCGTTCAACACGGCGGGGGGCCGCTGCGAGGCGTGCGAGGGCCAGGGCATCCGCACGATCGAAATGAGCTTCCTGCCGGACGTGAAGGTGCTGTGCGACGTCTGCGGCGGCGCGCGCTTCAACGAGGAAACGCTCGCGGTGAAGTGGCGCGACAGGTCGATCGGCGACGTGCTGCGGATGGAGATCGACGACGCGGTCGGGTTCTTCGCCGCGCACCGTTCGATCGCGCACTGCCTGAAGCTGCTGCAGGACGTCGGACTGGGCTACCTGACGCTTGGCCAGCCGTCGCCCACGCTGTCGGGTGGCGAGGCGCAGCGAATCAAGCTCGTGGCCGAGTTGTCCAAGGTACGCGACGACGTGACCCGCCGCGGGCAGAAGGCGCCGTCGACACTCTACGTCCTCGACGAGCCGACCGTCGGCCTGCACATGGCCGACGTCGACAAGCTGATCCGTGTGCTGCACCGGCTGGTCGACGCCGGGAACACGGTGGTCGTCATTGAGCACAACCTCGACGTCATCGCCGAGGCGGACTGGATCGTCGACCTCGGGCCCGAAGGCGGCGCGGGCGGCGGGCGCGTGATCGCGCAGTGCCCGCCCGAGGAACTCAGGACGAAGTCGACGCCGACCGGGCGCGAACTGGAGAACTTCCTGACGCGGCAGCCGGTCGGTGCTATGCGGTAAGGTCGAACCGGGTGTGGCGCAGGCGCCAAGCCAGCCACGGCGCCACGGCAAGCACCAGCATGCCGAATCCGAGCAGTCCGCCGCGGCTGACGTCGAAGTCCTCGGCGATGCGCGACCACGGGTAGCCGAACACCACGCGGCCCAGCAGCACCTCTGCGCCCATCATCAGCACGACCCAGAGCAGCCCGACGCGCAGCAGGTCGCGGCGGCCGCCGGCACCGATCCACCGGATCGCCAGCAGTGCGACGACGAGGATCAGCAGCGAGCCGGTCAGCACGCCGATCTGCCGAGCGCGCAGGTCGCCGACGAGCGGCACCAGCCACAGGGTGCGCAGAACACCGTGCACGACCTCGAGCGCGAAGATCAGGCTCCAGACGGCGACGGCGCGCTTGATCATGGTTCGCATCGATAGGCAACGGGGCCCGGCCGGGACACGCATCGGCATCATCGGGCGGTCGGCCCGGCAGCGCCATGATCGCGGACAGACCCGATTGCAGACGGGTCGGAAAGCAGCCGCAGCCATGTCGGTCGAGCCGCGCGGGCGCTATCGTCCGGAACCGCGGTCATCGCGCCGCATCGCACATCGATCATGCAAGCACTGGATCGGACACTGGCGGAACGCTGGG
>JBFZCF010000157.1:0-4540 GCA_041308065.1 Burkholderiales bacterium
CGTGCAGTCCACGGTCTCGCAGGGGCGGAACAGCATTGCCGGATTGCGTTCCAGCTCTTCGCGCGTGATCGCCCTCACGTCGCCGCGATTGCACTGCGGGATCCGGCTGCCTGTGAGCACCGTGTCGCACCGCTCGCGCGGCTCTTCCAGCTGGGCCGTCTTCTCTGGCACGGACTGGCAGGCCGCGAGCGCCAGCACCGAAACGAACAACGCAAGACTCGTACGCATCGCTGCCTCCCGGGGAGCACGGACAGCAGTTGAAGGGAACAACTCCTGCAGCGGCTGCTTATCATCGGCCGCCATGACGGCGGGCCTTCTCCTGCGACCGATGGACACCCCGCGCGACTGCGACGGCGTCGCCCGGGTGCGATCGGCGTGCTTCCCGGCGTGGCCCGTCAGCGGTGACGAGGTCGCGGAAGCGGAAGCGCGCCGCCCGCGCGACAGGCTGCACCTCGCCTGGGTGGCTGTCCAGAGAGAGGAGATCGCCGCTTACGGGTACGTGGAAGAACCTAACGTCGCCGCGATGCCCGGCCGGATCCGCATCCGCGTGCTCGTGGCGCCTGCGTGGCGCGGACGCGGCATCGGCGGCGCGCTCTACGACAGGCTTCTGGGACGGGCACGCGAGGCCGGCGCGGCGGAACTCCTCACCGAAGCGGCCGAGGACGACGCGGGTGCCCAGCGCTTCCTGGTGCAACGCGGTTTCGCGGAGTACCACCGGCGCATCGAGAGCCGCCTGGCGTTGGCCGACGTCGAACCCGCGAAGATCGCGCGCGGAATCGATGCCCTCACCGACGCCTTCTTTCCGGCCGGCGTGCGCATCGCGACCTATCGCCAGTTGCGGCTCGCGGTCCCCGATGCGGCGCGGCGGCTCTACGATCTGGACGCGATGCTCTGGGCTGACGTGCCCTTCGGAGTGACGGGCAGCGTGCCGAGCTTCGAGCAGTACCAGGCGCTCGAGCTCGCCGACCCCGACTTCCTGCCGCACGCCACGTTCGTCGCCCTGGATCGCGACCGCTGGGTCGGCCTGGGCGCGGTGATGAACGGGCGCGGCTTCCTGCTGAACTCGATGACCGGCGTCGCGCGCGAGTGGCGCGGCCGCGGACTGGCCCGCTGGCTGAAGCTGCACACGATCCGCTGGGCGCTGGAGCGCAACGCGGCCGAGTTGCGGACCTTCAACGACGCCGTCAACGACGCGATACTCGGGCTCAACCGGTCGCTCGGGTTCCGGGCGGCCTCGGTCGAGGTCCGTTACCGAAAGGACGTGCGATGAAGCAGCCCGGCTGCGAACTGTGCGAAGCCGAGGGCGGGCGCCTGGTCCTGTCGAACGAGTTCCTGCGCGTGGTGCTCGTCGACGACCCGCACTTCCCCGGCTTCGCACGCGTGATCTGGCACGACCACGTGCGCGAGATGTCGGACCTCGCGGCCGCCGACCAGCAGCGCCTCATGCAGGCCGTGTTCGCGGTGGAACGCGCGCAGCGCGCGGTGCTCGCGCCTGACAAGGTCAATCTCGCCAGCCTCGGCAACGTCGTTGCGCACCTGCACTGGCACGTGATCCCGCGTTTCGCCGATGACAGCCACTTCCCGCAGCCGGTCTGGGGCACGCGGCTGCGCGAGCGAAGCGAGGAAGCGCTCGAATCCCGGCGCGGACAGCTCGATGAGCTGCGCCGCCGGATCGCCGGGGAAGTCGCGCGCGTCGCGCGGCCCTGAGTCAGCCTGGCGCGCAGGGCCGCAGGGTCTGGGCCGGGAACTCGCTGCGCAACGCTGCGAGCTGGCGCGAGGCGGCCGCGTCGAGTTCGCGCAGCTGGAATCGCGTCAACACGACCGTGGAGGACCGGTCGCTCATCCGTACGCCCTTCACGCCCAGTTTCTCGAGCGCGGCGAGGTGGGACCTGGCCGCCTCCGGATCGCGGAACGACCCGAGGCTGACAGCGAACTTCAGCGGAGCGTTCTCGCCCAGCACCAGCAGGTCCTTGACGCCCAGCTTGCGCAGTTCGTCCGCGCGGCGCTCGGCGTCCGCCAGGGTCTTGTGCGGCGGCAGGTAGACCATGTACCAGCCCGCCGCCTCGACCGGGCGGGACTCGACTTTCACGCCCGGCGACAGCGCCGCCAGCATCTTCTCGACCCGGGCGGCGTCCGCGGCAGCGAAGTCGCCGAACTCCACGCACGCCTGCGCGACGTCGAGGTCGAGCGGCGCGCTGCCCTGCGTCGCCCGCTCGCGCAATTCCCGCACCTCCGACTCGGTCAGCACGCGGAAGCGCTCAGGCTCGATCTGGCGCGCCACGCGCTCGGGCTCGCGTCCGGCCTCGCCGAAGCGGCCGAACGCGCCCTGCTGCCACGCGAACAGCAGCAGGTTGACCAGCACGAGCAGGAGAAAAGCCAGCTTCATCGGACTACCGCGGGACCGCCGCGCGCACGGCCAGGCCGCGCAGCACCAGATTATGTTCGACGAGCGGCGCGGGCTCGCCGGGCAGACGCGCCGCGAGCAACTCGGCATGCCCGCCGGCGAGCAGCAGCCGGGGCGCCTGCCCGATAACGGCGGAGAAGCGGCCCCACACGCGTTGCACCAACCCTGCCTGGGCGTCGAGCACGCCGGTGACGATCGCCTTGTCGGTCGTGTCGGGAAAGTCGGCGGGTGCTCCTGTCGCGAGCGGAAGTCCGGCGGTGCCGCGCGCGAGGCTCTCGAGCATCAGCCGCACACCCGGTGCGATGCAGCCGCCGACGAAGCGCGGACTGCCTTCGCCCGCATGGACGCAGTCCACGGTCGTCGCCGTCCCCGCGTTGACGACGACCAGCGATGCGCCCGGCAGCCGCGCGCAGGCGCCGAGGAGCGCGTGCCAGCGATCCGCGCCGAGTTGCAGGGGCTCGAGGTAGCCGTTGACCAGCATGACCTCGCCGCGAAACGAAGCCTGCGATCGCATCCACTCGATCTCCGCCAGGCCCACCGCGCGCGCGGCCCGCTCGACCGCCGCCACCACCGCGGCGTTCGCGACGGAGCAGCCGACCGCGCGACGCGGAGCCGGAGCGGCGCCCCAGGCTTCGGACAGGGCGGCGATCACATCCAGGCCGCCGCGGTGCAGGGACCGGCCACCGGCCGACAGGCTGCCGTCCGCCGCCAGGCGCGCCCACTTGACTGCGGAGTTGCCGACGTCGATCAGCAGCGTCACGGCGTCGCGTCGCGGAACACCACATCCCCGACGCTGACCGTGCGCGGCGGGCCCCCGCCGACTTCGATCAACAGGCGGCCGTGGCTGTCGACGTCGGCGAGGCGTCCGCTCACGACGACCGTGCCGTTGTCCATGACGTCGACGGCGCGCCCGCGACCCTCCATCAGCGCACTGAAGCGGGGTCGGAACGCCGCGAATCCCTGGCGCGTGAACACGTCGAGGGTCTGCAGTGTCGCCGCGGCGAGCCGCCCGATCCATGCCTCGCGTTCGGCGGCGACGATGGCTGGCGGCAGGACCTCATCCAGCCCGAGGGCCGGCTGGTCGATCATGTGCCGCGTGCTCGGTTCGAGATGCAGGTTGATGCCAACGCCGACCACGAGCGTGAAGCGCGCCTTGTCGTCCGCGGCAAGCTCGCTCAGGATTCCGCCCAGCTTTCGTCCGTCCACGCGCAGGTCGTTGGGCCACTTCAGATGGACCTCGACGCCCCGCGACCGCAGGCACTCCGCCAGCGCGACGCCGCACGCGAGCGTGATCGCGGGCAGCGAGGCCGGCAATTCGGCCAGCGGCATGCCCATCGAGAACAGCAGCGCGTGCCGCGGCAGGGCAAACCACGGCCGCCCTTGCCGTCCGCGGCCCTCGTGCTGGAAGTCCGTGGCGCGCAGCACAGGCTGCGCGAAGTGGACCCGGCGGGCGCGCGCCATCAGGTCCGCGCTGGTCGACGACGTCTGGTCGACGACCTCGACCGCGCACTTGCCGGTCCATCCCGAGTCGCCGATCCAGCCCTCGATCGCGCGCTTCGACAGAGGCGGCGGATCGAACGCAGTGTCAGACGACGCAATCGCGGCGGAGTCCATGAAGCCCGGTGGCGGAGAGTTCGCGCGAATTTAGCATCCGGGTCGGGTCGCCCCCTCGTTGCTCGGCGCGGCTTGTCAATGCATCGCGGCGGGCCCGACAATCGGGCATGGGTGCGTCTCCCCTCGCCGGCAAGCCGTGGCACACGCGCAGTTCCCCGCTGGCCCGGGGCGCCTGCGCGGTCTACGCGCTGCTGCTGCTGTACTCGGGGCTCGCGCCATGGCGCGGCTGGCGCGATCTCGGCGTCGCGCCGCTCGCGTACCTCACGGCGCCCGTGCCGCGATACCTCACCACCTTCGACCTGATCGTCAACGTCCTGGGCTATCTGCCGCTCGGGGCGCTCGTCGTGCTCGCGCTGCACCCGCGCGTGCGCGGCGTCGTGGCCGTGCTGCTGGCCGTGGCTGCGGGCGCGCTGATCTCAGGAGCGATCGAGGCGCTGCAGACCTATCTTCCCAGCCGCGTGCCGTCGAACATCGACCTCGCGACGAACAGCCTCGGCGCGCTCGCAGGCGGCCTGCTCGCCG
>JBFZCF010000158.1:0-4478 GCA_041308065.1 Burkholderiales bacterium
GCGCGCGTCGAGGGCCGGCGCGCGCGCGTCGTCGCGGTCGAGGACATCGGCTTCACGGCGCTCGACGGCCGCATCACCGCCCTGCTGGGCCCCAACGGCGCCGGCAAGACCACGACGATGCGCGTCGTCGCCGGCCTGGTCCGCGCCGACCGCGGCCACGCGCGCGTCGGCGGCGTGGACGTCGCGTCCGACCCGCACGCCGTGCGGGCGCAGCTCGGCATGCTGTCGGACGCGCGCGGCCTCTACGCGCGGCTCACCGCGCGCGAGAACGTCCGCTACTACGCCGACCTGCGGCAGGTGCCGCGCGCCGACGGCGACACGCGGCTGGCGATGATCGCCGACCTGCTGGACATGGGGGCGCTGCTCGATCGACGCATCGAGGGCTTTTCGACCGGAGAGCGGATGAAGGTCGCGCTCGCCCGGGCGCTGATCCACGACCCGCAGCACCTGATCCTCGACGAGCCGACCAACGGGCTCGACGTGGTGTCCACGCGCGCGCTGCGCAGGCTGCTCCAGCACCTGCGCGCCGCCGGCAAGTGCATCGTGATCTCGACCCACATCATGCAGGAGGTCGAGCAGCTCGCCGACGAGATCGTGATCGTCGCGCACGGACGGACGGTGGCGCGCGGCACCGCCGGGATGATCCGGGCGACGGCCGGCACGGCGACCCTCGAAGACGCGTTCGTCGCCCTCGCCTACCCGGCACACAGGGAACGGGCCGCATGACCGCGTGGATCGTCTTCCGCAAGGAGCTCACCGACGCGTTGCGCGACCGGCGGACGTGGATAGTCGTGCTGGTCAGCTCGATCCTCGCCGGGCCGATCTCGCTGCTGCTGCTGTCGAAGTTCGTGGCGAGCGTCGAGGAGAGCGTCGCCCGGCGGGAGGTCTTTCTCGCCGGTGGCGCCGCGGCGCCGACGCTGGCCAACTTCATCCAGCGCGCAGGCGGAACGGTGAAGGAGGCCCCCGCCGACTTCCGCGAACTCGTGCGCTCGGGCGAACTGCAGAACGCGGTCGTCGTCGTGCCGCCGGACTTCGAAGCGAGGCTCGGACGCGGTGAGTCGATCCGCCTCGACGTGGTGTTCGACGACACGTCGAGCCGCAGCCAGGGCCCGGCGCGCGCCACGCTCGGCATGCTGCGCGCGTTCAGCCGCGAGCTCGGCAGCCAGCGCCTGCTCGCGCGCGGTGTCGGCCTGCAGGTGCTCAGTCCGGTGGACGTCGAGGAGATCAACCTGGCGGCCGGCAAGTCACGCGGCGCGCAGTTGCTGTTCCTCGTCCCGTGGCTCGCGCTGCTCGGCGCCGTGGTGGGGGCGATCAGCGTCGCCATCGACGTGACGGCGGGCGAGCGCGAGCGCGGATCGCTGGAACCGCTGCTGATGAACCCGGTGTCGACGCCGGCGATCGTGCTCGGCAAGTGGGCTGTCGTTGCCGCATGTTCGGCCGCGGTGGTCGTGCTGACACTGGTCGGCTTCCGCGGTGCGATGGTGTTCATCCCGAGCGAGAGCCTGTCGGCGCTGATGCAGTTCGGCGCGGCGGAGTCCGTCCTGTTCCTGGCGATGCTGCTGCCCTTCGCGGCCATGATCGCGGCGGTCAACATGTTCGCCGCCACCTACGGCCGCAGCCACAAGGAAGCGCAGACCTACGCCAGCTACCTGACGATGCTGGTGAACTTCGCGCCGGTGATCCCGCTGTTCCTGTCGGTGCGCGACGCCGCCTGGCAGCTCTACGTCCCGGCGATGGCGCAGCAGGTGGTGATGATGCGGGCGCTGCGGGGTGAAGCCGTCGGCCCCGCCGACGTTCTGGTGCCGGCGGCCATGGCGATCGGCATCACGATGCTTGCGCTGGGCGCGCAGGCCCGCCTGCTGCGCAACGAGCGGATCGTGTTCTCGCGCTGACGCTTCGCGTCGCGGAGCGACACGCCTTTTCGGGCGATCGGCGCAAGTTTGCCGAGTGACATAATCGTCGGCCATGTCCGAGCCGATGACCGCCACCCTCCCGCAGGCTGCGCCGCCCGTGCCCGCGCCGCCGCAGACGATCGGTCGCTTCACGGTGCTCAACGAGATCGGGCGCGGGTCGTACGGCGTCGTCTACGCCGCGCACGATCCGGTCCTCGGCCGCGAGGTCGCGATCAAGATCATCCCGCTGGCGAGCGAGGAGCGGTACCGCACCCAGATCGAAGCGAGCTTCCTGCGCGAAGCCAAGTCGGCCGGCGGGATGAGCCACCCCGGCATCGTGACGATCTACGACGCCGACAAGACCGACACGCTGGCGTACATCGCGATGGAGCGCCTGCACGGCCAGGACCTGCACGAGTACCTCGCCGGCGGCAACCGGATGAGCCCGCGGCAGGCTGCGGCGATGATGATGCGCGTCGCGGACGCCATCCATTACGCCAACAAGCGCGGACTGGTGCATCGCGACATCAAGCCCAGCAACATCTTCCTGTCGCGCGACCTGAAGCCGAAGCTGCTGGACTTCGGCACGGCGCTCGCGCCGGTGGCCGAGCCGATGCCGAAGGGCACCCGGCAACTGGTCGGCACGCCGAACTACATGTCGCCGGAGCAGGCCAGGGGCGACTCGCTCGACGCCCGCAGCGACATCTTCTCGCTCGGCACGATCCTCTACGAACTGCTCGCAGGCAGGCGAGCCTTCGACGGCCGCACCGTCGACGAGACGCTCGACCGCGTCATGGACGCCGGGCCGAAGCCGGTGGAGAAGATCCGGCCCGACACGCCGCCGGCGCTCGCGCAGATCGTCCGCAGGGCGATGTCCCCGAACCCGGCCGACCGCTACCAGAAGGCGTCCGAGTTGCGCAACGCGCTGGCCGAGTTCGTCGACGGCTCGCGCCCCGCATCGGTCGATTCGACGGCCAAGGCCCTGCCGACACGGCCCGTGACGGCATCGCGGCCGGCGCGCGGCCCGATGTTCTTCGGCATCGCGTTGCTCGCGGTGCTGGGCATCGGCGGAGTCGCGTTGTTCACGCCGCACCGCGGGCCGGCACCGGCCGCACCTGACATGGCCGCGCCGGTTCCGATCATCCCCCCGATGACACCACCGCCGCCGGCAGTCGAGGCGGCGCCCGCCGTGCCCGCGACGAGCACTGCCGACGCAATGAAGGCGGACGGCAAGGCCGCCGCGCGCAAGCGGGCCGATCCGGTCAAGCTCGACGACGGCACGGTGACGGTCGCCGTCGCGCCGTGGGGTGAGGTCGTGGTCAATGGCACCGTCCAGGGCGTGTCGCCACCGCTGACCCAGATCACGTTGCCGCCCGGGCTGCACACCATCGAGATCCGCAATGGTTCGTTCGAACCGTTCGTCGCCCAGGTCGAGTTGAAGCCCGGCGAGAAGCTCCACCTGCAGCACCGCTTCTAGCCGTCCCGCGCGACGCCGGCAGCGGCGGCTGCGGCCCATGCGGCAGCGGCCGCGCGCCGACTCCAGCCGTTCGAGGCACGGTTTCCACCTCCGTTTCGAGCGCAGCTTCCGGGTTGGTTTCCAGTAGTCTCGCGGCATGGCGCGAATCCGAGTCATCCTGGCTTGCGCGGCCGCGACGCTTGCCGCGGCTTGCGCGACCCCTCCCCCTGCGCCTGCTCCCGCCCCCACGGTGAGCATCGCCCGGCTCTATGAGCAGCCGGCCGAGCGCGCCTTCCTGAACGCGATGCGCCTGTACGAAGACGGGCAGCACGAGCGCGCCGAGACGATGTTCCGGCGCGCGCTCGCCGACGGGCTCGGCGACCAGCACGACATCGCGATGGCGCACAAGCACCTGGCGTTCATCGCCTGCGCCTACAGCCGGCCGGCAGAGTGCGAAACCGCCTTCCGCGCGGCCTTCGCGGCGGACCCGGGTTTCCGGCTGACGGATGCGGAGGTCGGCCACCCGATCTGGGGGCCGGTGTACAAGCGCGTGGCCGCTGAAGAAGCGACCCGGCGCCCGATCGGCAAGTAGCGCCGCGGCAAGGTGCGGATCCGCACCACGCTCGGGCAGGCGCGCCCTCTCAGAAGCCGATCCGGGGCCTCTTCGCCGCGCGGTCGTCGGTGATGTCCTCGGGCAGCACTTCGTCGCGTCCGGCGAGCTTCGCGTTGCCGAAGGCCGACAGCATCATGCGGCGCATCTCGCGCGGCTTCATGCGACCGAGCCGCTCCAGGCTCTCGCCGCCGAGTTCCTCGGGGAACGCGCGGCCCCACGCGTGCTCGTTGCGCAACTCGGCGTGGATGCTGCGGGCGATACGGCGCGCGCCCTCCTCGTCCGGGGCCTCGATCGCGTAGACGTTCATCCGGTTCAGGATCGGCTCCGGGATCGATCGCGCTTCGTTGGCGGTCGCAATCCAGACGACGTCGGAGGCGTCGATCGGCACCTCGGCGAACTCGTCGATGAACTCGGCCGCCGTGTCGTGCTCGAGCAACGTGTAGAGGCTTCCGAGCGGGTCGTACTGCGCGTCGCCACCGGCCTTGTCGATCTCGTCGACCACGATCACCGGGTTGGC
>JBFZCF010000159.1:0-4457 GCA_041308065.1 Burkholderiales bacterium
TGATCCAGCTGACGCCGGCGGCGGCGCTGGCCAACGTGATCGACTTCTTCTCGATCATCCCCGTCCCGGTGCTCGAAAAGGTGCGCTGGCAGGAAGTGGTCGCGGAGTACGACCCGTACAAGTTCAACTCGTTTCCGGTGAATGCATCAAGGCAGGTGAACCGCGCGACGAACGCACTGCAGGCCGAGCTCAAGGCGGCCGCGGCGGACGGCCGCATCGGCTCGATGCCGCCGGTCGTCACTTGGCAGTCCGTCGTCGTCTCCACCGTCGGCTCCGCGCCGACGGTCGACGTGCTGTACGCGCGGCTGAGCGGCGCGCAGCACCGCCTCGTGATGTTCGACGTGAATCGAAGCGTCAGGCTGGCCAGCGTGCAACGGCCGGGCGCGCGCGCACTGATCGAACGCGTGGCGCGCGGCGAGCGGCGGTACACCCTCGAACTGGTGTCGAACGCGTCGCCCGCGACGCTCGACATCGCGCTGTACCGGCTGGCGCCGGGCCAGCCCGTTGAAACGGTTCAGACCGGGCTGGCCTGGCCTACCGATGTGGTTTCGCTTGGCCACGTCGCCTTGCCCTTCCCGCCGGACGACCCGGTCTACGGCATCCGGCCCGGCAGTGGCCGGGACGGCCTGCCGAGCCTCGGCTCGCTGCTGCTGCGGGGCGAGTCGGGCGCGCTGACGGTGTCGCTCGGTTCGCTGACCCGCGTGCGCAGCAACCCGTTCTGGCCGATCGTCGAAAGTCAGATCGAAGCCATGGTCGCGGCCGACGTCCGGCCGGCGGGCGCTACGCCTTCACCCGCGGCGCGTTGACCAGCACGATCCCCGCCCCGACAAGCACCGCGCCGACCCCGAACACCGGCGACACGCGCTCCCCGAGCAGCATCACGCCGAACGCGACACCGGCCAGCGGCGTCAGGAAGCCGAACACCGCGAGCCGGCCCGCGAGATAGCGGGTCAGCAGCCAGAACCAGATCAGGTAGCTGGCGAAGGCGACGATCACGCCCTGGTAGACGAGGCTGCCGACCGCCAGCGGCGTCAGCCGCACGATGCCGGGTTCGCCGAGCACGAGCGAGATCAGCGGCAGCAACAGAGCGGACAGGCCGAGCTGGTAACCGAGGGTCTTGGTCGCCGACGCCTGCGCCAGCCGCGTCGCGCGGATCACGACCGTCGTCGACGCCCAGAACACCGCCGCCGCGATGCCGCACAAGTCGCCCAGGACCGTTCCCGTCCCGCCGCCGAGCAGCCCGTCGGCGAAGGCGACGACGATGCCGCCGAACGCGACCAGCGTGCCGGTCCACTGCACGGCCGACAGGCGCTCCCCCGGCACGAACAGCGCCAGTCCGAGCGCGGTGAGGCACGGCGCGAGGTACAGGAACACGACCATGCGCGAGGCGGTCGTGTGGGGCAGGCCGAAGTAGATGAAGAAGAACTCGGCGGCGAACAGCAGGCCCGCGACGAGGCCGGGGCCGAGCGTGCCGTCGCGCTCGAACAGCGGCATCGACCGCGCGCGCGCCCACGCGAGCAGAAGCGCCGTCGCCACGATGGAGCGGATCCCGCCCTGCATCACCGGCGACACGTCGGGCAGCGCGACCTTCACCGCCACCTGCTGCAGGCCCCACAGCAGGCAGCAGCCGACCATCAGCGCGTACGCGCTGGCGTCGAGCGGCACGCGGGACGTCGGGTTCAACGTGGCCCTGCCGCGGCCGCTCCGCGCCGGGACCGCAGGGCACGGCGGCCCCAGGTCCAGACATAGTGGATCCCGGAGCCGACGATGGTCGCGGTCACGAGGACGAACAGCGGGGGCAAGTAGGCGGTGACCTCGATCAACCGCGCGGCATCCGCCAGCAGGGCCGAGAGGACGCCGAACTCGAGCACGGTGTTGAACTTCGACAGCCAGCTCGGCGCCATCTCGACGCGGCCGATGATGAAGTGGAACGCCACCGCGCCGGCGACGATGACCAGGTCGCGCGCCACGATCGCGGTCGCGAGCCAGAGCGGGACCAGCGCCTGCGATGCGAGCACGATCGTGACGGCCAGCATCGTCAGCTTGTCCGCCAGAGGATCGGCGATGGCGCCGAGGCGCGTGCGGAAGTTCCAGTGCCGGGCGATCAAGCCATCCGCAAGATCACTTATCGCGGACACGACGAACACGGCGAAGGCGGCCACGAAGCGCTGCTCGACCAGCAGCAGCACGAGCACCGGGATCAGCAGGAAGCGCAGCGCGGTGATCAGGTTGGGGAGATGCCGCATGCCGCCCATGTTAGAGGACGCCGTCCGCCTCTAGAATCGCCGCTCCACCGGGCCGCGCCTCCGCAGCAGGCTCCCGCGGCACGGTCCGGCGTCGAAGCGTTGGTCAGGGAGGCTCCGCTTGATCGATCGTGACGTCATCGCTTTCCTCGACGGCCGCCGCGTCGCGGTGTCGATCGCGTCGCGCAGCGAGCACTGCATCCCGTCCGTGACCCGCGCGCTCGGCTATCGCATCAGCGCCGACGCCCGCGAGTTCGCCATCTTCGTCCCGCGCCACGCCGAGCGCGTGCTCGCGGACCTGAGGGCCACGGCGCAGGCGGCCGTCGTGTTCACCGAGCCGAGCACGCACCGGTCGCTGCAGGTGAAGGGCAACGGCGTGCGCATCACGCCGCTGGAAGAGGGCGACTGGCCGGTCATCAGCGCCTACGCCGACGACCTCGTGATCGAGATCTGCCCGCTGGGCTACCCCGAGCCGCTGATCCGGAAGATGGGCGAGTGCACGCCGCAGCAGGTGGTCGCCGCGCGCTTCGCGCCTTCAGCCGCCTTCGGCCAGACCCCGGGGCCGCGCGCCGGCGCCGCGCTGAGCGAGGTCAAGCCGTGAGCGGCCGACGCGCTCGCACGCCGCGCGAGGTCGCGCATGGCTTCTCCGAAGCACTCTTCCCGGAGCGCGCAGCGCGCAGCAGCCATCCAGTGAACGCGCAGTCGCTCGAGGACATCCGCAGTTGCCTCGAGGGCGTGATCCCCAGCGTGCTCGCGACGTGTGCGCGCGACGGCACGCCGAACGTCACCTACGTGTCGCAGGTGCACTTCATCGACCGCGCGCACGTCGCGCTGTCGTTCCAGTTCTTCAACAAGACGCGCGAGAACATCCTCGCCAACCCCCACGCCGTGGTCTACGTGATCGACCCGCGGACCGCGCGTCGCTACGTGCTGTCGCTACGCTACCTGCGCACCGAGTCGAGCGGACCGCTGTTCGAGCGGATGAAGGCGAACCTCGCGGGCATCGCCTCGCACACCGGGATGAGCGGCGTGTTCAGGCTGCAGGGCTCCGACGTCTACGAGGTCGTGCGGATCGATCAGTTGCCGGGCTCCGAACTGGCTCCGCCGCCGCCCCGCTGCAACCTGCTCGGCGCCCTGCGCCACGTGGCGAGCCTGCTGTCGACCGCGACCGACCTTCGCACGCTGCTCGATGACGTGCTCGCGGTGCTCGCCACCGACATGGCGATCACGCACGCGATGGTGCTGCTGACCGATGCCGCACACGACCGGCTGTTCACGGTGGCGAGCCGCGGCTACCCGGCCTCGGGCGTGGGCTCGGAGATACCGAACGGACAGGGCCTGATCGGCATCGCGGCGCGCGAGCGCACGCCGATCCGCATCACGCACGGCACGAGCGAGTACACGTACAGCCTGGCGCTGCGCAAGAGCGCGGAGAACGACGGCCTCGCGGCCCTGCTTGAGACCAAGATCCCGCTTCCGGGCCTGGCGAAGCCCGGCAGCCAGCTCGCGGCGCCCATGCTCGTCGGCGGACGCACGGTGGGCGTCGTGTTCGTCGAGAGCCCCGAGGACGGCCGCTTCCACTGGGAGGACGAGGACGCGCTCGTCGCGGTCGCGTCGCAACTCGGCATGACGATCGCGACGCTGCAGCAGGCGGCCGAGGGCGGCGACGAGCCGGGCGGCGCCACGTCACGGCCGCCAAGGCCGCGCGGCAAGCCACTCGAAGTGCGGCACTACCGCGCCGACGACAGCGTCTTCATCGGCGACGACTACCTCATCAAGGGCGTCGCGGGCGCGATCTTCCGCACGCTGGTCGCGGACTTCATCGACAAGGGCCGCACCGACTTCACCAACCGCGAGTTGCGCCTCGACCCGCGCATCCGCCTGCCCGACATCACGGACAACCTGGAGGCGCGCCTGATCCTGCTGGTGCGCCGGCTCGGCGAACGCGGGACCGAGATCCGCATCGAGAAGACCGGGCGCGGCCGCTTCCACCTCGCGGTAGACCGGCCGCTGACGCTGGTCGAGGCGGGCTGAGCCAGGCAAGTGCCGACCAGGCGCAGCCCGCCGCCGGGCGCGCCTGACCGACCGGCGTACGCACATGCCCTTGACCGGAAGCGCGCGAGTCGCGTGCGAAAATCCGCGCATGCTGACGCAACCCGCTTCCACCCTCCCGCCCGAGGCAACGCAGTCGCCCGTGCCGTCGCCGTGCATCTC
>JBFZCF010000160.1:0-4403 GCA_041308065.1 Burkholderiales bacterium
GGCGACACCTGCCCGCCGGTCATGCCGTAGGTCTCGTTGTTCAGCATCAGGCACGTCAGCTTCAGGTTGCGGCGGCACGCGTGGATCAGGTGATTGCCGCCGATCGCGAGGCAGTCGCCGTCGCCGGTGATGACGACCACCTGCAGGTCGGGTCGCGCCAGTGCGAGCCCGGTGGCGAACGCGAGCGGCCGCCCGTGCGTGACGTGAAAGGTGTTGGCGTCGATGTTCGCGGACAGCCGCCCCGCGCAGCCGATGCCGGAAACCACCGCGAGCCGGTCCTGGTCGATGCCCTCGTCGTCGATCGCCCACAGCAGCGCGCGCAGCGCGATGCCGTGCCCGCAGCCGGGGCACAGGTGGTGCGGCATGCGTTCCGGCCGCAGGTACCGGCGGACGTCGAAGTCCGCGGCGGTGTCGAACGTCATTTGGCCTCCCGCGCCAGCTGCCCGATGCGCGCCTCGATCTGCGCCGGCGCGATGGGCTCGCCGTCGTAGCGGTTCAGGCCGACCACGCGATGGCCGCGCAGCACGCGCTCGACTTCGAGCACGAGCTGCCCGGCGTTCAGTTCCGGCACGAGCACCGCACGCGCGCCGGCGGCCGCCGCCCGCAGCGCGTCTTCCGGGAACGGCCACAGGGTGATCGGGCGGAACAGGCCCGCGGCAATGCCCTGTGCGCGCGCAGCCGTCACGGCGCGCTTCGCGGCGCGCGCGCTGATGCCGATGGCCACGACCAGCACCTCGGCATCGCCGGTGCGCTCGCCCTCGAACGACTCGATGCGCGCCCGGTTCCTCTGCAGCTTCGTGAGCAGGCGCGCCTGGTTGCGCTCGACGACCGCCGGGGCCTGCGTCGGGAATCCGCTCTCGGCGTGCGTGAGCCCGGTGGTGTGCGTGCGGTAGCCGTCGCCGGGCCGCGCCATCGGCGGTACCTGGTCGTCGCCCGCCGCGTACGGCTGGTAGTCGCCGGGCGCGCCCGCGGCCCAGCGCCGCTCGACGGGACGGATGGCGTCGGCGGTTGGCAACTCGACGGTCTCGGTCAGCTGCGCGATCGCCTGGTCGTACAGCACGACGACCGGCGTGCGCAGCGACTCGGCGAGCGCGAACGCGCGCACCGTCTCGTCGTGCACTTCGCGCACCGACGCGGGCGTGACCACGATGACCGGATAGTCGCCGTGGCTGCCCCAGCGCGACTGCATCAGGTCGCCCTGCGCGGGACGCGTCGGCATGCCGGTCGACGGGCCGCCGCGCATCACGTCGACGATCACGCACGGGATCTCCGCGGCGGCGGCGTAGCCCAGGTTCTCCAGCTTCAGCGAGAAGCCCGGGCCGCTGGTCGCGGTCATCGCCTTCACGCCGCCCATCGAGGCGCCGATCACGGCCGCCATCGACGCGATCTCGTCTTCCATCTGCACGAAGACTCCGCCGACCGGTGGCAGCAGCCGCGCCATGCGCTCGGCCACTTCCGACGACGGCGTGATCGGGTAGCCGGCGAAGAAGCGGCACCCGGCCGCCAGCGCGCCGAGCGCGGCCGCGTGGTTGCCCGACAGCAGGCGCGGCGGCGCCACGCGATCGCGGACCACGCCGGCTTCCGGCGCGTTCACGAGCGCGCTCCCGCGGCGGCACCGGCGGCTTCGCCGGTGGCGGACCCGTGGCGCGGTCCGAGATGAACCCGGATCGCGAAGTCGGGACACAGCCACTCGCACAAGCGGCAGCCGGTGCACCTGGCGGGATCGGTCAGTTCGACGATCCGGTCGTCGTCGAGGCGCAGGCAGCGTTCCGGACAGAGCTTGACGCAGATGTCGCAGCTCTTGCACCACGCGCGCGTGATCTCGAGCCGCACCTCGGTGTCCGTCTCCGCCGTGGCCGTCGCCACCGGCGCGCCGGCGGTCGCTTCGCCGCGGCGCGCGCGCTCGATCCAATCGCGTCCGCGGCGCAGCGCCTCCACGTTCACGACCAGCGTCTTCGGCGGGACGAACTCGGCGAGCCCGGCTTCCCACTCCTCGTCGGTGAACTCCAGCGCCGTGGACACGGCGCCGAGCAGCACCACGTTGGAGGCGCGCTCGTTGCCGAGTGCCTCGGCGATGGCCGTGGCGTCGATCGCGTGTCCCTCGGCGACGTGCTCCTGCACCTCGGCCGGCGTCTCGCGCGAGTAGCGCAGCGCCGCGCCGGGCCGGCGGTTCAGGCAGGAGAACGGCGGCACGATGCGGCGCGTGTCGCACACGAGCATCCCGCTGCCGGCCTTCAGCCACGGCAGCCAGCGCAGCGCCTCGGCCCACTCGAGGGCGATCAGCAGGTCGACCTCGCCGCGCGCGATCGTGGGCGACCACACCTCGCGGCCGTAGCGCACGTGGCTGAACACCGAGCCGCCGCGCTTGGCCATGCCGTGCACCTCGCTCTGCTTGACCTGGTAGCCGCGCTGCTGGGCCAGCCACGCGAGCACCTTGGATACGAGGATCACGCCCTGGCCGCCGACGCCGACGATCAGCACGTTCACCGGCGTATCGCTTCCGTCCGCGCTCAGCGCGCCCCGGGCCGTCGGCGCGGCCGAATGCGTCATTGCTGCGGCGCTTCCGGGGCGCGGATGCAGTCGGCCGTGCACACCTGCGCGCACAACGAGCAGCCGATGCACAGCGACGCATCGATCTTCACCTTGTGGCGGCCCTCGAAGGTCGCCTCCGACCAGGTCAGCGCCGGGCAGCCGAGGTTCATGCACGACTGGCAGGCGTTGCACTGCGGCTCCACGACCTGCAGCGCCGGTCCCTTGATCCGCACCGGGTCGATCACGCAGGGCCGGTCCGATATCACCACGGACACGCCGCGGTGGGCGATCGCCTCGCGCAGCGTCTGGTGGACGACCGCGAGGTCGTAGGAGTCGACCTTGCGCACCCACGTGACGCCGGCGGCGCGCACCAGCGCCTCGAAGTCGACGCGTGGCGCGGGCTCGCCGCGCAGCGTCCGGCCCGTGCCGGCGTGGTCCTGGCCGCCGGTCATCGCGGTCGTGTGGTTGTCGAGCAGCAGCACCGTGATGTCGGCGCCGTTGTAGACCGCGTCGATCAGCGCCGGCAGGCCTGCGTGCAGGAAGGTCGAGTCGCCGATCGTCGCCAGCACCGGCCGGCTCTCGCCGGCCCGGGCCATGCCGGCCGCCACGCCGATCGAGCAGCCCATCGCGACGCTGGTGTCGAGGCCGCGCAGCGGGTCGAGCGCGCCGAGCGTGTAGCAGCCGATGTCGCCCGCCACGCGCGCGCCCGTGGCGCGCACCGCCATGAACATCGACGTGTGCGGGCAACCCGCGCACAGCACCGGCGGTCGCACCACCGGCTGCGGGATCCACGGGGCCGCCCGCGGCGCGCGCGCCGGCACGACGCCGGCTTTCTCGAAGCCCGCGCGCACGACCTCGGGGGAGAACTCGCCGGTGCGCGGAAAGAGCGCGCCGCCCGCGGCCGTCTTGCCGGCGACGGCGAGGCCCAGCGACTGCAGTTCGCGCTCGATCAGCGGCTCGAGTTCCTCGACGACGATGACGCGCTGCACGGACGCGCAGAAGCCGCGCAGCAGGTCGGCGGCGAGCGGCCACGACGCGCCGAGCTTCAGCACGCTCGCGGTCGGCAGCACTTCGCGCACGTACGGGTAGCACGTGCCAGCGGTGATGATGCCCAGCGCCGGGTCGCGCATCTCGATCCGGTTCAGCGGCGCGTCGCGCAGGAACTCCGCGAGCCGCCGTTCGCGCTCGATCAGCGCCACGTGGCGGGGCCGCGCGTTCACCGGGATCATCACGTTCTTCGCGCGGTCGTCGACGAAGCCCCGGACGGCAACCTCGCGTCGCGCGCCGAGTTCGACGGTGCTGCGCGTGTGCGACAGGCGGGTGGTCGTGCGCACGATGACCGGAGTGTCGAAGCGCTCCGACAGGTCGAACGCGAGGCGCGTGAACTCCAGCGCTTCCTGCGCATCGCTCGGCTCGAGCACCGGGACCTGCGCGAACTGGCCGTAGAAGCGCGTGTCCTGCTCGTTCTGCGAACTGTGGATTCCGGGGTCGTCGGCGACGACGATGACCAGCCCGCCGTTGACGCCGATGTAGGTCTGCGACATCAGCGAGTCGGCGGCGACGTTCAGCCCGACGTGCTTCATCGCGGCCAGCGCGCGGGCACCCGCGAACGACGCGCCGATGGCCACGTCCAGCGCCACCTTCTCGTTGGTCGACCACTGCGCGTGCACGTCTGTCGCCGGGAACGTCGCCAGCGACTCGAGGATCTCGGTGCTCGGCGTGCCGGGATAGGCCGCCGCGACCTTGACTCCGGCCTCCCACGCACCGCGCGCGATGGCCTCGTTGCCCGTCATCGGCCGCAGCTTCCTTGTCTGCGGCGGCGCGATCTCAGCGCAGGCGGCGCGCATGTCTGTCCTCCTTCGGGGGAAGGA
>JBFZCF010000161.1:0-4385 GCA_041308065.1 Burkholderiales bacterium
CTGCTGCGCGCCGTCTGTTACCGTGCGGGCCCGCTGGCGGAGCTCGTCGCGAAGGCGATGGCGGGCGGGGAGCAGGGCATCGTGCAGGTCGGGGGCAGCACGGCGGTCCAGAACCAGGCGAACAAGCGGGCCGGGGATGATCAGCAGAGAATTCAGGATCAGCAATAGGCTTGGATTGCACGCGCGCCCGTCCGCGCAGCTCACCCAGGTTGCCGGGAAGTTCACGAGCGAGGTCTACATCGCGAAGAACGGACGGCGCGTGAATGCCAAGTCGATCATGGGCGTGATGATGCTCGCCGCGGGGCCGGGCTCGACGGTCACCGTCGATGCGGAGGGCCCGGACGAAGAGCAGGCGATGGAGGCGATCGGCGCGCTGATCGCCTCCCGCTTCGGGGAGCACGAGTAGCAGCGGCGGGCGCGGGCCGCGAGTCGGCCGCAGGTGGAGAGCATGGCGGAGGGGCGCAGGAATTCTCTGACGGGCAGCGGCGTGACGCGCGGGATCGCGATCGGCCGCGCGCACCTGCTCGCGAGGTCCGAGCTCGACGTCCGGCAGTTCACCATCGAGCGGCGCGACGTCGTCCACGAGATCGGCCGCCTGACGACCGGATTCAACGCGGTCCGCAACGAACTCGATCACCTGAAGTCGAGCATCGCGGCGGGCGCGCCGTCCGAGGTGGCCGCGTTCCTCGACCTGCACCGCATGATCCTCGACGACGCGCTGCTCGCCGAGGCGCCGCGCGACCTGATCCGCACCCGGCTGATCAACGCCGAGTGGGCCCTGACCATCCAGCTCGAGGAGGTGTGCCGGCAGTTCCAGGCCATCGACGACGAATACCTGCGCGAGCGCTCCACTGATGTCCGCCACGTGGTGGAGCGCGTGCTGGCCGCGCTGGCGCAGGGCCGGCCGACGACGATGGCGCTGCCGCGCAAGCTGGCGCCAGGCGAGCGGATCGTCCTCGTCGCGCAGGACCTTGCGCCAGCCGACATGCTGCACCTGAAGGACCGGGCCGACGTCGATCTCGCGGGGTTCGTGACCGAACTTGGCGGTCCCACCTCGCACACCGCGATCCTCGCGCGCAGCCTCGGGCTGCCTGCCCTGGTGGGCGCCGACAACGCGCGCAAGCTGATCGAGGAGGGCGACCTCGTCGTCATCGACGCCGACGCGGACGTCGTCATCGTCAACCCGAGCCCCGAAGAGATCGCGGACTTCCACCGCCGCGTCCAAGAACAGAGCGAGCAGCGCGCGCAGCTGCGCAAGCTGAAGGGACGGCTCGCGCGCACCAGCGACGGCAACGCCGTCGAGCTGCTGGCGAACATCGAGCTGCCGCAGGACGCGCGCGACGCGCTCGAGGCCGGCGCCGACGGCATCGGCCTGTTCCGCTCCGAGTTCCTCTTCATGGACCGCAACGAACTGCCGTCGGAGGACGAGCAGTACGAGGCGTACTCCAGGGTCGCCCGCGCGATGAAGGGCAAGCCGGTCGTGATCCGGACGCTGGACATCGGCGCCGACAAGGTCCTGACCGCGGCCGCGCGCGAGAGCCTCGGGATGGGACGCGGCGCGCCGCGCCCCGAATCCAATCCGGCGCTCGGATTGCGCGCGATCCGCTACTGCCTCGCGTATCCGGAACTGTTCCTGACCCAGCTGCGGGCGATCCTGCGCGCTTCCGAAGTCGGCACCGTCCGCATCCTCGTGCCGATGCTGGCCCACGCGCACGAGATCGAGCAGGCGCTCGCGTTCGTCGCACGCGCGAAGGAGCAGCTGAAAGAGCGCAGGCAGAAGTACGACGGCCGCGTGCTGGTCGGCGGCATGATCGAGGTGCCGGCGGCGGCCTTGTCGGTGACCCAGTTCGTCGAGAAGCTGAAGTTCCTGTCGATCGGCACCAACGACCTGATCCAGTACACGCTGGCGATCGACCGGGCGGACTCGAGCGTCGCCCATCTCTACGACCACCTGCATCCGGCCGTGCTCCACCTGATCTCGAACACGATCAAGGGCGGGGCGCGCGCGGGCGTCCCGGTCGCCGTCTGTGGGGAACTCGCGGGCGAGCTGGAGATGACCGAACTGCTGCTCGGCATGGGGCTGCGGCAGTTCTCGATGCACCCGTCGCAGATCCTGCCGGTCAAGGAGCAGTTGTTTGGACTTTCGACGAAAGACGCGACACGGCTGGCCGCCCGCGTGCTGCGCGAGTCGGACCCGATCAGGATCCGCGCCGCGCTCGATCATCGCCGGGAACCGCCGGCGCAGGCGCCGGAGCGTTCCGCCGCCTAGGCCCGCCGAGGCCCGGCGCATGCGCGAGCCCGGCGTCAACAGGCTCTAGAACGGTCCGCTCGCCAGCCAGCGTTCGATCTGCGGCAGCCGGTCGTTGCCCCAGAACACTTCGCCGTCGACGACGATCGTCGGCGCGCCGAAAACGCCGAGCGCGACTGCGTCCTCCACCCGCTTGCGCAACGCGTCCTTGATCGCCGGCGCCTGCGCGCCTTCCATCAGCGCCGCGCTATCGATGCCGAGCGACTGCGCAATCTGCGCGACGACGGCTGCATCGGAGATATCCCGATCGTCCTGGAAGAAGGCGCGGAACACGGCGTGCACGAAGGGATTCGCCCGGTCGGGCTGGTGCTGCTGCAGCCACAGCACCGCGCGGCTAGCGGCCACGGCGCCGATCGGGAACTTCGACGGCTGGCGGTAGCGGACGCCGGCGAAGCGCGCGGAACGCTCGAAGTCGTGCACCGAGTACTTCGCCTTGGGCCCGTACTGCTCTGTCAGCGGCGCGCTGCCCGAGGCCTTGAACACGACCCCGAGCAGGATCGGCTGGAAGACGACCGTGCGTCCGTGGCGCGCCGCGAGCGGCTCGATCTGCTCGGAGGCGAGGAAGGAGTAGGGCGAAGAGAAGTCGAAGTGGAAGTCGATGGGATTCGGCATGGAGACCTCGGTTGAGTCAGGCCAGCGGCCCGAAATGCACTCGTGTGCGGTAATGCATCGCCACGCGGCCGTCCACCGCGTGCTCGTCGAACAGGCGTTGCAGCGCCGCCGACATCCCGGCGTGGCGCGGATGGCCGGGCGGCGGCATGTACGACGCGGACCCGACCAGCGCGGCCAGTTCGTCGCGGTCGAGCGAGCGCGGATTGTCGAAGTGCGCGACGGCCGGCTGCGCGGGCGCGAAGAACCGGTCGATCGCGTCCGCGTCGACGTGGCGGTGCGACACCTTCTCGTAGTCGATGCCGTACGTCCTCAGCAGCGCCTCGTAGCCTTCGAGGAAGGCCGTGCCGGTCGCCGGCCGATCGTTCCAGATCAGCGCGGCCCAGCCGCCGGGCGCGAGGATGCGGCGCGCTTCCGCGCCGGCGTGCGCCGGATCGAACCAGTGGAAGGCCTGGCCGGCGATCACGAGGTGCGCGCAGCCCGGGGCAAGCGTCGTCTCCTCGGCGCTGCCGCCGACGCTGCGGTAGCGCCCGTACCGCGCCAGCCGCTCATCGCCGACGGCGCGCATCGGCGCATTCGGCTCCACGCCGATCACGCTGCAGCCCGCCCGCAGGAAGGGTTCCGAGGACAGGCCGGTGCCGACGCCGAGGTCGACCACCACGGCGCCTTCGGGCAGCGCGCCCGCCGCGCGCAGGTGCGCGACGATCGCGTCCGGATAGGTCGGCCGGCCGCGCGTGTACACCGCGGCGCGGTCGCTGAAGCGCTCGGTCGGCTGCACCGCTACGTGTCCATCACCGCATCGAGTCCGCGATGCACGCCAAGCAGGCCGCCGACCTTGCGGATCGCGAGCAGCGCGCCGTCGACATACGGCTCGGCGCTCGAACTCGCCTCGTGCTTCAGGTGCAGCCGCTGGCCGGGGGCTCCGAAGATCGCCTCGACCGCGATCACGTAACCGGGCAGTCGCAGCGAGTGGACGCGCACGCCGTTCAGTTCGGCGCCGCGCGCTTCGCGCGGCCCGCGCATCGCATCGAGCGGCACGCCGATGGAGGGCGCGCGGACGGCGCCGATGCGGTGCGCCAGCTCGCGCGCCGTGCCGGACGGCGCGTCGACCTTGTCCTCGTGCGCGTAGTCGATGATCTCGAAGTGGTCGAGGTAGCGCGCCGCCATCTCGGCGAACTTCTGCAGCAGCACGGCGGTGATCGCGAAGTTGCCGCACGCCAGCACGCCACGCCGGCACTGCCTCGCGCGCGCGTCGATCTCCGCGTAGTCGGCGTCGCCGAGTCCCGAGGTGCCGACGACCACGTGCGCGCCGGCGTCGAGCGCAGCGAGGATGTTGGCCTTCGCGGTGTCGGGCTTCGTGTACTCGACGAAGACGTCGCAGCCGGCGGCCAGCGCCTCGCGCGCGCTCGCGAACACCGGCGTCGCCAGCCCGGGCGCGCCGATCGCCTCGCCGAGCGCGCGGCCGGCC
>JBFZCF010000162.1:0-4257 GCA_041308065.1 Burkholderiales bacterium
AGGGCCATCGCGCTCGCGGAAACGCGTCCAGAACGCCCAGCCGCGGTAGCACGGCCACAGCAGCCAGAGCGCCCAGAACGGCGCGGACAGCACCAGCCCGAGCGCAAAGCCGCTGCCTTCGCGATCCTCGCCCAGCAGGCCCGTGCCGATGACAGCCCAGGTGACCCACAGGAACCAGCCCCACCGCAGGGTGGTCGGGCCGGGATCGATGGAGAACAGGGGACGTGCCATCGGCCTAGGTTAGCCGACCCGGGGGCAGCCTTCGCCGCCGCCTGCCCGTGGCAATCGACCCGCGATCGTCGGCAGAGCGCCTTGCCCCGGGGCGAGGCGCTCAGGCCTTGTCGGCGGGCTGGTGCGACAGCACCGTCGCGCCGTGCCGCCTGCGCTTGATGCGCCGCTCGAACGCGTCGAGGTACGTGTAGATCACCGGCACGACGACCAGCGTCAGCAGCGTCGAGGTGATGACGCCGCCGATGATCGCGCGGCCCATCGGCGCCTGCTGCTCGGCGCCTTCGCCCAGGCCGATGGCAAGCGGCAGCATGCCGAAGATCATTGCGCCGGTCGTCATCAGGATCGGCCGCAGCCGCGTCTGGCCGGCGGCGAGCAGCGCCTCGTCGCGCGCCAGTCCGTCGCGCTGGCCCTTGTTCGCGAAGTCCACCAGCAGGATGGCGTTCTTCGTCACGAGGCCCATCAGGAACACGATGCCGATCATCGAGAAGATGTTCAGCGTGGTTCCGGTGACCAGCAGCGCCAGCATCACGCCGACGATGGACAGCGGCAGCGACGCCATGATCGCCACCGGCTGGATGAAGCTGCCGAACTGCGATGCCAGCACGATGTAGATGAAGATCACCGCGAGCGCGAGCGCACCGAAGATCGCCGAGTTGATCTCCTGCTGCTCCCGGATCTGGCCGCCGACGTCGAACCGCAGCCCCGGCGGCAGCTCGTAGCCCTTGACCAGCGCCTGCACTTCCTTGCCCGCGTCGCCCGCCGGGCGGCCCTGCACGTTGGCGAACATCGCGACCCGGCGCTGCAGGTCCTGGCGGCGGATGTTCTCCGGGTTGAACGTGGGCTCGATCGTCGCGACGGCGCGCAGCGGGACGATCTCCGGCGTGCCGTCGGGCCGCAGACGGCTGGTCGAGATGTTCAGGTTGGCGATGTCGTCCACCACCGTGCGGCTGGCGCGCGGCAGCTGCGTGATCACCTCGTAGTTCTGGCCGTCGGGCGCGAGCCAGTACCCGGAGTTCTCGCCGCCCACCATCGCGCGCAGCGTGCTGCCGAGCTGCATGTGCGTGATGCCGTACTCGGCCGCGAGTTCCGGCTTCAGCCGGATCGACAGCGCGGGCGTGCCTTCCTTCACCGTGATCTCGATGTCGGTCACGCCCTGGATCTTCGCGACCTTCTCCTTGACGTCGAGCATCACGCGGTTCATCTCGGCGTCGTTGTTGCCGAGCAGCGCGACGTAGATCGGGCCGCCCCATCCGACGCGCAGGTCGACGCCCGGGATGCCGGCTACCCGCTTGCGGATCGCCTGCTCGACCTGCTTCTGCGTGCGCTCTCGTTCGGCGCGCGGAACCAGCTTCAGGTTGATGCGTGCGGTGTTCTTGCCGCCGTCGGTCGCGATGCCGGTGTTGAGCGTCTCGATCTCCGGGAACTCGCGCAGCACCTCCTCGACGCGCTTCACGCGCTCGTCGGTGTACTCGAGGCTCGAGCCGACCGGCGTGGTGAGCCGCACGCTGGTGAACCCCTCGTCGCTCTCCGGCATCATCTCCGTGCCGACCAGGCCGGCGATCGGGATGCTGGCGAGGAAGCTCGCGGTGGCGATGGCCAGCGTCGTCTTGCGGTGCGCCAGCGCCCAGCGCAGAAGGGCGTCGTAGACCGCGTGCAGCTTGTCGACGAATTGGTCGAAGCGCGTCAGCACCGGGCCGATCACGCGCACGTTCTTCGCGCCGTCGGGCGGGTCGCGCCACACGGCCGACAGCATCGGGTCCAGCGTGAAGCTGACGAACAACGACACCAGCACGGCGACGACCACCGTCATGCCGAACGGGTAGAAGAACTTGCCGATGATCCCGCTCATGAAGGCGATCGGCACGAACACGGCGACGATCGAGAAGGTCGTCGCCAGCACCGCGAGGCCGATCTCGTCCGTGCCTTCGCGCGCCGCGGTGTAGTGGTCCTTGCCCATGCGGATGTGCCGCACGATGTTCTCGCGCACGACGATGGCGTCGTCGATCAGCAGGCCGATGCACAGCGACAGCGCCATCAGCGTCATGTAGTTCAGCGTGAAGCCGAGCGCGTAGATGGCGATGAAGGTCGCGATCACTGCGATCGGCAGCGTGAGCCCGGTGATGACCGTGCTGCGCCACGACCCGAGGAACAGGAACACGATCAGCACCGTCAGAGCCGCGCCCTCGACGATCGTGCGCTTGACGTTGTCGACCGACTGCTGCACGAAGTCGGACATCGCCCACAGCAGCTTCAGCTCGGCGCCGGCCGGCAGCTGCTTGCCGATGTCGACCGCGGCGGCCTTCAGCGCCCGGCCGACCTCGACGATGTTCGCGTCCTGCGTCTTGAAGATGTAGACGCCGACCGCCGGCTGGCCGTTCACGCGGGTCAGCGACTGGCGCTCGCGCTCGGCATCGCGCACCTCGGCCACCTGCGACAGCAGGATCGGCGTGCCGTTGCGGCGCGCGACGATGATGCTGTCGAACTGCCCGGGCTCCGACAGGCGGCCGTCGACCCGCACGATCGCCTCCGCGGTGGCGTTCGAGATCGTCCCCACCGGCACCGCCACGTTGGCGTTGCGCAGCGCCTGCACGACCGTGTCGACCGTCAGTCCGTAGGCGGTCAGCTTGGCCGGGTCGACCCGCACCTGGATCTGCCGCGTCACCGTGCCGCCGAGCGCGACGCGGCCGACGCCGTTCACGCGCTCGAAGCCCTTCTGCACGATCTGCTCGGCGGCGAGCGTCAGCTCGCGCTGCGTCTTGTTGGTGCCGACCAGCGTGTAGGTCGCGACCGGCTGGTCGTTCTCGCTGCCGCCGCGCTCCACGATCGGATCCTTCGCGTCGCGGGGGAAGCCGGCGCGGATCTGCGCGAGCTTGTCGCGGATCTCCTGGGTCACGCGGGTCGTGTCGACGTCGAGCCGGAACTCGACCCACGTGGACGAGATGCCTTCGTACGAGGCCGAGAGGATCCGCTTGACGCCGGCCACGGTATTGACGGCGTTCTCGATCGGCTTCGTGAGGTCGTTCTCGACCTGCTCCGGCGACGCGCCGGGATAGGCGACCCGGATCGATACCGTCGGCGGGTTGATGTCCGGCATCGGCTCGACGCCGAGCTTGTTGTAGGCGAACAGCCCCAGCACGGTCAGCGCGACCATCACCATGGTCGCGAACACCGGATGGTTGATCGAGACGCGCGTCATCCACATGGCGCGGGTCCTAGTTGGCGCGCGGCGGGGAGGCCGGCGTGTCCTGTCCCGCGATGCGCGCCGCGCCGATGCCGCCGATGACCTTCGCAGCGAGGCCGTCCTTCAGGTTGTCGAACTTGGTCGCGATGACCGTGTCGGCGGCCGTCAGGCCTCCCGTGATCTCGACGATCTGGGCGCGCTCGTCGCGCCGCCCGACATCGACCAGGCGCCGGACCAGCTTGCCGTCGATGAGCGTCCACACGAACGTCGTTCCATTGTCGACGCGCAGCGCCGAGATCGGCAGCGTGGGCACCTCGGCCTCGGCCGAGGTGACGAGCGCGACGCGCGCGAACATGCCGGCGCGCAGCAGCGAGTCCTCGTTCGGCAGCGACACGTAGATGTTGATCGTGCGCGTGCCCGGCTCCGTGCTCGGGTTGATGCGTTCCACCCGCCCGGCGAACTTGCGGCCGGCGATCCCCTCGATCTCCACCTGCGCGGGCATGCCCGTCTTCAGCTGGGCCACGTCCGATACCGGCACCTGCGCCTGCACCTCGAGCTGCGACAGGTCGACGATCGCGAGCAGCGGCGTGTCGAAGGCGACCTTCTCGCCCGGCTGCACGTTGCGCTTGGCGACCGTGCCCGCGATCGGCGCGCGCACGACCGCGTCGCCCATCAGGATCTGCGTCTGCTCGAGTTGCGCGCGCGCGGCGGCGACGGCGGCGAGCTGCGCCTGGAAGGCGCTGTCGGCGGTGTCGAACGCGTTCTGCGAGATGAAGTTCTGCTTGACGAGCTGGGCGTTGGCCTGGCGGGTACGTTCGGTGGTCGCCAGCTGCGCCCTGGCCGAC
>JBFZCF010000163.1:0-4255 GCA_041308065.1 Burkholderiales bacterium
CCGCTGCCCTGCGCCGAGCTGCGCTGGAAGATCTCCAGCACCTTCAGGCGAGGCAGGGTCGCCTTCAGACCCATGTTCTTCAGGTCGCTGGAGCTTGGCGGATTGCGGCTGGACATCGGTTCGGGACGTGCGCGGAATGAAGGGGCGGGCCGGACGGGGAAACCGCATGGGTATCATACGGTCATTGAGAGCCTGACCGGGATCGCAGCCGATGTTTCATCGCGTTCGACGCACCGCCGCCCTGCTCGCCGGACTGGCGCTGCTGGCTGGGTGCCAGTCCGTTTCGGACGCGTCGTCGAGCCTGGCAACGAGCATGTCCGCGGTCACGGGATGGGCGCCGACGTTCCTCGGACCGTATCGGCCCGACGTGCATCAGGGAAACATCATCACGCAGGAGATGGTCGACCAGTTGCGCCAGGGGATGTCGCGCGAGCAGGTGCGCTTCATGCTCGGCACGCCGCTGCTCACCAGCGATTTCCACAAGGACCGCTGGGACTTTCCGTACTACCTGAACCCGCTGAAGGGCCCGGTCCAGAGCCGCCGCCTCACCATCTTCTTCAAGGACAACAAGATCGAGCGCTTCGTGTCCGACGAAATGCCGTCGGAGACGGTCGCGGACTCGATGATCCTCGGCCCGAATGCGAAGAAGCCGCCGAAGGCCGCGCCACGCCAGCAGACTCCTCCGCCCGACCTCCAGACTCCTCAACCCACCCGCGAGTAGCGCTCGCCGCGCCCTCATGAAACTTGCCATCGCAGGCGCGTCCGGCCGGATGGGCCGGATGCTCATCGAAGCGGCGCTGTCCGAGCCGGACACGAGCATCGCGGCCGCCTTCGACCGCGCCGACAGCCCGGACATCGGCCGGGACTGCGGCGAGTTCCTCGGACGAGCGACCGGAACGCCCGTCACGGCCGACCTGCGCGCGCTGCCCGGGTGTGACGTGCTGATCGACTTCACGCGCCCCGAGGCGACGCTGGCCCACCTCGACGCCTGCGTCGCGGCCGGCACCGGCATCGTGATCGGCACGACCGGGTTCGACGACGCCGGCAAGGCGGCGATCCGCCACGCCTCCGAGAGGATCGGCGTGGTCTTCTCGCCGAACATGAGCGTCGGCGTCAATGCGACCTTCAAGCTGCTCGAAATGGCGGCGAAGATGATGAGCCGCGGCTATGACATCGAGATCATCGAGGCCCATCACCGGCACAAGGTCGACGCGCCCTCGGGCACCGCGCTGAAGATGGGGGAGACGATCGCCACCGCCCTCGGCGAGAGACTCGCCGACGTCGCGGTCTACGCGCGCGAGGGCCACACCGGCGAGCGCAAGGCCGGCTCGATCGGCTTCGCCACCGTGCGCGGCGGCGACATCGTCGGCGACCACACGGTGCTGTTCGCCGGCACCGGCGAGCGCATCGAGATCACGCATCGGGCTTCGAGCCGCATGACGTACGCAACGGGAAGCATGCGCGCCGCTCGTTTCCTGCTCGGCCGCAAGCCCGGCCTGTTCGACATGTTCGACGTCCTGGGCATCCGATGACCGGAAACGGAGCGCTGGGCCTGCTGCACTTCTGGTCGCAGGCCGATGTGGTCATCCGCCTGACGGCGTATGTGCTGCTCGCGATGTCGGTCGCCAGCTGGTTCCTGATCCTCTGGAAGACCTGGGCCTGGCTGCGGGTGCGCCGCGCATCGCGCGCGCTCGAGCAGTTCTGGTCCGCATCGTCGATCGACGCCGCGATCGCGGACCTGAAGCCGCGCGATCGCGAGAACATCTTCGTGCCCGTCGCCAGCGGCGGCGCGCGCGCCTCGGTCCACGGGGCGGCCGACGGCACGCTCGCGTCGCAGACGGACCGCTCGGAGCTGATCACGCGCGCGCTGCGCCAGCGCATCAACGAAGCCGGGGGCCGGCTCGAGGCCGGACTGACCATGCTCGCCTCGATCGGCAGCACGGCGCCCTTCGTCGGCCTCTTCGGCACGGTGTGGGGCATCTATCACGCGTTGCTCAACATCGCGTCCTCTGGCCAGATCGCGATCGACAAGGTCGCGGGACCGGTCGGCGAGGCGCTGATCATGACCGCGTTCGGCCTCGTCGTCGCCATTCCCGCCGTGCTCGCCTTCAACGCGTTCACCCGCGTGAACCGCGTGGTGCTGTCCCAGCTCGACGGGTTCGCGCACGACCTGCACGCCTTCCTCACCGTGGGCGCGCGCGTGCCGACGGCACCCTGATGGCGTTCGGCGGGTTCGAGCAGCGAGGCGGGCCATCGCAGCCGATGGCCGACATCAACGTCACGCCGCTGGTCGACGTGATGCTCGTGCTGCTGGTGATCTTCATCATCACTGCGCCGCTGCTGTCCTACTCGATCAAGCTCGACCTGCCGAACGACCCCGCACCGGCGTCCGAACCGGCGCCCGCGACCATCAGGCTCTCGATCGACGCGGCCGGCGCGGTCCACTGGGACGGCGAGCCCGTCGCCGACGCGGAACTCGCCGCGCGCATGGCAGAAGCGGCGAAGACCACCACGCTGCCCGAGGTGCACCTGCGCGCGGACAAGGCGACGCGCTACGAGCGCATCGCGTTCGTGCTGTCGACCGCGCAGCAGGCCGGCCTCGCGAAGATCGGCTTCGTCACCGAACCGGCGCTGCCAGCGGCCGCGAGGTAGCGATGCGCGCTGTCGCGCTGGTCCTCGCGCTCGCGCTCGCGCCCGCCGGCGCGACCCACGCGCAGGTCGCGGTGATCGACGACGAAGGCCACACCGTCGAGCTCGCCCAGCCCGCCCGTCGCATCGTCAGCCTCGCTCCACACCTGACGGAACAGCTCTTCGCCATCGGTGCGGGCGACCTGATCGTCGGCACCACGGACTTCGCTGACTTCCCCGAGGCGGCCAAGGGCCTGCCGCGCGTGGCGCGCGCGCACAGCGTCGACCTGGAGCGCGTCCGCGCCGCGCGACCCGACCTGGTCCTCGTCTGGGGCAGCGGCTTTCCGCCGGCGACGGTCGACGCCGTGCGACGGCTCGGTGTCCCGACCTTCGTGAGCGAGCCGCGCCGGCTCGCGGACATCGCGACGTCGCTCGAGCGGCTCGGAGCCCTGACGGGACGCTCGCCGGAGCGCGCGGCTGGAGCCTTCAACGCGAAGCTCGCAGCGCTACGCGACCGGTACCGCGGGCGCCGCGAGGTCCGC
Source organism: Burkholderiales bacterium (assembly GCA_041308065.1). Lineage (GTDB taxonomy): Bacteria > Pseudomonadota > Gammaproteobacteria > Burkholderiales > Burkholderiaceae_F > JAOUJD01. The sequence goes on from JBFZCF010000163.1 coordinate 3,171, forward strand.
GTCTTCTACCAGGTGTGGAACGACCCGCTGATGACACTCGGCGGCCGTCACGTCGTCAGCGAGGCGATCGCCCTGTGCGGCGGGCGCAACGTCTTCGCGGACCTGGCGCCGATCGCGCCGCGCGTCTCGACGGAAGCCGTGCTCGCCGCCGACCCCGAAGCGATCATCACCGCCGAGCCCGGGGCCCGGCCCTCCGGGGTGCTGGCAAGCTGGCAGCGCTTCGGGCGGATCACCGCGGTTAGGCGCAACCTGCTGGTCACGCTCGACGCCGACCGCATCAACCGACACGGCCCGCGCATCGTCGACGAGATAGCGGTCCTGTGCGAAGCGATCGACCGCGCACGATAGTTCATCGGGCTCCATCGGGCCTGGGCGAACTCCGGACGTGCTCCATCCCTGCGCCTGATCGGACGGCGGGCGTGACCAGTCGACCGGTACGGCGGGCCAGGCACTCCATCCGCCGGAAGGCACACCGCCCGACCACGCGCCGGCCTCGCTCCGAAAGCTGCGAGCCCGCAAGAAGCACAGCAGCACGATGGCCGCCCGCCGCCGAGTCGCGCGGAGTCGCGGTGCCCCGCAGCGCGGCCGGCGCGCACGTGACCTACCGAGCGGCGCGCACGTGAGCCAGCTTCGAGTCGCGCGAAACCACGGTACCGCGCAGCGCGGCCGGCGCGCGGACGAACACAACATCGGCGCACTGGAGACTCCCTCGCACACGACAGCCGCCCGCAAAGTCGACGCTATGCGCTCCGCGCCGGCGAACGGACCCGGAAGAAGCGCTCGCCGTCGGCGATCACCGCGCCGATGCGCGTCTGGAACAGATCCGACAGCGCGTCGTCCTGCAGCACGTCGTCCGCCGGGCCTGCCAGGTACACCCCGCGCCCGCTGATCAGCAGCACATGCGTCGCGAAGCGGGCCGCGGCGTTGATGTCGTGCAGCGTGGCGACCAGCGCACGATCGTCCAGCGTCAGCAGGTGTTCGATCACCCAGGCCTGGTGGCGCGGATCCTGGTGCGCCGTCGGCTCGTCGAGGAGCACCGTCGGCGTGGCCTGCGCCAGCGCGGTCGCGATCGCCACGCGCTGCCG
>JBFZCF010000164.1:0-4241 GCA_041308065.1 Burkholderiales bacterium
GCCGCGCAGTGGAAGATCACGCGCGAGATGCAGGACGAGTTCGCGCTGCAGTCCCACAGGAAGTCCATCGCCGGCATCGAGTCGGGCGAGTTCAACGACGAGATCACGCCGATCGAGGTGGTCGAGAAGTTCCCGAACCTGGCGACCGGCGAGCTCGACATCCGCACGCGCACCGTGAAGCAGGACGAGGGTCCGCGCGCCGACACGACGCTCGAGGCGCTGGCGAAGCTGAGGCCGGTGTTCGCGGCGAAGGGCAGCGTCACGGCCGGCAACAGTTCACAGACGTCGGACGGCGCGGGCGCGCTGATCGTCGTATCGGAGCGGGCGCTGAAGCAGTTCAACCTGACCCCGCTGGCGCGCTTCGTCAGTTTCGCGATCAAGGGCGTGCCGCCGGAGATCATGGGCATCGGCCCGAAGGAAGCGATTCCGGCCGCGCTGGGTCTCGCGGGCCTCAAGCAGGACGACCTCGGCTGGATCGAACTGAACGAGGCGTTCGCTGCGCAGGCGCTGGCGGTCGCGCAGGAACTCGGACTGAACCCGGACGTCGTCAACCCGATCGGCGGCGCCATCGCGCGCGGCCATCCGCTCGGCGCGACCGGCGCGATCCGCGCGGCCACGCTGGTCCACGCGATGCGCCGCAGGAACATCAAGTACGGCATGGTGTCGATGTGCGTCGGCACCGGCATGGGCGCGGCGGGGATCTTCGAGCGGGTGTAGGCGGCGCTTTGCGTGTACGCGAGCCCTGCGGGCTCGCACGTGCACGCAAAGCGGTTTGAACAGGCGGGCCGCCTTCGGGCGGCCGGGCGGCGGCCCGCAACACCGGGGCAACGCAAAGGCGCGCCGAGCGATCGCCCGGCGCATCGCTTGAAGCTGCCGCTTCTTTCGCTATCGTTCACCGACGACAAGTACCCGTCGGAGCGGAACATCCAGTGAAGGAGCGGAACGATGGGCGTGGCTGAGCGGTTCTACGAGGCCTTCATGGTGCGGGATCACTACACCATGGGTCTGCTGTACGCGGAGAACGCGACCTTCAGCGATCCGGTGTTCCCGCTGCTCAACGCGCGTGGCGCCCGCATGATGTGGAACATGCTGCTGACGCGCGCCGAGGATCTCGGCATCGAGGTGAATATCCTCGACGACAGCCCCACGCGCGCGAGCGTCGACTGGGTCGCGCACTACACGTTCGGCGCGACCGGCCGCCCGGTCGTCAACCGGGTGCATACCGACATGGCGCTCTCGAACGGCCGCATCGTCCGCCAGGTGGACGGCTTTAGCCTGTGGCGCTGGTCGGGCCAGGCGCTCGGCGCCAGGGGATGGCTGCTCGGCTGGACGCCATTGGTGCGCAACAAGATCAGGGCGCAGGCCGCGCATTCGCTGCGGGAGTACGCCCGCAAGGCCTCGCCCGGGGATTCAAACCAGGAGACACGATGACCATACGCACCGAGACCATCAACGGCGTCGCCCGCATCGAGATCGCGCGGCCCGAGAAGAAGAACGCGCTGACCGTCGCGATGTACCAGGCGATGGCCGACGCCATCGCCGCGGCGAACGACGACGGCCAGGTCCGTTCGCTGCTGATCCACGGCCAGAGGGACATCTTCACCGCGGGCAACGACCTCGAGGACTTCATGAAGAACCCGCCGGCGGGGCTGGATGCGCCGGTGTTCCAGTTCATGCAGGCGCTCGGCTATTGCGAGAAGCCGGTCGTCGTCGCGGTCAACGGCGCTGCGGTCGGCATCGGCACCACGATGCTGATGCACAGCGACCTCGTCTACTGCGCCGACAACGCGATGTTCTCGATGCCGTTCGTGTCGCTCGGCCTGTGCGCCGAGTTCGCGTCGAGCGTCCTGGTCTCGATGAACGCCGGCTACCACAAGGCGGTCGAGAAGCTTCTGCTGGCCGATCCGATCAGCGCCGAGGAGGCGCTGGAGATGAAGATCGTCAACCGCATCGTGCCGCCCGCCGAGGTGCTCGACTACGCGGTCAGGCAGGCGGAGCGCTTCAACAAGCTGCCGCCGGCGTCGGTGCGCGAAACCAAGCGGCTCATGAAGGCGAGCTGGAGGCCGATGGTCGAGAAGATCATCGTCGAGGAGGCCAAGTCGTTCAGCGCGATGCTGCGGCAGCCGGAGGCGAAGGAGGCGTTCACCGCGTTCTACGAGCGCCGCGCGCCGGACTTCTCGAAGTTCAGCTGACGGCGGGGCCGCCATGCCACTGCGCCCGGGCATGACGCCCGAGAAACTGAACCATCGGTCCGGCGACAACCTGCCGGGCTGGTTCAGCATGAGGGTCGTGGATGTTGCCGAAGGGCTGGTCGCGATGGAATGCGCGATCCGGCCGCAGTTCCTCGCGCCGAACGGATTCCTGCATGCCGCTTCGGTGATTGCGCTCGCCGACACCGCGTCCGGCTACGCGACGATCGCGCACATGCCGGAGGGTGCGACGAACTTCACGACGATCGAACTGAAGTCGAACTTCATCGGCACGGCGACCGAAGGCTCGCTGCGGGCCGAAGCGCGCGCCGCGCACCAGGGAAGGACGACGCAGGTGTGGGACGCCGTCGTCACCCACGTGGAGAGCGGCCGGACGATCGCGCTCTTCCGGTGCACGCAGATGATCCTCTGGCCGAAGCACCGGTGATCCACGTCGCCGCGAAGGCCGTGCTCGGGCCGCTGCTGTATGCGCAGGCGGTCCGGTTGCGCCGCACGGCGCTGGAACTTCCCGAGCCGGCCGGCCGGCGCGAGGGTACCGCCGGGTCCGGCGAGCTCGCGCTCCGGCTGCTCATCGCCGGCGACTCGAGCGCCGTGGGGGTCGGGGCCGCGACCCAGGACCGCGCGCTGGCCGGGCTCCTCGCGAAGGAACTGGCGCGTCGCCTCAAGGGCCGGGTGCGGTGGCAACTCGTTGCGGTGAGCGGCGCGCGCTCGGAAGATGTGCTTCGCCTGCTGATGCGCGGGCGGTTGCGCCGGGCCGATGTCGGCGTCGTCATCGTCGGCGTCAACGACATCACGAAGGAAGTGCCGCTGCAGCAGGCGCTGCGCAAGCGCGGCCAGATCGTCGCGCTGATGCGCCAGCGGTGCGGGATTCGCCACGTCCTGTTTCCCGCGTTGCCCGAGATCGAGAGGTTTCCGGCGCTGCCGCAGCCGCTGGCGTGGTACGCGGGCCGCCAGGCCCGCCGCAACAACAACGCGCAGGCAGCCTGGCTCGCTGGGGAACAAGGCGCCAGCCACGTGACGATGGACGGCGTGCTGGACCCTGCACTGATGGCGGACGACGGCTTCCATCCCGCGCCGGCGCTGTACGCGAAGGTCGCGAAGCGGCTGGCCCACCACATCAAGCACGAGGTGCTCCCGCGCCTCGAGAACAGTCAAGGAGCGAAATGAACCTCAAGGGAAAGACGATCTTCGTCTCCGGCGCCTCGCGCGGCATCGGGCTGGCGATCGTGAAGAAGGCGGCGGCCGACGGTGCGAACGTCGCGATCGCGGCCAAGACGACCGATCCCAATCCGAAGCTGCCGGGCACGATCTTCACGGCGGCGGCCGAGATCGAGCAGGCGGGGGGCAGGGCGCTGCCGCTCCAGTGCGACATACGCGACGAGGAGCAGGTGGTCGCGGCCGCACGGAAGACGGCCGAGACGTTCGGCGGCATCGACATCCTGGTCAACAACGCCAGCGCCATCAACCTGACGCCGACGCACGCCACCCCGATGAAGCGCTTCGACCTGATGTTCGGCGTGAATGTCCGCGGCACCTACCTGTGCACGCAGGCCTGCCTGCCGTACCTTAAGCAGTCCGCGGAGCGCGGGCGCAACCCGCACATCCTGACGCTGTCGCCGCCGCTGAACATGGACCCCCGTTGGTTCGCGCCGCATGTCGCGTACACGATCGCCAAGTACGGCATGAGCATGTGCGTGCTCGGGCATGCGGAGGAGTTCCGGCCGTACGGCATCGCGGTCAATGCGCTGTGGCCGCGCACGGTGATCCAGACCGCGGCGCTGCAGATGATCCCGGGCGTGCAACCCGAGCACTGCCGGAAGCCGGACATCATGGCCGACGCCGCCTACGCCATCCTGACCGCGGACGCGGCGGCGACGACCGGCAACTTCTTCATCGACGAAGAGGTCCTGGCGAAGACGGGAGTGACGGACCTCTCCGGCTACTCGGTCGTGCCGGGCAGCCGGCAGCTGATGCCGGACCTTTTCCTCTAGGAAAGCGGTCCGGGTCGACGGCTGCGCTCGCCTCGCCTGC
>JBFZCF010000165.1:0-4136 GCA_041308065.1 Burkholderiales bacterium
TTCCGATCTGTGGCCGCGCTTCGACCTGCCGCGCAGCCGCCGCGAGGATCGCCGCGCGCGTCGCCGCGGATGGGCGCTCGTCGAGCGCGGCGCTCGCTTCGCGGTAGCGCCGCGCCGGGTCGTCGTCGCGATCCGTGCTCATTGCCATGCCTCCATCGCCGTCCGCAGCTTCGCCATCGCATAGCGCAGCCGGCTCTTGACCGTCTCGTGACCGGTGTTCGTCACCGTCGCGATCTCCTCCAGCGACAGCCCGCCTTCCGCCTGCAGCAGGAACGCCTCCCTCTGCGCCGGCGGCAACTGCCCGACGGCGTCGACGAACGCGCGCGCCTGCTCGCGCGACATCGCCTGCACATCGGGCCGCTGCGCATCGCCGGCGTCGATCTCGAAGGGCGGGTCGCCGTCCGGATCGTTGGCGGCCCCGTCCAGGCTCACCGCGTCGTCGCGCGCCCGCCAGTGATCGACCAGCTTGCTGCGCGCGATCGTGTAGAGCCACGTCGTGAACCTGGCGCGCGGCTCGAAGTGCGCCGCGTGGCGCACGATCGCGAACCAGGTGTCCTGCATCAGGTCATCTGCCTGGGCGGGCGTCGCACCCTGCCGCAGGAAGTAGCGATACACCGGCCGCTCGTGCCGCTCGTACAGTTCGGCGAAGGCGCGCGCATCGCCGGCCGCATAGGCCGCCAGCAAAGCCTCGTCGCTCGCCGCATCGCTCAACGCCGTCCCCTCGCTTCTCGCACGCTCGATCGGGCTCGCCCCGCCGTCCGGCGCGTGCAGCCGCCGGCATTGTGCCCGCGGGCGCATGCCGCCGACCGACGGCGCCGGACCCGCGCTCAACGCCGCGGCGGATCGGGAACGAAGCCCGCCGCGGCCGGGAACGGATTCGGCACGGTCCGCGGCGAAGGAATCACCCCCATCGCCACCAGGTTCTCGCGGCTGTCGTAATGGATCGTGATGACTTCGTCCGGCGTCGAGGACGCGCGCTCGAAGTCGGTGTAGCGGGTGACCGAATGTTCGCTGCGACCGTGTCCGGTGCCGATGCGCGACTCCTGCGCGCGCTCGCTGCGGCGGGCTTCGGTCGAGCCCTGCGCGTCGCTCGACGCGGCCGCGGCCGGCGCGGGTGGCGACGCCGCCTCGTTGCGCGACTGATGCTCCTTCGACACCGCGGGCGGCGGCACGTAGCGCACGCGTTCGCGGAACACCGCCACGCCGATCACGCCCACGTTGTCCGGGCGGCCGGTGCGCGCCGCGTACGAGTTCGGCAACGACGTGAACTCGAATGCGGCGACCCGCGACATGTCCTTGCGCCAGCCGGTGATCTGCGCGAACTGCCCGCTCGACAGCACGTAGCCGGCCTGGTCCGGCGCGGCGGTCTCGCCCGAGATCACGTTGACACCGTCCACCGACACCACCGTCAGCACGCGCCCGCCGCCGCGGTTGGTCAGCGCCACCGCGTAGCGGCGGCCCGGCTTGCCCGGCACCCACCACTTCCCGTCGTGCCAGTAGGTCGGCAGGGTTTCACCGGTGGCACGGTCCGTCACGCGCACGTCGACCGTGCCGCCGACCGCGTGCGCGCACCCGCCCGCCAGCATCAGTGCGGCCGCCGTGGCGGTCGCTGCGAGGATTCGCATCAGCATGGGTGTTCTCCTTGGGTTGGCCGATGCGCCTGTAAACGCGGGTTGAAGCAAAATGGGGTCGATCCGCCCCCGGTCGAGCGCTGCCCGGGCCCGGCATCTGCCACGCCCGAAACCGTCCGATGCGTTACGAACACCTGGTCCAGATCAACGACCCCCTGATGCCGCTGCTGGATACGCTGACGCGCAACCAGGTGTGGCAGGGCCTGATGGTCCGCGCCGAGGACCCGGCGCAGTTCGTCCTCGGCCTGGAAGGGGCCACCATCCACAGCCACGAGGTGCGCGGCGAAGTCCACGAACTGACCCGCACGCTCGACTTCGGGTCCTTCCGCGTCGACGACCGCGTGCGTCTCGTGCGCGACCGCGGCAGCGAGGTCCGCACCGAGGCCGGACCGACCTGGCCCGCGAGCCGCCTGACGATCACGATCGAGGAGCCGCAGCCGGAACTGCTGTTCCTGCGCTTCGTCTACGAGTCGGACGAGACCGCGGGCGGCGAAGAGCGCGATCCCGTGATCGTCGGCCTGCGCGAGCAGGCCTACGAGCGCGCGGACCTCGACACCGTGGTGCGCATCCGCGCGCTGGCCGAACAGGGCGTGCTGGGCTGAGCGGCGGCGGGGCGGGCCGAGTGCAGGCGCGGACCGCGCCGACGTGCTGAGCGGCTAGCGCGGCTTGACGGGGCTGCGCAGGCGCGCGGCGTTCGGCCGGGCATCCGCGCCCTGCTCGCCGCCCACCGGCCGCGCCAGCCGCTCGACCAGCGAGCGGCGCATCGTCCACAGAGGCGTCTGCTGCGCGGATCGCGCCAGGTAGGCGTCGACGTCCTCGTGCGTTGCGTAGATGCGGCGCACGAGCGGAATGAATGCTTCGACCAGCGCCGGATCGAACTGGCGGCTGCTCTCGCGGACCAGGTGGCCGAGCGCCTCCTCCACCCGCCACGCCGAGCGCCACGGGCGCTCGTGCACCAGCGAGTCGAAGGCGTCGCAGAGGCCGACGATGCGGGCCGCGAGTGGAATTGCGTCGCCCGAGATGCCGTCCGGATAGCCCGCGCCGGACCACGCTTCGTGGTGATAGCGGGCGATCTCCTCGGCGAGCGCGGCGTACGGCACCTTCGCGCGGACCAGGAAGTCGGCCCCGGTCGCCGCGTGCGTCTCCACGAGCTGGCGCTCGCCCTGCGACAGCGCGGTGCGCTTGCGGATCACGCTGTCCGGAATGACGACCTTGCCGATGTCGTGCAGGCGCGCTGCCAGCTCGATGCGCTGGGCTTCGTCCGCGTCGATCCCGTGCTCGAGCGCGAGCAGGTGGGCCCACATCGCGACCCGGAACGCGTGCTCGCCGCTGTCTTCCTCGCGCAGTTCGACCGTCAGCGCCATGTGCTCGAGGAACTCGCCCTGCTTCGCGGCCGCGTCCTCGAGCTTCTTCTTGAGCGCCTCGTCCTTGTCCTCGATCGCGCGCAGGCTCGCCGCGTCGGGGTCGGGCAGCCCCAGCCGCTGCAGGTGCTGCTGCTGCTGCTGCATGATCGCCTCGCGATGCAGGTTGCGCACGTGCATCATCAGTTCGCGATTCATCGACAGCGCGCGGTCGGGCTGGCCGGCCTTCTCGTAGGCGTCGACCGAGGCGCGCAGCGCTTCGTGGTACGACGACGCGAGGATCCTCGACTGGTCGCGCACGGCCACGATGCGCGAGATGCCGACGTCGACGTTGCCTCGGTACACCTCGACCAGCCCGCTCACCGTCGCGGCCGCGATCTTCGCCCGCACTGCGCCGGACTTCGCGGCCATCTCGCGGGCGACGGCCGCGTGGGCGGCGGCATCCTCGGTCCGGTGCAGGGCCAGCAGCAACTGGGCATAGGTTGCCTCGATCAACGCCCTGACCTGCTCCTGCTCACGATCCCCGGGCTCGGCAATCAGGCTCAGCGCCTCTTCGCACGCCTCGATGCCAGGCAGGTACTCGTGAAGATAGAGATCGCATTGCGCGGCACCATAGAGCGCCCTGCATCGTGTCTTGACGCTCTGCGCCGGGTTGTCGATGGATCCTGCCGTGATGGCGCCACGCTCGTAGCAGACCCTCGCGTCGTTGTAGAGCGTCGCGTCGAAAAAGGTCACCGCGATATTGATCCAGGTGGCCGCCAGCCCCGGAGTGTCTCCCATGCGTTCCGCCAGCTCCAGCGCTCGCAGGAGACTTCGAAGCGCGTCGGGAGTGTTGCGCGTTGCGGTGAGGATCAGTCCCTGGGTGGACAGCGCGCGCCGAAGCTGGGCCAGTTCACCTTCCTGCTCGGCCAGCATCACGGCCAGCGCGATCGGCTCCACGGCGTTGAAGACGCGCTGGCCATGCAGGTAGTACTGCCCCGCCGCATCGATCAGCAAGCCGACGCGGCGCCTGGGAGATGCACCGAAGGGGACCGCCCGCAGGCGCGCAAGCCAGGCGTCGAGGAAGGTTGGCAGGTCGGCAGGCGGTGCTGCGATCGCCTGCTTCAGTTCCCGCTCGAGTTCATCCAGTCGCGCTTCGTGGTCG
>JBFZCF010000166.1:0-4178 GCA_041308065.1 Burkholderiales bacterium
CGCTCGTACAAGCTCGTGATCTGGACGATCGCGGCGGTGATGAGCGGGATCGCCGGGGCGCTCTACGTCCCGCAGGTCGGGATCATCAACCCGGGCGAGATGAGCCCGGCCAACTCGATCGAGATCGCCATCTGGGCCGCGGTCGGCGGGCGCGGCACGCTGGTCGGCCCGATCCTCGGCGCGTTCGCGGTCAACGGCGCCAAGACCTGGTTCACGGTGGCGTATCCGGAGCTGTGGCTGTACTTCCTCGGCCTGCTGTTCGTGCTGGTCACGCTGTTCCTTCCGCGCGGACTGGCCGGACTGGCCGCGACGGTGCGCGCGCGGCTGCCTGGCCGGCCGGCCGCGAAGGACGTGCAGGCACCCGTAGCGCAGGAGGTGGTGTCGTGAGCGACGGCGCGATCCACGCCTTGTCGGGCGCCGGCGACGCCGGCGGCTACAGCCACCCGTTCGATCCGGACAAGGTCGACACGTCGCACGGCCCGATCCTGTACCTCGACGACATCACGGTCAGCTTCGATGGCTTCAAGGCGCTCAACGCGCTCTCGCTGACGATCGAGCGGGGCGAACTGCGCTGCATCATCGGGCCCAACGGCGCCGGCAAGACGACGATGATGGACGTCATCACCGGCAAGACGCGTCCCGATTCCGGCACGGCGTTCTTCGGCCAGACGTTCGACCTGACGCGCCTGCCCGAGACCGAGATCGCCCGCCTCGGCATCGGCCGCAAGTTCCAGAAGCCGACGGTGTTCGAGAGCCACACGGTGTTCGAGAACCTCGAACTGGCGATGAAGACGGACAAGCGGGTGCGCGCGTCGCTGCTGGCGAAGCTGACGGCCGCGCAGCGCGACCTGGTCGCGCGCACGCTGAAGACCATCCGCCTCGACGGCGCCGAGGATCGCCTGGCGGGTTCGCTGTCGCACGGCCAGAAGCAGTGGCTCGAGATCGGCATGCTGCTGATGCAGGAGCCCGAGCTGATCCTGCTCGACGAGCCGGTCGCCGGCATGACCGATGCCGAGACCGCACGCACGGCGGAGCTGATCCTCGAGCTGGCCGGCCAGCACTCGGTGGTCGTCGTGGAACACGACATGGATTTCGTCGACAGGATCGCGCGCACCGTGACCGTCCTGCACGAGGGCAGCGTGCTCGCCGAAGGCTCGATGGCGGCCGTGCAGGCCCACGAGCGCGTGATCGAGGTCTACCTCGGCCGCTGACCGGGCCATCGATGCCATGCTGAAGATCGAACACCTCGACCAGTACTACGGCGGCAGCCACATCCTGCGCGACGTGTCGCTCGACGTTGCCGGGGCTGCGTGCACCGTCCTGCTCGGTCGCAACGGCGTCGGCAAGACGACCCTGCTGAAAGGCATCATGGGCCTCGTCGGCCCGCGCGGCGGGCGCATCCTGTTCGACGGCCAGGACATCACTAAGCTCGCGCCGTACCAGCGGGTGCGGCTCGGCATCGGCTACGTGCCGCAGGGCCGCGACATCTTCAATCGCCTCACGGTCGAGGAGAACCTGATGATGGGACTCGCGCCCAAGCGTGGTGCGGCCGGCCGCAAGGTGCCCGAGCAGATCCTCGAGCTCTTCCCGGTGCTGAAGCAGATGCTGAAGCGCCGCGGCGGCGACCTGTCCGGCGGCCAGCAGCAGCAGCTCGCGATCGGCCGCGCGCTCGCCGCCGATCCGCGCCTGCTCATCCTCGACGAGCCGACCGAAGGCATCCAGCCGTCGATCATCAAGGAGATCGGCCTCGTGATCCGCAAGCTGGTGACCGAGAAGAAGATGGCGGTGCTGCTGGTGGAGCAGTACTACGACTTCGCCGAGTCGCTCGCCGACGCCTACGCGGTCATGCTGCGGGGCCAGATCACCCACCGCGGCGGCGGCGCCACGATGCAGGAAGAGAACATCCGGGGACTGCTCGCGATCTGAGCGGGCAGCGCGGTCAGGAGGCGGCGCGCCGCGCGGCGAACTCCACGAACCACGCCAGGCTCGACGGGTTCGCCATCGCGTCGGCGTGCGCGACCTTCTCCAGCGCGTGGCCGAGCAGCAGCTTCTTGATCGGCAGTTCCATCTTCTTGCCCGACAGCGTGCGCGGCACCTCCGGGATCGCGAGGATCTCGCTCGGCACGTGGCGCGCCGACAGCGCGGTGCGGATCGCGCCGTTCAGGCGCTCGGCCAGAGCGTCGTCGAGCGCCACGCCGGGCTTCAGCACGACGAACAACGGCATGTACGACTCGCGGCCCAGGTACTCGAGGTCGACGACCAGCGAGTCGACGACCTCGGGAATCGCCTCGACGGCCCGGTACAGCTCGGCCGTTCCCATGCGGATTCCGAAGCGGTTGATCGTCGCGTCCGACCGCCCGTAGATGATTCCGCCGACCGCCTCCGGCCGCTCGACCAGCCGCAGCCAGTCGCCGTGCCGCCAGACGCCCGGGTACATCTCGAAGTAGCTTTCGCGGTAGCGCGCACCGCCTGGATCGTTCCAGAAGTGGAGCGGCATCGACGGGAAGGGTTCCGTGCACACGAGCTCGCCGACCTCGCCGGTCACCGCGCGTCCGTCGTCGTCCCAGGCCTCCACCTTCAACCCGAGCGCGCGGCACTGCATCTCGCCCTCGTACACCGGCAGCGTCGGCAGGCCGGTCAGGAAGGCGCCCGCGAGGTCGGTGCCGCCCGCGATCGACACCAGCCAGAGGTCTCGCTTCACGTGCTCGTAGCCCCAGCGGTACGCCTCGGGCGGCAGCGGCGATCCGGTCGCGCCGAGCGTGCGCAGCGCCGAGAGATCGGCGATCTTCGCCGGCTCGATGCCGGCCTTCATGCAGCTGGCGTAGAACGCGGCGCCGGCGCCGAAGAAGGTCGAGCCCGCGCGCTCGGTGAAGCGCCACAGCACGCCGAGGTCCGGGTAGCCGGGGTTGCCGTCGTACAGCACCGCGGTCGCGCCGGCGAGCAGCCCGCTCACCTGCACGTTCCACATGATCCAGCCGGTCGTCGTGTACCAGTGGAAGCGGTCGCCCGGGCCGACGTCGCGATGCAGGCCGACGCCCTTCAGCATCTCGAGCAGGGCGCCCGCGTGGCCGTGCACGATCGCCTTCGGCATGCCGGTCGTGCCCGACGAGTACACGACCCACAGCGGGTGGTCGGACGCGACCTGCTCGGTGCGCAGCGGCGCGTTGCCGGCGACGAGCTGCTCCCACGGAATCGCACCCGGAAACCGCGCTCCATCCACGGCCGCGTGGAGATTCGGCACGAGCACGGTATGCGCGAGCGACGGCAGAGCGGCGCGGATCTCGGCGAGCACATCGCCGCGGTCGTACTGCTTGCCGCCGTAGCGATAGCCGTCGGTCGCGATCAGCACCTTCGGCGCGATCTGGCGGAAGCGGTCGAGCACCGCGACCGGCCCCATGTCCGGCGAGCAGACGGACCACACGGCGCCCACGCTCGCGCACGCGAGGAACGCGACGATCGCCTGCGGAATGTTCGGCAGGATCGCGACGACGCGGTCGCCGGGCGCCACGCCCAGAGCGCGCAGCGACGCCGCGAGCGCCCCCACCTCAAGCTCGAGTTCGCGCCACGAGACCTCCCGCAGCGCGCCGGACTCGTCGCCCGCGACGATCGCGCAGCGCGCGTCGGTCGCGTGGCGAAACGCCTGGTCGGCGACGTTCAGCCGCGCCCCGGGAAACCACTCGGCGCCCGGCATCGAACGCCGGCCGAGCACGCGCTCGTACGGCACCGAGGCGCGGATGTCGAAGAATTGCCAGACGGCGCTCCAGAACCCTTCGAGGTCCGTCACCGACCAGCGCCACAGCGACTCGTAGTCCGCGAACGCCAGGCCGCGCTCGCGTTCGAGCCACGCCAGGAACGCCGTGATGCGCGCGCGCCCGGCCCGCTGCGGCGAGGGACGCCAAATGGGCTGCATTCCCGTCATGGTGCGATCAGTGCATCGCTGCGCGCATGCCGGGCGAGGCGCGACTTCATCGGCACGGCCTTCGAGTCCTGTGGGGGGAGCCGCGAAGCTTAAGCGCAGCGTCCCCGCCGACCAAGGGAACCGCGCGGGGGAAGAGCAGAATCCGTACATGCCGGAACATCTGTCGCCCGACCCCGCCTCGGCCTGGACGGTCGTGTGCCTCTGCGCCGACTGGTGCGGCACCTGCCGCGACTACCGGCGCGCGTTCGAGCAGCGCGCC
>JBFZCF010000167.1:0-6315 GCA_041308065.1 Burkholderiales bacterium
AGATCGATCAATCGCCCGGCCGCCCGAAGATTGATCGACACAACCGAGCGCGCACGCAGTGCGCGTGCCGTCGAGGGTGCACGTGCGATCGGCGCAGCCGATCGCGTACACCCTCGACGACTGCTCAATACTGCGCAGCGTCCGTGAGCACGGCGTCGAGCTGCAAGTCGTGCGGCTGCGGATCGATCGTGTCGACGCGCGTGGCGTCGAACGCGATGCCGATGGCGAGCGGCCAGGGCACGAGCGTGGTGTAGGTACGGTCGTAGAACCCGCCGCCATATCCGAGGCGGAAGCGGGCATTGTCGAACGCGACGCAGGGAATCAGCAGGCAGTCCGGCTGCACCACGCGGCCATGGGCCGGGACAGGGATGCCGAACTCGCCAGCCCGCATCGCGCCGTCCGGCTGCCACTGGTGGAACTCGAGGGTCTCGCCGTCGATGCGCGGCAGCGCCGCGATCCGCCGCGGGTCGGCCGCGAGCCACTGCGCCAGAGTGCCGCGCAAATCCGGCTCGCCGCGCACCGGCCAGTAGAAGCCGACCGCGTGGACCTCCGCGCTGTCGAGCCACCGCGCGACGCGGTCGCGCAGCGCCGCTTCCTTCGCGGCCCGATCCGCCAGGGCGTTCCGCAGCGCGAGCGCACGCTCGCGCTGCAACTTCCGGGCGTCGGTGCCATCCAATCAGCTCTCCACGGCGCGACGGGGCCGATTCACGGGACTTCCGCTGTCACTCCCGTCTCCCGGCGCTGATCGCATGATCTAATTCGGTCCGATGCTGCCTCGACGATTTGCAGTCTATACGGCCCTCGCATTCGCACTCTCGGCCCCGCTCGGGTGCGCTGCGACCACGGCCCCGCACGCCCGCGCCGCGGCTTCGGCCGAGCCCGCGATCTCGGCGCAGGACCAGGCGTTCCTCAGCGCGCGGGACGCCGCGCGGCTCGGAAACAGGGAACGGCTGGCGCAACTCGCCGCGCAACTCACCGCGCATCCGCTGGCTTCGTACGTCGATTACTGGCAGCTCGCACTGCGACTGCGCCAGGACGATCCGGCCGTCGCGAGCGACGTGGAGGCCTTCTTCGCCCGCCACGCCAACACCTACATCGCCGACCGGCTGCGCCTCGACTGGGCGCTCGCGCTCGCCGCGCGCGACGACTTCACCGGATTCGACCGCGAGTCGGCGAAGCTCGTCTGGAACACCGACGACGGCCAGTTGCGCTGCTTCATTGCGCTGTCGCGCTACCGCACCGCCGCGGGGCAGCAGGCGGAAGCCCAAGCGCGGGAGGCGCGGCAACTGCTCGCGAACACGCGCGACTCGGCCGGCGAAGGGTGCCTGGCGCTCACCGAGGCGCTGCTCGCCGACGGACGCATTTCCGCCTGGGAGCGGGTTCGCGCCCTGGTCGAGCAGAACCAGTTCGCAACCGCCAAGCGGATCGGCGCGCGCGCGCTCGACGCCAACGGCAAGCCCGTCGACCAGAAGATGCTCGCCCAGGCGGTCGACCGCCCATCGGTGTGGCTAACCGCACACGAGCGCCGGTTGACCGAGGTGCAGCGCGAACTCGCGACCGTCGCCATCGTCCGCCTTGCGCGCGACAACCCGCAGGACGCGGCCGAGTACGCGAACTCGCTGAACCTGCTGTTCACGCCGGAGCAGCGAGGCATCGTCTGGGGCCGGATCGGGCACATGGCCGCGCTGAAGCTGATGCCCGAAGCCAACCAGTGGTACCGCCGCGGCGGGGAGCACGTCGGCGTCGGCTCCGACGCGGCGCGCGTCACCGAAGTCCTCGAGTGGCAGGTGCGGGCTGCGCTGCGCACCGGGGACTGGGCCACGGTGGCACGCACGATCGATCGCATGCCGACGTCTCTCGGCAACGATCCGGCGTGGGTCTACTGGCGCGGCCGGGCGCTGCAGAAGGAAGGGCGCGTGTCGGAAGCGCAGGAGCACTTCCAGCGCATCTCGGGGCAGTTCCACTTCTACGGCAAGCTGGCCGCGGAAGAACTCGGACAGCCGATCGTCCTGCCGCCCCGGGCGCCGCCGCCGACGGCCGAGGACATCGAGGCGCTTCGCCTCAATGTCGGCTTTGCTCGCGCGCTGAAGTTCTACGACCTCGGGCTGCGCGTGGAAGGCCATCGCGAGTGGAACTGGCAGCTGCGCGGCATGACGGACCCGCAGCTGCTCGCCGCCGCGGAGTTCGCGCGCAGCCGCGGACTGCTCGACCGCATGATCAACACGTCCGACCGCACGCAGGCCGAGTACGACTTCACCCAGCGTTTTCCATCGCCGTTCCGCGAGGCGATGGTGCAGTACTCCGCGCCGCTCGGCCTCGACGAGAACTGGATCTACGGCCTGATCCGGCAGGAGTCGCGCTTCATCATGGACGCCCGCTCCTCCGTCGGCGCGAGCGGACTGATGCAGCTGATGCCCGCCACGGCGCGGTACGTC
Source organism: Burkholderiales bacterium (assembly GCA_041308065.1). Classification (GTDB taxonomy): domain Bacteria; phylum Pseudomonadota; class Gammaproteobacteria; order Burkholderiales; family Burkholderiaceae_F; genus JAOUJD01. The sequence continues at coordinate 2,436 of JBFZCF010000167.1, forward strand.
GCCCGCAAGATGAACGTGGCGGGCTTCACGCCGGCACGCGTGAACGAGCTCGAGATGAACCTGCAACTCGGCACGGGTTACCTCAAGATGGTCCTCGACGACCTCGATGGCTCCCCGGTGCTGGCAACAGCGGCGTACAACGCGGGGCCCGGGCGGCCGCGGGCGTGGCGGGCAACTCTCGCGGGTCCGGTCGAAGGCGCCATCTTCGCCGAGACCATCCCGTTCAACGAGACCAGGGACTACGTCAAGAAGGTGATGTCCAACAGCGTCTACTACGCGGCGCTGTCGGAGGACAGGGCGCAGTCGCTGAAGGCGAGGCTGGGCGTCATCGCACCCAAGGCGGCAGGCACGACCGAACTGCCGTAGGACGCCGCGGGCACCGGACGGGCATCGCCTAGAATCGGCGCCCTCGAAGACTGCGCGACACATGAACAAGATCCTCGTCATCGGTGGTGCCGGCTTCGTCGGTCGTCACATCGTCGCCCGCCTGGTTGGCCAGGGTCTCAGGGTGACCGTCCCGACCCGCCACCGCGCGCGCGCAGGTCACCTGATCCTGCTGCCCACGGTCGAGGTCGTCGAAAGCCACGTCAGCAGCGACGACGCGCTCGACGCGCTGCTGCGCGGCCACGACGCCGTCATCAACCTCGTCGGCATCCTGCAGGGCTCCCGCGGCACGCCGTACGGCCGCGAGTTCGCGCTCGCTCATGTCGAATTGCCGAAGCGCATCGTCGCCGGCTGCGAGCGCCATGGCATCCGCCGCTACCTGCACATGAGCGCGCTGGGCGCGGACCCGAAGGGTCCGTCGATGTACCAGCGCAGCAAGGGCGACGGCGAGGCGGCGGTGCGCGCCTCGTCGCTCGACTGGACCATCTTCCAGCCCTCGGTGATCTTCGGGCCGGAGGATCGGTTCCTGAACACCTTCGCGACGCTCGCGAAGTTCTTCCCGGTACTGCCGATCGGCGGCGCCGACGTGCGGTTCCAGCCCGTGTGGATCGGCGATGTCGCCCAGGCTTTCGTCAACGCGCTCGACAATCGCGACACGTATCGCAAGACCTATGAACTGGTCGGCCCGCGGGTCTACACGCTGCGCGAGCTCGTGCAGTTCGCCGCGGCTGCCTCCGGGCGCCCACGCCCGGTCCTCGCCCTGCCCGGCGGCATTGCGCAGGTCCAGGCACGGATGATGGAGCTGGCCCCCGGCGAGCCGCTGATGTCGCGCGACAACCTGGATTCGATGAAGATCGACAACATCGCGAGCCGGCAGCCGTACGTGCCGGCGCCGGAACTCGGCATCACGCCGACGGCGATGGAAGCCGAAGCGCCCCGCTACCTGTCGGGGCAGACAGTCCGCACGCGGCTCGACGCGTTCCGCGCGCGCGCCCGGCGCTGAGGAGGCACGATGGCAGGGAGCAAGTACGAGATTCCGGACGAGTTCCTCGAAGCGGCCGACCGGTTCGTGTCGCTCGCCAACGAACTGGGCGAGAACGTCTCGCGCGACTGGGTGCGCGCGGTGATGATGTACGCGACCGCCCGCTACAACGCCTTCACCTGGATCACGCGCGACGACGAGCCTGACGCTCGTCATCGGCAACAAGAACTACTCGTCGTGGTCGCTGCGGCCGTGGCTGGCGATGAAGCAGGCGGGGCTGGCGTTCGACGAAGTGCGCATCCCGCTCGGCCGGCCGGAAACGACCGCGCAGATCCTGCGCTACACGCCGAGCGGCCGCGTGCCCTGCCTGATCGACGGCGCGCTGGCCGTGTGGGATTCCATGGCGATCTGCGAGTACGTCAACGAGCAGTACGCGGGCGGCAGCCTGTGGCCGAACGACGTCGGCCGGCGCGCGCGGGCACGCTCGGTCGCGGCCGAGATGCACTCGGGCTTCGCCGCGCTGCGCGCGCACCTGCCGATGGACATCCGCGCGCTCCGTCCCGACAAGGGCGAGACGGCGCTGGCCCGCGCGCAGGTCGCCGCCGAGGTCGCCCGCATCCATGGCCTCTGGAACGACTGCCTGTCGGCGAACGGCGGCCCGTTCCTGTTCGGCGGATTCTCGATCGCCGACGCGTTCTTCGCCCCGGTCGTCACGCGCTTCCGCACCTACGCGATTCCCCTGAGCGGGCCGCTCGCCCGGTACTCGGAGGCGGTGTTCGCGCTGCCGGCGATGCGGCAGTGGGAGGCCGCGGCGGCCGTCGAGCCGGAAACGATCGAGGACTGATGCAGATCTTCCGCGTCGGCGGGTGCGTGCGTGATGCGCTGCTCGGCGAAGTGCGGAAGGTCGACACGGCGCCGAAGACCGACCGCGACTGGGTCGTCGTCGGCGCGACGCCCCGGCAGATGCTCGACCTCGGCTTCCGGCCGGTCGGCAAGGACTTCCCCGTGTTCCTGCATCCGGAGACGCAGGAGGAGTACGCGCTGGCGCGCACCGAACGCAAGACGCGGCCGGGCTACAAGGGGTTCGAGCCGCACGCGTCGCCCGACGTCACGCTCGAGCAGGACCTGGCGCGGCGCGACCTCACCATCAACGCGATGGCCATGGGCGACGACGGGCACCTCGTCGATCCGCACGGCGGCCGGCGCGACCTCGAAGCCGGGGTGCTGCGGCACGTCAGCCCGTCCTTCGTCGAGGATCCGGTGCGCATCCTGCGGCTCGCGCGCTTCGCCGCGCGCTTCCCGGAGTTCACGGTCGCGCCGGAGACGGCCGAACTGACGCGAGCGATGGTGAGCAACGGCGAGGCCGACGCCCTCGTGCCGGAGCGCGTGATGCAGGAACTCTCGCGCGGGCTGATGGAGCGGAAGCCGTCGCGAATGCTGGACGTGCTTCTCGCGTCCGGCCTGATCGGCCGGCTGTACTGCGAACTCGCGGATCTACCCGCGGCGGCCGCCGCGCTCGACCGCGCCGCCGAACGCAACCTGCCGCTGCCGGTGCGCTTCGCCGTGCTCGCCAGCGCGTGCCGCACGCCGCAGGCAGCCACCGAGTTCAGCGGGAAGGTGCGCGCGCCGCAGGACGCTGCGCAGCTCGCCCGGCTGCTGGTCGATCTGCGCGATCCGCTGAAGAGCGCAGCTTCGCCCGGCGCGATCGTCGACGTGCTCGAGCGCGGCGATGCGTTCCGCCGTCCCGAGCGTTTCGAGCTGCTGCTGCAGGCATTCGAGGCCTGTGGCGAACAGAGCGCGGACCGGTTCCGGGCCGCGCTGAGAGCGGCGTCGGCGATCGACGCCGGCGCGGTGGCGGCCTCCCATCCGGGCGATCCTGCCGCGATTCCGCGCGCGATCCGGGAAGCCCGCGTGGCCGCGGTCCGTGGCGTGCCGGGCGCCGCCGGCTAGAGGAGCCGCGCGAGCAGCGTCAGCAGCAGCGTGAGCAGGACGGTGCTGGTGAACGGCAGCACGATCTCACGCCCCTTGCGCCTGATGCGAACGTCGCCGGGCAGGCGACCGATCCCGAGCTTCTGCAGCCATGGCTGCAGCGCCGTCAGGATCAGCAGCGCGAGGAACGTGGTCAGGAGCCACTTCATGTGCGCGGCAGGTTCTGCGCGATGCGCCACACGACGCCGCTCGGATCGAAGAGCGTGAAGTCGCGCATGGCCCACGGCTGGTCTTCGGGGGCCCCGACTCGAACGCCGTAGCGCTGGGCAACCCCGGATCTCACGACATGCGCGTGCCAGTCGTCGGCGTTCTCGACCAGCATGTGCATCTGGTAGTTGTCCGCGAACCCGGGCTCGTCGAAGGCCTGCAGCAGGAAGCTCGTTTCGCCATGCCGGACATAGGCCAGGTCGTCCGACGACCAGGGGATCTCGAATCCGAGGTCGAGGTAGAACTGCTTCGACGTACCGAAGTCGGTTGCCGGAACGAACGCCTTGATCTCAACTGCCGCCAGGTTCATCGCCATCC
>JBFZCF010000168.1:0-3985 GCA_041308065.1 Burkholderiales bacterium
CACCCGGCTGTCATGAAAAGCGCAGAGATCCGCGAGAAGTTCCTGAAGTACTTCGAGTCCAAGGGCCACACGATCGTGCGCGCCTCGAGCCTCGTGCCGACCAACGACCCGACGCTGCTGTTCGTCAACTCGGGCATGGTGCAGTTCAAGGACGTGTTCACCGGCCGCGAGCAGCGCCCGTACACGCGCGCCACGACGGCCCAGAAGTCGCTGCGCGCCGGCGGCAAGCACAACGACCTCGAGAACGTCGGCTACACGGCCCGGCACCACACGTTCTTCGAGATGCTCGGCAACTTCAGCTTCGGCGACTACTTCAAGCGCGACGCGATCCGCTATGCGTGGGAACTGCTGACCGAGGTCTACAAGCTGCCCAGCGACAAGCTCTGGACCACGGTCTACGTCGACGACGACGAGGCCTACGACATCTGGACGAAGGAGATCGGCGTCCCGGCCGAGCGCTGCATCCGGATCGGCGACAAGCCGGGCCAGCCCAAGTACGTCTCCGACAACTTCTGGCAGATGGCGGACACCGGTCCGTGCGGCCCGTGCTCCGAGATCTTCTATGACCACGGTCCCGAGGTGGCGGGCGGCCCGCCAGGATCGCCCGACGCCGACGGCGATCGCTACATCGAGGTCTGGAACCTGGTGTTCATGCAGTTCGACCGCGACGAGACCGGCAAGCTGACGCCGCTGCCGAAGCCGTGCGTCGACACCGGCATGGGCCTCGAGCGGCTGGCGGCCGTGCAGCAGCATGTCCACTCGAACTACGAGATCGACCTGTTCCAGAACCTGATCAAGGCGGCCGCGCGCGAGACCGGCACGACGGACCTCGCGAGCAACTCGCTCAAGGTCATCGCCGACCACATCCGTGCTTGCTCGTTCCTGATCGCCGACGGCGTCATCCCCGGCAACGAGGGACGCGGCTACGTGCTGCGCCGGATCGTCCGCCGCGCGCTGCGCCACGGCTACAAGCTGGGGCAGACCAAGCCGTTCTTCCACCGGGTCGTGGCCGACCTCGTGAAGGAAATGGGAGCCGCGTATCCGGAACTGGTCGAGCAGCAGGCGCGCATCGCGGCGGTGCTGAAGCAGGAAGAGGAGCGTTTCGGCGAGACGCTCGACAACGGCATGCGGATCCTCGAGGCGTCGCTCGGCAAGTTCTCCGCGGGCGACCCGAAGATGCTCGACGGCGAGACCGTCTTCGTGCTGTACGACACCTACGGGTTCCCGGTCGACCTCACCGGCGACATCTGCCGCGAGCGCGGAGTGTCGATCGACCACGCGGGCTTCAACGCGGCGATGGAGCGCCAGCGCGAGCAGGCGCGTGCCGCCGGCAAGTTCCGCATGACCGCCGGCGTCGAGTACGTCGGCGACAAGACGCGCTTCACCGGCTACGCGTCGCTGGTCGACGACGCCAAGGTCGTCGCGCTCTACCTCGACGGCACGGCGGTGCAGCGGCTGAACGCCGGCGACAGCGGCATCGTCGTGCTGAACAGCACCCCGTTCTATGCGGAGTCCGGTGGCCAGGTCGGCGACCGCGGCGTGCTGGAGGCGATCAGCGACCACCACGTCGTGCGCTTCGCCGTCGTCGACACGCAGAAGATCCAGGCCGACGTCTTCGGCCATCACGGCACGCTCGAGTCCGGCACACTCGCCGTCGGCGACGTCGTGCAGGCGCGGGTCGACGCGGCGCTGCGCGAGCGCACCCGCAACAACCACTCGGCCACGCACCTGATGCACGCGGCGCTGCGCAAGGTGCTCGGCGGGCACGTGCAGCAGAAGGGATCGCTGGTCGACCCCGAGCGCACGCGCTTCGACTTCTCGCACGACAAGGCGATGACCGCGGACGAGCTCCGGCAGGTCGAGGAGATGGTCAACGAGGCGATCCGCGCCAACGCCCAGGTCAGCGCCAACGTGATGAAGTACGACGACGCCATCAAGGCGGGCGCGCTGGCGTTCTTCGGCGACAAGTACGGCGACGAGGTGCGCGTGCTCGCGATGGGCGATCACTCGACCGAGCTGTGCGGCGGCACGCACGTCGCGCGCACCGGAGACATCGGCTTCTTCAAGATCGTCGGCGAGACCGGCATCGCCGCCGGCGTGCGCCGCGTCGAGGCCGTGACGGGCCGCGGCGCGCTCGAGTTCGTGCAGGCGCTCGACCGCGAACTGCACCACGCGGCTTCCCTGCTGAAGGCGCCGCCGGCGGAGATCGGCCAGAAGATCGCGCAGGTGCAGGACACCGTGAAGTCGCTCGAGAAGGAACTCGCGCGGCTGAAGAGCAAGCTGGCGTCCAGCCAGGGCGACGATCTCGCGGCGCGGGCGATCGACGTGCGCGGAATCAAGGTGCTCGCCGCGTCGCTCGAAGGCGCCGACGCCAAGACGCTGCGCGAGACGATGGACAAGCTGAAGGACAAACTCAAGAGCGCGGTCATCGTGCTCGGCGCGGTCGAGGGCGGCCGGGTCCAGCTGGCCGCCGGCGTGACCGCCGACGCGACGGCCCGGGTCAAGGCCGGCGATCTCGTGAACTACGTCGCGCAGCAGGTGGGCGGCAAGGGCGGCGGGCGTCCCGACATGGCGATGGCCGGTGGCACCGATCCGTCGACGCTCCCTGCCGCGCTCGCCAGCGTGCAAGCCTGGGCCGAACAGCGCCTGTGACCGACATCGTCATCCGCCGGGCGGAGCCGTCGGACGCGGAAGGCATCGCGGCGACATTCCGCTCGCGCGGAGCGTCGCTGGGAACGCTGCAGAACCCGTATCCGTCGATCGCGCAGTGGACCGAGCGGCTCAGGTCCAACGATCCGACGCGAAACTACGTGCTCGTGGCGGTGGCCGGGGCGCAGATCGTCGGCCACGCCGGATTGCACGGCGTCGAGAACCCGCGCCGCGCGCATGCGTGGCACCTCGGCATGGCGGTGCGCGACGACTGGCACAACCGGCGCGTCGGCACGCGGCTGATGGAGGCCCTGATCGACCTCGCCGACCACTGGCTCGGCGCGCTGCGCATCGAACTGACCGTGTACGTCGGCAACGAGCACGCGCTGCGCCTGTACCGCAACTTCGGATTCGAGATCGAGGGCACGCACCGCGCGTACTCGCTGCGCGACGGCCAGTACGCCGACACGTACGCGATGGCGCGCCTGCATCCGCATCCGCCGCGCCTGCCGGGCTCCGGTCCGGCCACGTGAGCGACGTCGAGCTCCGTTACTGCCCGCGCTGCGCGACCGCGCTCGCGCTCGGTCCGCAGGCCGGTCGCGAGCGGGCGCACTGCCCCGCGTGCGGCTGGGTGCACTGGAACAACCCGGTGCCGGTCGTCGCGGCCGTCATCGAGTACGAAGGCAAGGTGCTGCTGGCGCGCAACGTCGGATGGCCCGAGAAGATGTTCGCGCTCGTCGCCGGCTTCCTCGAGCGCGACGAGTCGCCGCAGCAGGCGGTGGCGCGCGAGGTGCGCGAGGAGACCGGCCTCGTCGTCACCGCCGCGCACCTGATCGGCGTCTACGAGTTCCGGCGGCGCAACGAGGTGATCATCGCGTTCCACACGCCGGCCGAGGGAACGATTGCGCTGGGCGAGGAACTCGCCGAGTACCGGCTGCTCGAACCCGCGCGGGTCAAGCCATGGCCGCTCGGCACGGGGCTCGCGGTCGCGGACTGGATGCGGGGCAGGGGCCTTGCCGTGGAGTTCGCGCCGCTGCCGGGGCGAGGCTGAGACGGAGGCGGCCTAGAAGCCGATCGTCACGCCGATGTTGGCGACCGGGTAGTACTTGAAGCCGCTGATCTGGTCCTGCAGCCGGGACTGCTCCGCAGCGACGTCCCGCTGGATCTGCGAACACACGCTGGCCGGCACCGCCGAACCGCACGTGGCGGACAGGCTCGCGGCCGGCGTGCCCTGGAACATCACTCCGAGGTCGAAGTAGAAGTTCACGCCGAGGCCGGCGACGTTGCCGTAGCCGATGCCCAGGTAAGGCGCCGCGCTGTTGCCGGACTTGACGGT
>JBFZCF010000169.1:0-6754 GCA_041308065.1 Burkholderiales bacterium
ACTTCACGACCTTCTCGTACTTCGCCAGTTCGGAACGGACGAACTGCTGGAAGTCGCCCGGGGTCATCGGCGCCGGCTCCGCGCCCATCCGCGCGAGCCGCTCGCGCATCTCGGGCGAGCGCAGCGCCGCCGTGAACTCCTTGTTCAACCGCTCGACCACGGCGGGCGGCGTCCCCGCGGGCGCGAAGATGCCGAACCACGTCGACACGTCGAAGCCGGGCAGCCCGCTCTCGGCCATCGTCGGCACATCGGGCATCGATTCGGCGCGGCGGGGCGTGGTCACCGCAAAGGCCAGCAGCTTGCCCGCCTTCACCTGAGCCAGCGCCGATGCGAGGTTGTCGAACATGAAGTCGGTCTGGCCGGCCAGCAGCCCCAGCTGGGCGGGCGCTGCGCCGGCATACGGAATGTGGACGGCCGAGACCTTCGCCTGCGACTTCAGCAACTCGCCCGCCATGTGGCCGGCGCTGCCGTTGCCGCCCGAGGCGAAGTTCAGCTTGCCCGGATTGGCGCGTGCAAATTCCACCAGGTCGCGCGCGCTGCGGATGTTCAGTTGCTGCGCGCGCGCGGGCGTCATCACGAGGACGTTGGGCACGTGGGCGATCAGCGTGATCGGCGCGAAGTCCTTGATCGGGTCGTACGGCAGCCTGGAGAACAGCCATGGGTTGATCGCGTGCGTGGCCACCGCGCCGATCACGAGCGAGTACCCATCGGGCGCCGACTTGGCGACGAGGTCGACCCCGAGGTTGCCTCCGGCGCCGGGCCGGTTCTCGACGACGACGACGCCGAGCGGCTCCTTCACCCGCTCGGCGAGCGCGCGGGCGGCGGTGTCGAGCGGGCCGCCCGGTGGATACGGCACCACGAGGCGGATCGGTTTCGTCGGATAGGATTGAGCGGCGACCGGGCCAGCCAGCGCGCACACGGCGAGCGCGGCACCCAGTGCCGCAAGCGCGCGGCGTCGAATCACGTCTTGTCTCCGTCTCGGATGTCTTGTTTCGACCGCATTAAACCCGAAATCGGGGCGAGCGTGGAACCGCTCGCCTGCCTCAAGGTGATCGCATGCTGCCGACTCTCAACACCGCGCGACTGATCGTCGAGCACATGGCGCCCGGTCATGCGGAAGCGCTCGCCGACTTCTTCAGACGCAACGAGCAGCATCTCGCGCCGTGGGACCCGCCGCGTCCGGCCGGCATCACGGCGCCGGAGTTCTGGGCGGCCGAGTGCGGGCGCGCCGTCGAGGACCACGGGCGCGGCACCGTGCTGCGATGGGTGCTGCGCCTGCGCGCCGCGCCCGAGCGCGTGATCGGCCGCATCAACTACACGCAGATCGCCCGCGGGCCGTTCCAGTCCTGCATGCTCGGCTACGCCATCGATCACGCCCACGAAGGGCGGGGACTGATGCGCGAGGCGCTCGAAGCAACGATCGAGCACGTGTTCGCGGTCCTGAAGCTCCACCGCATACAGGCCAACTACGTGCCGGGCAACGTGCGCAGCGGCCGCCTGCTCGAGCGCCTGGGCTTCGTGCGCGAGGGACTCGCGAAGGACTACCTGTTCATCGACGGCGCCTGGCGCGACCACGTCCTCGCCGCGCGCCTCAATCCGGACTTCGACGCGTCGATCTTCAACTCCAGGCCGTTTCGGCCTGCCTGAAGCCGTCGCCCACGGGCGGGTGCAGCCGGGCGACCGCGTCGTCGGCGAGATGCGTCGCGTCGACCGAGTCGACACGCGCGGCCGGCGGACCGCGGCGCGCCCAGCGCTCCAGCGCGTCGAGTTGGTCGTCGGCCCCGAGCGCCACCGCTTCGACGCTGCCGTCCGCGCAGTTGCGCACCCAGCCCCGCAGCCCGAGCCGCTGCGCTTCGCGGCGCGTCGCGTGGCGAAAGCCGACGCCCTGGACGAGGCCGCGGATGACGAGCCGCCGCGCCGCCATCAGACCGCGCCCAGCGACCTCAGGCGCGCGATCTCGGCCGCGTCGAGGCCGCACTCGCGCAGCACGTCCGCGGTGTGCTGGCCGAGCGTCGGCGGCGCCAGGTCGTACGCGGGCGGCGTGGCCGAGAACTTGATCGGATTGGCGACGAGCGGGACCTGGCCCGCGAGGGGATGCGGCAGGTCGACGCGCAGCGCCCGCGCCGCCACCTGGGGATCGGCGAGCGCCTGCGCGATGTTGTTGATCGGTCCGCACGGCACGCCTGCGGCCTCGAGCTGTTCCGTCCAGAACGCGACCGGCCGGGCGCGCACGATCGGCTCGAGGATCGCGAGGATCTCCTTGCGGTTGCGCACGCGGTCCGCGTTGCGCCGGTAGGACGGATGCGCCGAGAGCTCGGCGCATCCCGCGACCTCGCAGAACTTCACGAACTGCCCGTCGTTGCCCACCGCGATCACCACGTGACCGTCCGCGGCCTCGAACACCTGGTACGGCACGATGTTCTGGTGGGCGTTGCCCGCGCGCCCCGGCGGCTTGCCGGATGTGAGGTAGTTCATGTTCATGTTGGCGAGCATCGCGAGCATCACGTCGAACAGCGCCATGTCGATGTGCTGGCCCTGCCCGGTGCGTTCGCGGTGCGCGAGCGCCGCGAGGATGGCGACGGTCGAGTACATGCCGGTCATCAGGTCGGACACCGCCACGCCCGCCTTCTGCGGACCGCCGCCCGGCAGGTCGTCGCGCTCGCCGGTGATCGACATGAAGCCGCCCATGCCCTGGATGATGAAGTCGTAGCCCGCGCGGTCCGCGTGCGGACCGTACTGGCCGAACCCGGTGATCGAGCAGTAGACCAGGCGCGGATTCAGCGCGGCGAGGGTGGCGTAGTCGAGCCCGAAGCGGGCCAGTTGCCCGACCTTGTAGTTCTCGACGACGACATCCGCGCGCTCGGCGAGCAGGCGCACCACCCGTTGCCCCTCCGGGTGCGCGAGATCGATGGTGACGGAGCGCTTGCCGCGATTCGCGGCCAGGTAGTAGGCCGCCTCCGTCGTGTCCTTGCCCTGCGCGTCCTTCAGGTAGGGCGGTCCCCACGCGCGCGTGTCGTCGCCCGTGCCGGGGCGCTCCACCTTGACGACGTCCGCGCCGAGGTCGGCGAGCAACTGGGTGCACCATGGCCCGGCGAGCACCCGGGTCAGGTCCAGCACGCGGAGGTGACCCAGCGCGTTCATCAAGCTGCCCTCCGCGCTGCGCGCCTCGGGATGAACGCATCGCAGCGGCCGTGCGCGTTCATGTTCATTACGTTCATCGAGGCGAGGTTAGCAAACGGCGCGGTGACCGGCGTTCCGTAGACTGCGCGAATGCGCCCGACGTCGCCGCGCCTGCTCCGCTTCGCACTGAACTGGTGGCCGCCGTTCCGTGGCGCGGGCATCCGCGTGCGGAACATCGGTCCCGGTCTGCGCAGCGTCACGGTGGAGATGCGCCTGCGCACCTTCAATCGCGCCGGCGCGGGCGCGCACTTCGGCGGCTCGCTCTACGCGATGACCGATCCGTTCTTCGCGCGGATGGTGCAGGCGAACCTCGGCGACGAGTACCTGGTGTGGGACAAGGCGGGCTCGATCGACTATGTCGCACCGGGCCGAGGCCGCGTGTGGGCGCGGCTCGAACTCGCCGACGCGGACCTCGAGCACATCGTGCGCATGACGGCATCCGGCGACAAGCACCTGCATCTCTTCAAGGTGGACATCAAGGACGACGACGGCATGGTGGTCGCGCGCGTGGAGAAGATGGTCTACGTCCGGCGCCGGAGAAATGGAGCGCACTCATGAACCCCCAGCGGCCGTGGCCCTGGGCGCGCGTGCTCGCGCATCGCGGCGGCGGCACGCTGGCGCCCGAGAACACGATCGGCGCGATCCGCGTCGGCATCGAGCACGGGTACCGCGCGATCGAGTTCGACGCGATGCTGCCGCGCGACGACGTGCCGATCCTGATGCACGACCCGAGGCTCGGCCGGACGGTGGCCGGCGAGGGCGCGATCACCGGCCTCGAGGCGACGCTGGCGTTCTGTCGTCGCGAGGGCGTGTGGTGCAACGTCGAGATCAAGCCGGCGCCCGGACGCGAAGCGGCGACGGGCCGCGTGGTCGCGATGACCGTCGCGGCGGCCTACGCGGATTGCGTGCGGGCGGGCGGCGCGCGGCAGGCCGCCGTCGAGCCTGCGGTGCCGCTGCTCTCGTCGTTCTCGATTGACGCGCTCGAGGCGGCGCGCGCGGCCGTTCCCGACCTGCCGCGCGGCTGGCTGGTCGACCGCGTTCCGTCCGACTGGCAGGCGCGCTTCGACGCGCTGGACTGCGTTGCCGTGCACACCAACCACCGGCACCTGACGCCGGCGCGGGCGGCGGAGATCAAGGCGAGCGGCGCGTGGCTCTTCTGCTACACGGTCAACGAGCCGGCGCGCGCGGGGGAACTCCTGGCGTGGGGCGTCGATGCGTTCTGCACCGACCGGATCGACCTGATCGATCCGGACTTCGCGGCACGCGCCTGAGGGCTGCGTTTCGCCCCGCTACTGCGGGGGCTGGGTCTCGGCGAACGACGGGCGCGCCAGGAGCTTCTCCTGGAGCTTCGCCAGGTTCGGGTAGGAGTCGCGCCACTTGATGTGCGGGAAGCGGAAGTCGAGATAACCCAGCGCGCAGCCGACCGCGATGTCGGCCAGCGTGTAACCGTGGCCGTTGCACCAGGGTTTCTCTCCGAGTCCGCGGCTCATCGCCGCGAGGCCCGCGTTGACCTTGCCCATCTGGCGATCGATCCACTTCTGGCTCTGGTGATCGGACGGGCGTTGCGTCTGCTCGAGGCGCGTGAGGATCAGCGCGTCGATCACGCCGTCGGCCAGCGCTTCCCATGTCCGGACTTCCGCCCGCTCGCGGCCGTTCGGCGGCACGAGCTTGGACACCGGGGTCATCGTGTCGAGGTACTCGACGATCACGCGCGAATCGAAGACCGCGCCGCCGTCTTCCATGATCAGGCAAGGCACCTTGCCGAGCGGGTTCGCGTCCTGGATCTTGGTGTCCGGCGCCCAGACGTCTTCGAGGTCGAGGTAGTGCTCGATCCGCTTCTCCGCCATCACGATGCGGACCTTGCGCACATAGGGGCTCGTCAGCGAGCCGATGAGACGGAGGTTCTTGGACACCGGGGCGGCACCTGGAAAAGTGGGCGAGGCAGTATATCGGGCCAAGCTCCCCCCGCAAGTCCGGGTGATGTCGAGTGCTGGAGCCCATGGCCCGTTTGCTACACTCCTTTCCCTCCTCTGGCGCCGGTTTCCTCCGGCGCTCTTGTCCGCGCCGCCATGTCCCTCGAACTCCTTTCGCTGACTGCCTTGTCGCCGCTTGACGGGCGCTACGGGCGCCAGACCGCCGAACTCCGCGAAGTCTTTTCGGAGTTCGCGTTCATGCGCGAGCGCCTGCGCGTCGAGATCGAGTGGCTGATCGCCCTTTCGTCGATCGGGCTGCCCGAACTTCCGCCGCTGGCCGAGCCGTTGAAGGCCGACCTGCGCCAGCTCGTCGCGCACTTCGGCATCGAGGACTGCACCGAGATCAAGGCGATCGAGGCGGAGACGAACCACGACGTCAAGGCGGTCGAATATTTCATCAAGGCGCGCACCGGGGCGGCGCTCGGCAAGGCGGCCGAGTTCATCCACTTCGCCTGCACGTCCGAGGACATCAACAACGTCTCGCACGCGCTGATGCTCGAGCGCGGCCGCTTCGTCCTGCAGGGCCGCCTGCGCGCGATCCACGCCCAGTTGCGCGAATACGCGCACGGCCTCGCCGACCTGCCGATGATGTCGCGCACGCACGGCCAGCCGGCGACGCCGACGACCGTGGGCAAGGAGTTCGCGAACGTCGCCGTGCGCCTGGGCAGCGCGATCGACGCGATCGCGCGCGTTCCGCTGCTTGCCAAGATGAACGGCGCCGTCGGCAACTTCAACGCGCACCTCGCGGCGTACCCGAGCATCGACTGGGAGCGTTTCTCGCGCGAACTGATCGAGGGACTGGGCCTGACCTTCAATCCGCACACGATCCAGATCGAGCCGCACGACTACATGGCGGAACTGTTCGACGCCGTCGCGCGCGCGAACACGATCCTGCTGGACCTTGACCGCGACGTCTGGGGCTACATCTCGCTGGGTTACTTCAAGCAGAAGCTGAAGGCCGGCGAAGTGGGCTCGTCGACGATGCCGCACAAGGTCAACCCGATCGACTTCGAGAATTCCGAAGGCAACCTCGGCCTCGCCAACGCGGTCCTGCGGCACCTGGCCGAGAAGCTTCCCGTGTCGCGCTGGCAGCGCGACCTGACCGACTCGACCGTGCTGCGCAATCTCGGGGTGGCCTTCGGCTACTCCCTGGTCGCGTACGAAGCCTGCCTGCGCGGGCTGCGCAAGCTCGAGGTCAACGAGGCGCGGCTGAAGGCCGACCTCGACGAGGCGTGGGAGGTGCTCGCCGAGCCGGTGCAGACGGTGATGCGACGCTACGGCGTCGAGAATCCGTACGAGCAGCTGAAGGCGCTCACGCGGGGTCAGGGCATCACGCGCGACGCGCTGCACGCCTTCATCCGCGGCCTCGCGATCCCGGCCGATGCCCGCGATCGCCTGCTCGCCCTGACGCCCGCCAGCTATCTCGGCAAGGCGGGCGAACTCGCCCGCCGGTCCTGACAGTCGCCGACACATAGGAATAAGCCCGGGCTGCGCGGCGTTCGCGCAGTCGGGCAGCATTCCAGGCTGGCACGCCAGCCTCCCCTCCCAACTCGAACCACGAAGGAGCCTCGAAGTGAAAGCCAGGTTGTTGACCACCGCCG
>JBFZCF010000170.1:0-3935 GCA_041308065.1 Burkholderiales bacterium
GCCTACGCATCGGTCACCCACGTGCTGAACGGCGAGCGCAGGGTGCTCGCGCTGCATCGGCAGGGGGGAACGATCGAGGTCGAAACGACCGGCCTGCCCGCCGGCGGCAGCTTCGAATTCAGCCTGTCCGACGGCCTGAACGCGCAGCGTCTGACCGCGCCGCGCGGGGCCGGGGGCACTCCTACCGCGCCAGCAGCGAGGTGACCTCGGGGTGCCGCTCCGCCCAGGTGCGCGCGTAGGAGCACACCGGCAGCACGTCCATGCCGTTGCTCCTGGCGTGCTCGAACGCCGCGCGCACCAGCAGCGAGCCGATGCCGCGGCCTTCGAGCTGCGGCGGAACTTCCGTGTGGACCAGCATCATCGTGCTGCCGTGCATGCGGTAGTCGCACCGGCTCACGAGTCCGTCGACCGTCGCTTCGAACCGCCTCGAGGCTTCGTTGTGCGTCACCTCGGGCCTGGGACCGTCCATCGCGTTTCCTCCTGACGACGGCCGAGCTTACCGCCCGCGGCGATGGCCGGGCGGCGCCAGTCCGGGGATGTTCGTGCGCACCGTGGACGATGCGTCGTGCCGGGGCGCAGGCGCGGCCGGCGCGGCGCGTGCCCGCTGCGGATCCGCGGGACGTGCCTTGGCGGGGCGAGGCGCGTTTCTCGGTTCGCCGCGCGATGGGGGTGCGGCGCGGTCGGCGTGCGGCGCCCGGGCAGGCGATTTGCCCGCGGCGGGCTGGCTGCTGCGACGCTGTTCGCTGCCCTCGCGTTTCGGCGCCTGCCGCTGCGGCGCGCGCTGCTGGCCACCGCCGCGGCCGCGCTGGATCGGCTCGGCCCGTTCGTTCGGGTTCGGCTCGAAGCCCGCGACGATCTCGCGCGGCACCTCGCGCCTGATCACCTTCTCGATGTCGGCGAGCAGCGGCTTGTCGTCCGCGCACACGAGCGAGATCGCCTCGCCGGTGGCGCCGGCCCGGCCCGTGCGGCCGATCCGGTGGACATAGTCTTCCGGCACGTGCGGCAGGTCGAAGTTGACGACGTGCGGCAGCTGCTCGATGTCGAGGCCGCGCGCCGCGATGTCGGTCGCGACGAGCGCCTGCAGTTCGCCCGTCTTGAACTGGGAAAGCGCGTGGGTCCGCGCGTTCTGGCTCTTGTTGCCGTGGATCGCCAGCGCGGTCACGCCGTGCTTGCACAGGTACTCGGCGAGCCGGTTGGCACCGTGCTTGGTGCGCGTGAACACCAGCACCTGGTACCACTGCTGCTCCGCGATCAGCTTCGCGAGCAGCTCCGACTTGCGGCCCCGGTCGACCAGGACCACCTTCTGGCTCACCGCCTCGACGGCGGAGTTGCGCGGCGTCGCCTGCACGGCCGCCGGGTCCTTCAGCAGGGTGTTCGCGAGCGCGCGGATCTCGTCGGAGAACGTCGCCGAGAACAGCAGCGTCTGCCGCTGCTTCGGCAGCATCGCGAACACGCGCTTCATGTCGGGCAGGAAGCCCATGTCCAGCATGCGGTCGGCCTCGTCGAGCACGAGGACCTCGACCTGCGACAGGTCGATCGTCTTCTGCCCGGCGTGGTCGAGCAGGCGGCCCGGCGTGGCGACGACGATGTCGACTCCGCGCCTGAGCGCCGCGATCTGGTTGTTGATCGACACGCCGCCGAAGATGACGGCGACGGTCGACTTCTTGTACTTGCCGTAGTCGCGCACGCTCTCCTCGACCTGCGCCGCGAGCTCGCGCGTCGGCGTGAGGATCAGCGCGCGCACCGGGTGGCGCGACTTGCCGGCAGCCGGCGGCGTCAGCGCGAGCCGATGCAGGATCGGCAGCACGAAGCCGGCCGTCTTGCCGGTGCCGGTCTGCGCGCCGGCGAGCAGGTCGCGGCCCGCGAGCACCAGCGGAATCGCCTGCTGCTGGATCGGGGTGGGTTCGGTGTAGCCGAGTTCGGTGACGGCGCGAACGAGTGCCTCGGACAAGCCGAGGGCGTTGAATCCTGAATTCAAATTGAATCTCCTGAGAGCACGGCCTGGTGCGGCACGAAAGCCGCGGAACCGGTTCAGGCGAATGCGATGACGCTTGGGAAGACTTCGAGGGAGCGTGGAAACAACCGCGAGGGACGCGAGTGCGAACCGGAACACACAGCACTCACGACGGACGGATGATACACGCCCGGCCGGGGCGGGTCACCCGCGACGCTTCACAGCCCGATCTGCAGGCCGAGCAGCATCGCGATGCCGATGGCCGCGAAGATCGCCGCCGCGACGCCGTGCACGAGCTTCACGGGGAGCTTCTCCGCCGCGATGTTGCCCAGGAGCACGGCCGGCACGTTCGCGATCATCATCCCGATCGTGGTGCCCATGACCACCGCGACCAGCGCGTCGTACTTGGCCGCGAGCGCGACGGTGGCGATCTGCGTCTTGTCGCCCATCTCGACGAGGAAGAACGCGACCAGCGTCGTGCCGAACACGCCGAACCGCGAGTCGTGCTCCTTGGTCTCGTCGATCTTGTCGGGAATCATCATCCAGACGGCCATCGCGATGAACGACAGGCCGAGCGCCCAGCGCATCACGTCGGGACCGAACTGGCGGGCGATGAACGTTCCCACGGCGCCGGCGAGGAAGTGATTCGCGAGCGTGGCGAAGAAGATCCCGAGGATGATCGGCCACGGCTTGCGGAAGCGCGCGGCAAGCACGAGCGCGAGCAACTGGGTCTTGTCGGCGATCTCGGCGAGCGCGACGACGCCGATGGAAATCAGGAATGCCGTCATGCGGGCCTGTCGACTCTGGCGTGGGACCGCTTGTTTGCGGCGGGTGGATTGTAGGTGCTGCGATAATCCGCCCCCTCAGCGTTCGATCGAAAGCAGTCCAGACAATGGCGCAGTACGTCTATTCAATGATCCGCGTCGGCAAGGTCGTTCCGCCGAAGCGCGAGATCCTCAAGAACATCTCCCTGTCGTTCTTCCCCGGCGCCAAGATCGGCGTGCTGGGACTGAACGGGTCGGGCAAGTCGACCCTGCTGCGCATCATGGCCGGACTCGACAAGGAGATCGAAGGCGAGGCCGTCCCGATGCCCGGCCTCAAGATCGGCTTCCTGCCGCAGGAGCCGCAACTCGACCCGGAGAAGACGGTCAAGGACGAGGTCGAGGCCGGGCTCGGCGAACTGCTCGAGGCGAAGCAGAAGCTCGAGGCGGTCTACGCCGCATACGCCGAGCCGGACGCGGACTTCGACAAGCTCTCCGCCGAGCAGGCGAAGTACGAGGCGATCATCGCCGCATCGGGCTCGGACACCGAGCACCAGATGGAGATCGCCGCCGACGCGCTGCGGCTGCCGCCGTGGGAGGCAAAGGTCGCGACGCTGTCCGGCGGCGAGAAGCGCCGGGTGGCGCTGTGCAAGCTGCTGCTGTCGAAACCCGACATGCTGCTGCTCGACGAGCCGACCAACCACCTCGACGCCGAGAGCGTCGACTGGCTCGAGCAGTTCCTGCAGCGCTTTCCGGGCACCGTCGTGGCGGTGACGCACGACCGCTACTTCCTCGACAACGCGGCCGAGTGGATCCTCGAACTCGACCGCGGCCAGGGCATTCCCTGGAAGGGCAACTACAGCTCCTGGCTGGAACAGAAGGAGGAGCGGCTCGAGCGCGAGGCCAAGTCCGAGGCCGCGCGCATCAAGACGATGAAGTCCGAGCTCGACTGGGTGCGGCAGAACGCGAAGGGCCGCCAGGCCAAGAGCAAGGCGCGACTGCAGCGCTTCGACGAACTGTCTTCGTACGAGTACCAGACCCGCAACGAGACGCAGGAGATCTTCATCCCGGTGGCCGAGCGGCTCGGCAACCAGGTGATCGAGTTCGAAGGCGTGTCGAAGGGCTACGGCGACCGCCTGCTGATCGACAACCTCAGCTTCTCGATTCCGCCCGGGGCGATCGTCGGCATCATCGGTCCCAATGGCGCCGGCAAGTCGACG
>JBFZCF010000171.1:0-3851 GCA_041308065.1 Burkholderiales bacterium
TCGATCGTGTTCAGGATCAGCGTGTTCATGCTGTTGAAGTACTGCACCCGCCAGACGTTGCGGGCGGCGGTCGACGTGATGCGGCAGTTGCCGAACCCGCGCGAGATGATGGCCACGCCGCCGACCGGCAGCGCGCGCTCGAGCATCTGGTGGTCCTCCGGCGTCATCGGGAACAGCGTCAGGTTCAGCACGTGCGCCCGGTCGCCCGGCTTGCGCGACTTCAGCTGGGCCTGCAGCTCGTGCAGCAGGGCGGGCGAGTTCATCGCGCCGTTCGCGATCTCGACCGGCATCAGGCTGTCGCGCGCGCCGTCGCGGGCGGCGGCGAGCACCGCGGCGGGCAGCGGCGCCGCCTCGAGCCAGTCGGCGAGCAGCTGGCCCGCGCCGTCGAGCTCGACCACGCGCCACAGTCCGGCGAACACGCTCTCCTGGACCTTCAGCAGGCGGTTGCCGGTCACCCGGATGCTGACCTCGCCGTCGCCCAGCACCTGGCTGGCGATCACCTGCGCCGCGGCCGGCACGCCGCGCATGTCGAGCACGGGGTGCGGCGCGCCGGGCTTCCACTGCTCCATCATGGCGAGCAGCCGCGCCAGCGTGTCGCGCGCGATGGCGAGCGAGGCCGTGTCCTCCGTCTCCGGGACGATCGGCATTGCGAAGGTGCTCACGTCGCGCGGGATGTCGAGGTACTGCAGTTCTTCTTCCTCGACTTGAGAGCCGGGCCCGGTGACGCGAACGGGAATCGGAAAGGATTTCATTCGTCCTTGCTCCACTCAGTGACAGGAGCCGGCGGCGCCGGCGCTGTTGACCGCGATGCCGATGGTCGGCGCGCGCGTCGGCTCGGCGTCGAGCAGGCGCTGCATGTCTTGCACGTACTCCTGCCACATGCGCAGGCCGTCGACCGCGCCGACGTAGCGGCCGTCCTTCAGCAGCACGAGGGCAGGCCAGCGCGCGAAGCCGTAGCGCGCCGCGGCCTTGCGCGAGTCGGGCGGCAGCAGCATGCCGCACCGGAACCGGCCGGCGAAGGCCTTCGCCAGTTCGGGCGCGATCACGGCGAGGTCGAGCGTCTCCTTGAAGCGCACCGGATCCTCGGTGAAGACGAGCAGCGCGTGGCCCGGCGCGTCGGCGAACGCATCGAGCGTGCCGAGGTCGAGGCGGGAGAAACCGTGGCGGCTGCACAGCTGTTCCAGCAGGGGATGCAGCGCCGGCGCATCCGTCAGGAGTGCACTCATGCCTTGGTGTCCTTCAGGTGAGATGGGAGGATCGGCTCGCGGCCGACCAGATCGGCGAAGAAGGCGTCGAGGTTGCCGGTGCCGCTCGCCGCCGCCTCTAGGGCATCGAGGGCGTCGTTCGTCTGGCGGGCCTCGTCCTCGGTCAGCGGGCGCACGGCGGAGCCCTGGTAGGCCAGCACCCAGGAACCGCAGGGCAGGTCGCCCAGCAGCATCGCGTTCAGCCGCTCGCGGCGGCCCCGGCCGGCGCATTCGGCCATGCCGTCCTCGCAGCGCTCGACCTGCATCGGAATGCCTACGCACATGGCTAGCGCTCCAGTGCGCCGAGCAGGCGCGGATCGCCGATGCGGCAGGCGTCTTCTTGCGTCGGACGACTCGCTTCGTATGCGCCGAGCGCGAGCGACTGCGCGTTGAGGGGCTCGACGGCTTCGCCTTCGGCACGCCGCCGCCCCGTGAAGCCCCACTCGGCGAGCTGCGCCGCGGCGAGTTCGACCGCCTCTGCCAGGCGTGCGCGGACGGGGTCGGTCAGGCTGCCGCCGAAGTCGTCGAGCGTGACGGGCTGCACGCCGATTGCGGTGATCGTGTCCGGCGTGCGGCCATGCAGTTGCGCGAGCGCGAGGATGTCGTTGAAGCCGTTCTGGTGCGGGCTCATCTTGCGGGCGCCCCAGCGGGGCACCTCGTCGTCGCGCAGCACCTTCAGCGCGCCGGGCGGCAGGCCGAAGTCGACCGCGTCGAACACCAGCACGCGACGCGACGCCTCGACGTACTCGAGCAGGTTCAGCCCAAGCGTGCCGCCGTCGAGCAGCAGCACGTCGGGCGTGGCGTATTCCACCGCGGCGTTCAACGCTTCCACGGCTCGTACCCCGAAGCCCTCGTCGGCCCAGAGCATGTTGCCGATGCCGAGCACCAGCACTTCGCGCCGGTCTTCCATGGTTTCCTCTGTAACGCAGTGGGTTACAGCGGAAGGTACATGCAACAATCTGTCCGCGGTTGAGTTACGTCAACGGCCGACGGATGACCGGGCGGCAGCGTTGCCTCTTTGCTCCGGGTCTGTGACCGGAGACGCCGATGCGTAAAACTGGGCGCATTGCACAGCGGCGGGCCGAGGGCCGGACTCGCCTTTTCCGCGAGGGGTTCCGATGTTCGACGCGCTGATCGATGCCGCGTTCAGGCACAAGGCGCAACAGACCGTGCGGCTCGAGCCGAGCCAGGGCATCGCGAGTGTGCCGTCGTCGCCGGTCTTCCTGTACGTGCACGTGCCGTTCTGCGAAGTACTGTGCCCGTACTGCTCGTTCCATCGCGTTCACTTCGAGGAACGTCGCGCACGGCGCTACTTCGCCGCGCTGCGCCGGGAGATCCGCCGCTATCGGAGCGAGGGCTACGTCTTCAGCGGCGTCTACGTGGGCGGCGGAACGCCTACGGTGCTGCCCGACGAACTGGCGGACACCCTGGGGCTGATTCGCGAGCTCAATCCCGGTCTTTCCGAGGTCTCGGTCGAGACCAATCCGAAGGACCTTCGCGAGGAGGTCCTGAGGATGCTCGAGAGCGCTGGCGTCGATCGCCTGTCGGTCGGCGTGCAGACCTTTGACGACGGCTTGTTGCGACAGATGGTGCGGCTGGAAAAGTACGGCTGCCGCGCCGAGATTCTCGACCATCTGGCCGCGGCGGCAGGACGCTTCAGGACCCTGAACGTCGACATGATGTGGAACCTGCCGCAGCAGACCGCGGCGATGCTGGAAGCCGATCTCGACACCTTGCTGCTGTCTCCGGCGAACCAGGCTTCGTTGTATCCGCTGATGACCTCGCCGACCGCCGCGCAGAGGATGGCGAAGACCCTCGGCAGGCGCCACAGGGAGCGGATGGGAGACTTTTACGAGCGGATCCTTGCGCGGCTCGGCTCCTCGTTCGTGCCGACGTCCGCCTGGTGTTTCAACCGCGGCAGCAAGAGCATCGACGAGTACATCGTCGGCGCGGACAACTACGTGGGACTGGGCAGCGGCGCGTTCTCGTACGTGGACGGCGTCCTGTACGCCACGACCTTTTCGCTGCAGGCATATGTCGAGCGGATCGACCGCGGCCTGACCGGCGTCACCGGCGAGCGCCGGATGGGAGTACGCGAGAGGATGCGCTACGACCTCCTCGTGCGGCTGTTCGGTCTGCGTATGGAGAAGGACTGGGTTCGGGCGCGCTATCGGGAGCGCTTCGAGCGGACGCTTCGCCCCGAGCTGCTCGGCCTCAAGGTCCTCGGCGCGATTGCCGAAGACGAACGGGGCTGGTCGCTGACGCCGCGCGGCATGTTCCTGTGGGTGCGCATGATGTCCGCCTTCTTCGAGTCCGTCGACGAGTTCAGGGAACAGATGCGATGCCACATCATCGACGAACTGGGCGATGCGGACGCGGCCGAGTACCGGGTGCCGCTCGCCGGCATCGGGCGTAGCGCCGGCGCGCCGCGAGCGAGCTGAACGCGCCCGTGCGCGCGCCGTGATACGCCTGCTACGGCCTGCGCGCGGACGCCCGCACCTCGCGCAGCGCGGAGTGCATGTCCCAGGCGACCTGCAGGTGCATCCAGAAGGCAGCTTCGTTGCCGAAGTACATCGCCAGCCGCACGGCCGTGTCGGGCGTGATGGC
>JBFZCF010000172.1:0-3847 GCA_041308065.1 Burkholderiales bacterium
TCTGCCAGCGCGTCGGCCGCATCCTGCGCCGGGGCGCGGGTGAGTCCGAGCAGCCGCTGCACCATCAGTTGCACCTGCTTCTTGTCGGCCTGGCCGAAGCCCGCCACGGACTGCTTGATGCGCAGCGCCGCGTACTCGTGCACCACGAGCCCGCTCGACGCCGCCGCGCAGATCGCGGCGCCGCGCGCCTGGCCGAGCAGCAGGGTCGACTGCGGATTGACGTTGACGAACACCTTCTCGACCGTCGCGACCTGCGGTCGCGTCGCGCGGATCACGTCCGACAGCGACTCGAGGATCGTTCCGAGCCGCTGGTAGAGGTCGCCCGCCGGCACCCGGATGATCCCGGACTCGACGCACGCGAGCTTCGAACCGGTGACATCGATGACGCCGAAGCCGGTGCGGTTGAGGCCGGGGTCGATTCCCAGGATGCGAAGGGTTGAAGGCACCGGGCGATTGTGCCACCGCTGTCGAGTTCGGCAGCCGGTCGACGCGAGCAGAGCAACCGGAGCCCGGCGCGCTCGCGTTCCCGCCGATCCCGTCAGTGCCGGAAATGCCGCACGCCCGTGAACACCATCGCGATGCCGCGCTCGTTCGCCGCGGCGATCACCTCGTCGTCGCGCATGCTGCCGCCAGGCTGGATGACGCAGGTGGCGCCCGCGTCGACCACCACGTCGAGCCCGTCGCGGAACGGGAAGAACGCGTCGGACGCCGCGGCCGAGCCGGCCAGCGTGAGTCCCGCTTCCTTCGCCTTGATCGACGCGATCCGCGCGGAGTCGATGCGCGACATCTGGCCGGCGCCGACACCGAGCGTCATCCCGTCGTGCGCGAAAACTATCGTGTTGGACTTCACGAACCTCGCCACATTCCACGCGAACATCAGGTCGGCGAGCTGCGCCGGCGTGGGCGCCTCGGCGGTGACGACCTTGAGATCGGCCGGCTTCAAGGCGTGCACGTCGGGCGTCTGCACCAGCATGCCGCCGCCGACGCGCTTGAAGTCGAAGTCGTTCTGCGCGTTGCCGAGTACCACCGTCAGCAGCCGCACGTTCTGCTTGGCCGCGAACACCCCGCGCGCCGCCTCGTCGAACGCCGGCGCGATCACGACTTCGACGAACTGCTTCGCCACGGCCTGCGCCGCGGCGGCGTCCACCGCGCGGTTGAAAGCGATGATGCCGCCGAACGCGGAGGTCGGATCGGTCTTGAACGCCTTGGAGTAGGCCTGAGCCGCGCTTCCGCCCACCGCCACGCCACACGGGTTCGCGTGCTTGATGATCACGCAGGCCGGCTCGTCGAAGCTGCGAACGCAGTCCCACGCGGCGTCGGCGTCCGCGATGTTGTTGTACGAGAGCTCCTTGCCCTGCAGCTGCGTGTAGCTCGCCAGCAGGCCCGGCGCGACGTCGCGCTCGCGGTAGAACGCGGCCTGCTGGTGCGGGTTCTCGCCGTACCGCATCTGCTGGACCTTGACCCACTGGCGCGACAGCACGTCGGGAAACGCGCCGCGGCTGCCCTGCCCGTCGAGCGCCGTCAGGTAGTTCGCGATCGCGCCGTCGTAGCGCGCGGTGTGCGCGAAGACCTTCTTCGCCAGGGCGAGGCGCGTGGCGGCGCTCACCGCGCCCGTGCCGGTCAGTTCCTCGACGATGCAGCCGTAGTCGCCGGGATCGACCACGACCGCGACGCTCTCGTGGTTCTTGGCCGCGGCGCGCAGCATCGCCGGCCCGCCGATGTCGATGTTCTCGATCGCGTCGTCGAACGTGCACCCGGCCTGCGCGATGGTCCGCTCGAACGGGTACAGGTTCACGACGAGCAGGTCGATCGGGTCGATGCCGTGCTCCTGCAGCGACTTCATGTGCGCGGGGTCCGGGCGGCGCGCCAGCAGGCCCGCGTGGATGCGCGGGTTCAGCGTCTTCACGCGACCATCGAGGATCTCGGGGAAGCCCGTGTAGGCCGCCACCTCCGTGACCGCGAGGCCCTGCTCCGCCAGCAGCTTCGCGGTGCCGCCGGTCGACAGCAGCCGGTAGCCGAGTTGCGCAAGCGACCGCGCGAATTCGACGACACCCGTCTTGTCGGACACGCTGATCAGCGCCTGCTTCACCATGGCCTGCTTCCTTGCTGTCGTTTCAGACGAGGCGGTATTCCTGCAGCTTCTTCCGCAGGGTGTTGCGGTTGATGCCGAGCAGCTCCGCGGCCGCCGACTGGTTGCCGTCGGCGCGCTCCATCGCGAACTGCAGCAGCGGGCGCTCGACCGCGGTGATGACCATGCCGTGCAGCGCGTGAGGACGCGCGCCGTCGAGGTCCGAGAAGTACTGCTCGAGGCTGCGGCGCACGCACTGGTCCAGCGTCTCCCCGCTGCGCGCCCGGCTGGCGCGCTCGCTTGCCGGCGCGCCCGGTTTCGTCGATGTCTTGACCATCGTTTCTTGTCCTAATGCAGCGTGTGCCCTGCGTAATGCAGGCGCTCGTGGCGTTCGGCCTGGGCACGGAAGAAGCCGTCGACCGCCCGCGCCTGGCCGGCGCAGTCGTCGATGGCGTTCATGCGGTCGCAGAAGCGTTCTCCGCCCTCGAGGCGTCGCGTGTACCAGATGATGTGCTTGCGGGCGGTGCGGACTCCGACCGCGTCGCCGTAGAAGCGGTAGTGGTCGTCGAGGTGCGCGAGCAGCAGTTCGCGGACCTCGTCCACGCGCGGCGCGGCGAGGTGCTCGCCGGTGCGCAGGAAGTGGACGATCTCGCGGAAGATCCAGGGCCGGCCCTGCGCCGCGCGGCCGATCATCACCGCATCGGCCCCGGTGTAGTCGAGCACGGCGCGCGCCTTCTCGGGCGTGTCGATGTCGCCGTTCGCGATGACCGGGATCGCGACCGCCTGCTTGACCGCGCGGATCGTGTCGTACTCCGCCTCGCCCGTGAAACCGCACGCGCGTGTCCGGCCGTGCAGCGTGAGCGCCGCGACGCCGCACGACTGCGCGAGCCGCGCGACCTCGACCGCGTTGCGGCTTTCAGGATCCCAGCCGGTGCGGTACTTCAGCGTGACCGGCACGTCGACGGCGGCGACCACGGCTTCGAGGATCGCCCGCACGACGCCGGCGTCCCGCAGCAACGCGGAGCCGCTCGCCACGTTGCAGACCTTCTTCGCCGGACAGCCCATGTTGATGTCGATGATCTGCGCGCCCCGCTCGACGTTGAAGCGCGCCGCCTCCGCGAGCATTGCGGGATCCGCGCCGGCGAGCTGCACCGCCACCGGCGCGCGCTCGCCGTCGTGATTGATGCGGCGCGCGGTCTTCTCGCTGGCCCACAGGCGCGGATTCGACGCCGCCATCTCGGAGATCGCGTGGCCGGCGCCGAGCGACTTGCACAGCTGCCGGAAAGGACGATCCGTCACGCCCGCCATCGGGGCGACGAACACGTTGTTCGGCAGTTCGTGTGGACCAAGACGCATCGCCAGCGGGTCAGGCTCGAAAAAGGGCGCGGATTGTAGCGAAGGCCTCGGCGGACTCACGAGCGTACGCCGAACATCAGGAAGCGCGCGAACTCCGCGCGCAAATCGGGAAAGATGCTGAGCATCGTCAAACCGAGTGATCGCGCCGCGGCCACCGGCGCGAAGCCGGTGGCGAAGAAGCCGGGAACGGTGCGGGTGAGCGTCCGGATCGCGAGCCGGTCCGCCCGTCGCCGCTGCTCGTACTGCGGCAACCGCGCGAGGGGATCTTGCCCCGCGGCAACGGCGGCGACGACCAGGTCGGCCAGCGCAACACAGTCGCGCACCCCGAGGTTCAGGCCCTGGCCGGCGACAGGATGCAGCGTCTGCGCGGCGTTGCCCACGTGGACCAGCCGGTGCTCGCGCACGTCGTCGCGCGCCTGCTCG
>JBFZCF010000173.1:0-3835 GCA_041308065.1 Burkholderiales bacterium
GCCTGATCAGGCGCCCGGGCGGCGCGGGTCGTCCTCGACGCTCGGGTCGCACGCCGCGACCGGCAACAGCGCGGCCATCATTGCCACTGCCCGCCCGAACCATCCCATCGCCGGCCCCGCCCCGGCCGTCACGTAAAATCGCCTCCAAGCTCACCGAGGCACCGCATCCGATGGCCGCCGCTTACGAATCCGAGATCACGAAGTTCCTGCGCCAACTGAAGGAAGAGAATCCCGCCCTCGACCGCGAGCAGCGCGAAGGCCGCGCGATCTGGTGGGACAAGGACGTGGATCGCGACCTGTACCGGCGCTTCGACGCGTCGACGCTGCCCCAGCCCGCGTACGTCTACCAGCCCAAGGCGAAGTAGTGGTACCGGCCGGGATCGCTCCGCTGCCGGGCGTGGTGCCCGTCCTCGATCCGGCCGCCGCCGCCGCGCTGGAGGCGCCCGCCGCCGACAGCACGCCGGACGTGATCGACGGCATCGCGCTGGCCAGGCTGTACGGCGAGCCGCTGTTCAAGCTGCCCGAGGACCTCTACATCCCGCCCGACGCGCTCGAGGTCTTCCTCGAGGCGTTCGAAGGACCGCTGGACCTGCTGCTCTACCTGATCCGCAAGCAGCACTTCAACGTCCTCGACATCCCGATGGCGCCGCTGACGGTCCAGTACCTGGCGTACATCGACCAGATCCGCGCCAAGAACCTGGAGCTCGCCGGCGAATACCTGCTGATGGCGGCGCTGCTCATCGAGATCAAGTCGCGCATGCTTCTGCCGGTGCGCAAGGCCGACACCGGCGAGGAGGTCGAGGACCCGCGTGCCGAGCTCGTGCGCCGCCTGCTCGAGTACGAGCAGATGAAGCTCGCCGCCATGCGCATCGACGAGCTGCCGCGCGCGGGCCGCGACTTCGTGCGCGCCATCGTCGTCATCGAGCAGTCGATCGAGAAGCGCTTCCCGGACGTCGACGTGGTCGACCTGCGCGACGCGTGGGTCGACGTGCTGAAGCGCGCGAAGCTGCACGCGCATCACCACATCTCGCGCGAGGAGCTCTCGGTGCGCGAGCACATGAGCTTCATCCTGAAGCGGCTGCAGGGCAGCAAGTTCGTCGAGTTCTCGGATCTCTTCGACCACGCGCGCGGCACGGCCGTGGCCGTGGTGCACTTCCTCGCGCTGCTGGAACTGGCGCGCGAGTCGCTGATCGACATCACTCAAGCGGCGCCGTACGCGCCGATCTACGTCCGGCTGGCCTACACGCCGGCCTGAGGAGCATCCATGAAACGGTTCCAGGCGCTGGCCTTCGCTGGCCTGCTTTGCACGCTCGGCGCGGCCCAGGCCCAGTTGAAGATGCCCGGGCCCGGCACGACACCGCTGCCTCCAGCTCCCGCCGAGGCGAAGAAGGCGGAGGAACAGGCGTCCAAGGAACTGGCCGCCCGTGGCGCCGCCGAGAAGTGGCTCGCCCTCCTCGATGCCGGCGACTACGGCAAGGCGTGGGACCAGGCCGCGAAGATGTTTCGCGAGAAGGTGAAGCGCGAGCAGTGGGTCGAGAGCCTGCCAAAGACGCGCGGCGCGCTCGGCGTCGCGAAGTCGAGAACCGTCGAGGTGTCGTCGTTCAAGCCGTCGCTGCCGGGCATGCCCGCGGGCGACTACGTGACGGTGCGCTTCTCGACCAACTTCGAGAAGAAGAGCGACGCGCAGGAAATCGTCACGCTCGTCCACGAAGACGGCGCCTGGCGGCCGCTGGGGTACGGGCTCTAGGACCGTGGCATGGTCTCGCTCGACGAAGCGCTGCTCCTCGCGGGCCTGTTCTTCGCGGCGGCCATCCTCTACTCGTCGGTAGGACACGGCGGGGCGTCCGGCTACCTGGCTTCGATGGGCCTCGTCGGCGTCGCGCCGGCGATCATGCGGCCGACGGCGCTGGTGATGAACATCGCCGTCGCGTCGATCTCGCTCTACAAGTTCACGCGCGCCAACGGGTTCCGCTGGCGCCTGTTCCTGCCATTCGCGGCCACGTCCGTGCCGATGGCGTTCATCGGGGGTCGCATCCACCTGCCGGTGGCGTGGTTCGGCGCGCTCGTCGGCGCCGTGCTGCTCTACTCGGCCGTGCGGCTGTTCACCGAGACGATGACCTCGAGGGTCCAGGCGCGCGAGGTCACCGGTCCGCCGCCGGTTCCGCTCGCGCTCGTGGTCGGCGCGGGCATCGGACTTCTGTCAGGCCTCACCGGTGTCGGCGGCGGGATCTTCCTGAGCCCGCTGCTCGTGCTCGCAGGATGGGCGACCGTGCGCGACAGCGCCGCGCCGACCGCCGCGTTCATCCTCATCAACTCGATCGCCGGCCTGGCGGGCCTGCTCACGCGCCAGCCGACGCTGCCCGACCCGCTGCCGTACTGGGTGCTGGCCGTGATCGCCGGCGGCCTGATCGGCGCCAGCTTCGGCGCGCGTCGCCTCGACAACCGCGCGATGCGCCGCGCGCTCGCAGCCGTGCTCTTGATCGCCGGCGCCAAGATGGTCGTCTGACCAGCGGTCGCGTACACGAGCGACGCTATTCCGCGGTGAAGAACCCCTTCATCTTGTCCATGAATCCCTTGGTCTGCGGCGAGTGCTTGTTGCCGCCTTCCTTGACGCTGGATTCGAACTCGCGCAGCAGCTTCTTCTGCTTCTCGTTCAGGCGGACCGGCGTCTCGACGACGATGTGGCAGTACAGGTCGCCCGGGTAGGACGCGCGCACGCCCTTGATGCCCTTGCCGCGCAGGCGGAACGTCTTGCCCGCCTGCGTGCCCTCGGGAACCGCGATGCTCGCCTTGCCGTTGAGCGTCGGCACCTCGATCTCGCCGCCGAGGGCGGCGGTCGCGAATCCGATCGGCACTTCGCAGTGCAGGTCGTCGCCCTCGCGCTGGAAGACGTCGTGCCGGGCCAGGTGGATCTCGACGTACAGGTCGCCCGGCGGACCGCCGTTCATGCCCGGCTCGCCCTTGCCGGACAGGCGGATGCGCTGGCCTTCGTCGATGCCGGCGGGGATGTTCACCTCGAGCACCTTGTTCTTCTTCACGCGCCCCGCGCCGCGGCAGGTGTCGCACGGATCCGCGATCACCTGCCCCGAGCCGTGGCACGTCGGGCAGGTCTGCTGGATCGAGAAGAAGCCTTGCGACATCCGCACGTTGCCGGAGCCCGCGCAGGTGCCGCAGCGGCTCGCGCTCGTGCCCGGCTTGGCGCCGGAACCGCCGCAGGCATCGCACGTGTCCCAGCTCGGCACGCGGATCTCGGTGGCGAAGCCGTTCGCCGCCTGCTCGAGCGTGATCTCCATGCTGTAGCGCAGGTCGGCGCCGCGATACACGCCGCCGCGTCCGCCGCGGGCCGCGCCGAAGATGTCGCCGAAGATGTCGCCGAACGCGTCCGCGAAACCGCCGAAGCCCTCGGGCCCGGCGCCGCCGCGGCCCATGCTGTTCGGATCGACGCCCGCGTGACCGAAGCGGTCGTAGGCCGCGCGCTTGCTCGCGTCCGAGAGGACCTCGTAGGCCTCCTTGGCTTCCTTGAACTTGTCTTCGGAGTCCTTCGACTTGTCACCCTGGTTGCGGTCAGGGTGGTGCTTCATGGCGAGCTTGCGGTACGCCTTCTTGACGTCTTCCTCGGACGCGTTCTTCGCCACGCCCAGCACTTCGTAGTAGTCCCGTTTCGCCATGTTCCTGCCATCCCCCTGACACGCAAACGCCGAGGCGGGCGACGCGTGCCGCGTCGTCCCGGTCTCGGCGTGTCAAACGCGCGCTGCCAACCGCGCGAGATTATCCGCGTTTGACTTCCTTGTAGTCGGCGTCGACCACGTCGTCGTTCTTCGTGTCCGCGCCGCCA
>JBFZCF010000174.1:0-3820 GCA_041308065.1 Burkholderiales bacterium
GGCGGCCGGCTGCTGCGCGGGGGCCGCCTGCGACGCGCCCTGCTGCGGCGACTGCGCCGGCGGGGTCGCCTGCTTCTGCTGCACGGTTGGCGACTGCTTGCCGATGGTGCGGCCACCACCGAGACGGCGCTGCGCCTCGGCATCGAAAGCGAAACTCGCGGCGACGACGCCGATCATCAGGCCAGCCAGCAACTTCCTCATCGAACCTCCGGAATCAGTACTTCGTGCCGACGTGAAGGGCGCACACGCCCGCCGTCAGGTTGAACCATTGGACGCGGTCGAAGCCAGCTTGTTCCATCAACTTCGCCAGTTCTTCCTGCGGTGGATGCATGCGGATGGACTCCGCGAGGTAGCGATAGCTGTCGCTGTCGCCCGCGATCTTCTTGCCCAGCCACGGCAGCACGCTGAACGAGTACGCATCGTAGAGCGGCGCGAGCGGTTGCCAAATGCGGGAAAACTCCAGCACGAGCAGCCGGCCGCCGGGCTTGAGCACGCGCTGCATCTCGGCGAGCGCCGCATCCTTGTGCGTCATGTTGCGCAGGCCGAAGGCGACGGACACGAGATCGAAGTGGCCCCCGGGGAACGGCAGCTTCTCGGCGTCGCACTGGGCGAGCGGCAGGCGCAACCCGCTGTCGAACAGGCGGTCGCGGCCGACCGCGAGCATCGAGCCGTTGATGTCCGTGAGCCAGACTTCGCCGGTCGCGCCGGCGCGCTGGGCGAAGGCCTTGGCGAGGTCGCCGGTGCCCCCGGCGATGTCGAGCACCTTCATGCCCGGCCGCACGTTGGCCTGGCGCACGGTGAACGCCTTCCACACGCGGTGCAGGCCGACCGACATCACGTCGTTCATCACGTCGTACTTCGACGCGACGGAGTCGAACACGCCGGCGACGCGCTGCGCCTTCTCGGATTCGTCCACCTGGGCGAACCCGAAGTGAGTCGCCGATTCGCGCTGCTTGTCGTTCATGCCGAAAGGATACGCGGGCCGGAACGGATGCCCGCGATCAGTGGTGGCCGCAGCCGGCGCCACCACCGGGCATGAACGCGGCGTTCTCCGGCGCTCCCGGTTCGCGGCTCGCGCCCGCGGCGTCGAGCGCGGCCAGGTACTCGGCCCACATCCGCTCCTGGTTCACGCCGAGCTCGTGGAGGTAATCCCACGAGTAGATGCCGCTCGTGTGGCCGTCGGAGAACTCGGGCTGCACCGCGTAGTGGCCGACCGGCTGCAGCGCCGTGATGGTCACGTCCTTCTTGCCCACCTGCAGCGTCTCCTGCCCCGGACCATGGCCGCGCACCTCGGCGGACGGCGAGTACACGCGCAGGAACTCGAACGGCAATCGGAACTGCTGCCCGTCTTCGTACTCGATCTCGAGCACGCGCGAGGCCGCGTGCAGCGTAATGTTGGTCGGCGCGATGGGCACGGTTGGCGGCGTCGTGAGGAGAGCGCGGGCGGAGCGTTCAGCTCCGCGACGAATGGCGCGCCCGGCGGGACTCGAACCCACGACCCCTGGCTTCGGAGGCCAGTACTCTATCCATCTGAGCTACGGGCGCTAGTCGACCGCGAGCGGTCGAAGCGAGGCCGAATGGTAGCCGTTTCTCGCTCGCGCGTCCCCGCGACCGCCCTCGAAACGCGAATGAAATCAAGGGCTCGGGCCAGTCGCGACAGGGCTGCAAGCTATACTTGAACGCTTCGCAGAACCGGCCCTGCCGGGGCTGCCGTACCGTCCCATACAGAACCGCGCGCACCGCTGCCGAGGCCAGGAGCCACGCATGTCCGACCAGCACACCGCCCTGATCAAGACCCCGCGTCAATTGATCACCGTCGTCATCCTCGCGTTCGTCGTGCCGGTGATCGTGATCATCCTGCTGGCCGTTTTCGTCACGGGCAGCAAGTCGGGCGGCGCGGGATCCGACGCGATGACGCCGGAAGCCGTCTCCGATCGACTGAGGCCGGTCGGCACCGTGGCCTTGCAGCAGGCCGTCGGCGCCCGGGCGCTGCAAGGCGGCGAAGCCGTCTACAAGGCCGCGTGCGCCGTGTGCCATGCCGCCGGCGTGGCGGGCGCGCCGAAGACCGGCGATGCCGGTGTCTGGGGCGCGCGCCTCAGGCAGGGCTTCGACACGCTCGTGAAGCACGCCGTCGAGGGATTCAAGACGATGCCGGCCAAGGGCGGCAACCCGGATCTCGACCCGATCGAGGTCGCCCGCGCCGTCGCGTTCATGGGCAACCAGTCGGGTGGCAAGTTCACCGAGCCGGCGGCGCCGGCGGCCGCCAAGGTCGCCGCGGCCGGCAGCGCCGGGCTGTCCGGTGAGCAGGTCGTCAAGCGGGTCTGCAGCAGCTGTCACGAGTCGGGCACGGGCGGGGCGCCGAAGATCGGCGACCGCGCCGCATGGGCCAAGCGCGTGTCGCACGGAATCGACGCGGTCACGGACTCGGCGATCCACGGCCACGCCGGCATGCCGGCGCGCGGCGGCATGGCGAGCATCACCGATCCCGAGATGCGGGCCGCGGTGCTCTACATGTTCAATGCGGGCGGTGGCGCCGCGGGCGCGGCGAGCGCTCCAGCCTCAGCGACCGCAACCGGCACTTCGACGCCACCGGCCGCGGCGGCAGCCGCGGGGGGCAAGCCCGATGGCGCGAAGGTGTACGCGGCCGGCTGCAATGCCTGCCACGCGGCTGGCGTGGCGGGCGCGCCGAAGTTCGGCGACAAGGCCGCGTGGGCCGCGCGCGCCCCGCTGGGGATCGCCGCGTTGACGGCCGCCGTGGTCAAGGGCAAGGGCGCGATGCCGCCGATGGGCGGACAGATGAATGCGAGCGAGGCCGAACTGCGCGCCGCCGTCGAACACATGCTCGCCACCGCCAAGTAGGCGCAGCGGTTCAACGAAAAGGGCGGGCGCCTCGGCGCCCGTTTCCGTTTGCACCGGTCGTTTCGGGTTGAGCTGCCGGTACACGCCGCGCGCGATCTTCTGCCGTTCGTCGCGCTCGATGCCGCCCGCGAGCGCATAGCCGAAGGGACCATCGATCTTGCCGCTGCCGGTCGCATCCACAGGCCGGCCGCGGGCCTTGTTCCGCGCCCGGTCGACCGCGCGTCAGATCTCCTGCGGATCGACCTCGATCTGCCAGCGGATCCGGCTGCGCTTCGCCCTCAGCCCCTGCAGCCAGGCGCGCAGGAACGCTTGCAACGGCCCGCGACGATCGGCCTCGACGAGCAACTGCGCGCGCTCGGCGCCGGCCAGCTTCTGCAGCGCCATCGGCACGGGATCGAACACGCGCACGTCCTCGCTCGACGGCGCCTCGGCGCGCGCCTCGCGCAGGAAGCCGAGCGCGCCGTCCATCGTGCGCGCCTCGGCCGTGAGCAGCGCCTGGTGCGTGAAGGGCGGCATGTTCGCCGCGCGCCGCTCGGCCAGCTGTCCGTCGGCGAAGGCGGCGTAGTCGTGCCGCGCCAGCGCCGCGAACAGCGGATGCGCCGGGAAGCGCGTCTGCAGCAGGACCCGGCTCGCGTGGCCGCCGCGCCCGGCGCGTCCAGCCACCTGCACGAGCGTGGAAAACAGGCGCTCGGGCGCCCGGAAGTCGTGCGATGCCAGCTGCCCGTCCGGATTCAGCACAACCACGAGGGCGACGCGCTGGAAGTCGTGGCCCTTGGCGATCATCTGCGTGCCGACGAGCACGTCGACGTCGCCCGCGTGCACCGCGTCGAACGCCTGTTCGGCCGCGTGACGCCGCCGCGTCGAGTCGCGGTCGATCCGCATCACGCGCGCGGTGGGGAGCAACTCCTGAAGCAGCTCTTCGATGCGCTGCGTGCCGTGTCCCATGCCGTGCAGCCCCTGG
>JBFZCF010000175.1:0-3773 GCA_041308065.1 Burkholderiales bacterium
GGCACGGCCGCGGCGCGCCGGCGGTCGCGGGCGAACAGATCGCCCGCTTCCTCGCGCGCCTCGACCAGTGCGCCGCTGCGCAGGCGCACGGCGCGCACGGGTTCGGGCAAGTCCGTGCGCGCGAGCCGTTCCTGCAGCAGCGACGCGATGCGTCCGGCCACGGCAACCGGCGCAGCGAACCGCAGGCGAAGCCGCGTCTCGGGCGCCTCGCGGTGCAGGAGCCGCAGCTCGAGCGACTCGACGGCCGCGCCCCGTCCCTGGAGGTACGTGCACAGCTCCGCGAGCAGGGGCTCGAGCGCCTGCCGCAGCCGCCCGGTGTCGGCGATCTCCGGCTCGAGGTCGCGACGGAGCACGCAGCGTTCTGCAGCAATGAAGTTCGCACGCGGGTCGGGCGCCCGGCCGAGCGCACGGTCGAGCTCGAGGCGCAACCGCGGTTCGAAGCGGCGTGCGAAGCCGTCGCGCGGCAGGCGCAGGCAATCGCCCACGGCGCGCACGCCCAGGGTCGCGAGCGCCTGCAGCGTGCGCGCCGGCCAGCGCGTGACGGTGAGCGGCACCGGCGCGAGCCGGACCGGCAGCGCATCCGGCCGTCGCAAAGCCACTTCCGATCCCGCGCGCGCAAACCACAGCGAGGCGAGCGGTGCCGGCGTGAGCGCGAGGCGGGGATCGAGCCCGAGGGCCTGCAGCCGCTCGCGCAGCCGGTCGCACAAGGATCGCGCGCCGCCGAACAGGCGCAGGCTGCCGCGCACCTCGAGCAGCACGCCGTCCGGCGGCGCGAGGCTGATGCGCGGCGTGAACTCCTGCGCCACGGCCGCCACCGCGTCGAGGAGCGCCCGCTCGCGGCGCGGCTCGCGCGAAACGACCCGCAGGCCGGGCTCGAGCGCCAGCGCCGAATTGAGCGCCATGCCGGGCACGATGCCGCTCGCGGCGGCCCGCGGATCACAGTCGCAGAGCGTCTTTCCGCCCCGCGCGAAATCCACGACGACGACGGGCCCGGCCTCGCCGGGCATGGCCGACCCGTCCGCGATCGTGGCCCGCATCTGCAGCGACTCGAGCAGGTAATGCGGCAGATGAACTGCCAGCCACAGCTCGCGGGCGACGGCCGTGGCCACGGCTGGGCCGTCCGCGTCGCGACGGCGCCCTCCGCCGGACGCCGTCTGCGGAAGGGGCGGGCGGCGTACCGAGGGATCGGGCGCCGGGGTGTCCGACAGCGGGACGTCGGGCACCCGAGGCTGGCCGGGCGGCGCCATGTTCAGTGCGCTTGCGCGGGCGACGTGGCACCGATCCAGCCAAGCCGTACGCTCACGGCACGGCCGCCTCGGCTCTTCAGGATCCGGACCTCGAGGCCGTCGCGGCCACTCGCGAGCGCGATGCGCAGCACTGCGGGCGAAGGCTCGGTGCCGTCCCGCAGGCGACGGAACAGCACCGCGAGGCAGTCCGACTGCTCGGCGGCGAGTTGCAGCCGCCGCAGGCTCTGCCGGTCGCGACAGGCGGCCCAGCCAAGCACGGCGCTGCAGGCGCCCGAGCGCAGCGCCTGCTCCATGGCCCACTCCGCCGGCGGGGCGCGCACGACAAGGATGCGGCCGATGTCGATGCCGCACGCGGCGAGCGCCGGTGCATACGGCGGATGCGGCGGAGAGATCCAGGCGAGCCAGCCCGCCTCCTGCCCACCGGCGCACAGCCGCGCCAGCACGGGCAGCAACAGGCTCAGTTCGCCGATGCCCGTGCGGTCGGCCAGGATCTCGACGAGTCCCCGTGACGGCCAGCCGCTACCGGGCAGGCAGCGGTCGAGCGCCGCAAACCCCGTGGGCAGGCCCGGCCGCCCGGCCGCCTCGCCCGGCTCCCGGGCGCGCCAGAGCGCGGGGTGACGCAACAGTTCGTCGAGGGACATGGGATCACCCGGGGAGTCACCGGCGGCTTCACGCCCGGCCCGCTTCCTGCCGCACGACGCCGACCACCACGCCCTCGATGATCAGCGACTCGTGCTTGAGGTCGATGCGCATCGGCTCGAAGTCCTGGTTCTCGGGCAGCAGCCACACCACCGTGCCCTCCTGCCGGTAGCGCTTCACGGTCACCTCGTTCTCGAGGCGCGCCACGACGATCTGGCGGTTGCGCACCTCGGGCGTGCGGTGCACCGCGACCAGGTCGCCGTCGAGGATGCCGGCGTTGCGCATGCTCATGCCGCGCACCTTGAGCAGGTAGTGCGGCCGCGGCTGAAAGAGCTGCGGGTCGATGTGGTAGTGCGCCTCGATGTTTTCCTCGGCGAGGATGGGCCGGCCGGCGGCGACGCGACCGATGAGCGGCAGGCCCATCTGCTCGCGCAGCGAGTCGCGCAGCTGGATGCCGCGCGAAGCGCCGGGACGCAGTTCGAGCACGCCCTTGCGCTGCAGGGCCCGCAGGTGCTCCTCGGCGGCATTGGCCGACTTGAAGCCGAGCGCCTCGGCAATCTCCGCCCGGGTCGGCGGCATGCCGTGCTCGGCGAGCGCCTCCTGGATGAAGCTCAGGACCTGGCGCTGACGCGGAGTGAGGTTATCCATGGTCGAACCTGTATATATAAACAGTGATCGTTTTATATACAGTTCGCGACCGACCTGCAAGCGCGGGCCAATGAGCCCGGCCCTGTGCTTTTGTTCTTACAACCAGCAGGATCCGCTATCATTTGAATGTTCGGCTGCAATCTGGACGGGGCATTTCGTCCCTGCCCGCCGCAGTCGGCCCCCGCCTGCTCACTCGAACCACACCCAAGGAAAACACCCCATGAAGAACGTCATCGCCAAGACGCTGATCGTCTCCGCCGCTGCCCTGCTGGCCACCGGCTGCGTCAGCACCTCGACCTTCAACGACTACGTCGCCAAGAACGACGCGGCCGTTGCGGCTGCTGGCCAGTCGGCCGCCGCTGCCAAGTCCTCGGCCGACGCCGCTGCTGCCAGC
Organism: Burkholderiales bacterium; assembly: GCA_041308065.1. GTDB lineage: Bacteria > Pseudomonadota > Gammaproteobacteria > Burkholderiales > Burkholderiaceae_F > JAOUJD01. Next base: position 2,929 of record JBFZCF010000175.1, read on the forward strand.
GCTTCGAGCGCCGCCAACGCCGTGAGCGGCGCGCAGAGCACCGCCAACCAGGCGCTGCAGGCTGCCCAGGGCGCCCAGGCCTGCTGCGACGCGACCAACGAGAAGATCGACCGCGCCTTCAAGCGCTCGATGGGCAAGTAAGCCCGTTTCGATCCCTACGGATCGACGGAAGACGCCGCGGTGACCCCGCGGCGTTTTTCTTGGGGCATGGAGATTGGTGCCGGCACGCCGCTCTGCACGCTGAACGCATGCGTGACCCTGTCCCAGTCCACGTCCACCGGCCGGCCCTCCGCGACCGCCGCCACCGTGGCCTGGACCGTGCCGAACTCGCCGGGCCCCGGATCGTTCGCGCCCTCGAGCAGCGGATGCCGCTCGATGTAGAGCGTGCCGCGCAGCCAGCCCACCTTGGTCGGCTGGTCGATCAGGTTCACCTTCGTGTTCACCGGCACGAGACCGTACAACTCCGCGATGTCCTCCGGGAACAAGCGGATGCACCCGGACGTGACCTGCATGCCCACGCCGGCCGGCCGGTTCGTGCCGTGGATCAGGTAGGCGCCGCTCGGGATGGCGAGCCGCATCGCGTGCTCACCGAGCGGATTGTCGGGGCCCGGGGGTACCACGGGCGGCAGCGGCGGCTCGCCGCGCGCGATGTGCGCCTCGCGCACGGACTGCGGCGGATGCCAGCTCGGCCGCTCCTGCTTCGAGACGATGCGCGTCACGCCGAGCGGCGTTTTCCAGTCCATCTTGCCGGTGCTGATCGGGTAGGTGCGCACCACCGGCCGCTCGCCGGGCTTGGTGGGCGGGTAGTAGTACAGCCGGTGCTCCGGCAGGTTGACGACCACGCC
>JBFZCF010000176.1:0-5778 GCA_041308065.1 Burkholderiales bacterium
CGCGACCTGATCGTCCGGCTGCTGAACGAGGTTCCCGGCTTCAGCTGCGCGTCGCCGGGCGGCGCGTTCTATGCGTGGCCGAACGTCACCGAGGCGTGCACGCGCGTCGGCGCGAAGGACTCGGAGGAGCTGCGCAAGCGCCTGCTGCACGAGGCCGGCGTCGCCGTCCTGGCGGACATCCACTTCGGCCCGCGCGTGCAAGGCGATGGCCAGCACATCCGCTTCTCGTACGCCGCGAGCGAGGCGGCGATCGAGGAGGGCGTCCGCCGCATCGATACCTACATCCGGAAGGCGCAGCGATGAGCCTCGACACGAGCAAGTCACGCGCGGCGATCCTGCAGCGCATCCGCACCAACCAGCGGCGCCCGGGACCGTCGACTGACGCGGAGCGCGCCCAGGCCGAGGACTACCTGGCACGCCATCCTTCCGGGCCAGGCCCGGCGATCGCCGGCGACCTGACGCGCCACTTCCGCCAGACGGCCGAACGCATGGCGAGCACCGTCGACGAGGTGTCGTCGATGGGCGAGGCGCCCGACGCCGTTGCGCGCTACCTGGTGGCGCAGGGGCTCGCGCCGAAGGTGGTGATCTGGCCGCAGTTCGCCGAACTCGACTGGGCGACTGCCGGCGTGGAGGCCGCGGTGCGGCGGCCGAAGCGCGACGAATCGCAGGGCGCCGACCCGGTCGGCGTCACGGGTTGCTTCTGCGCGCTGGCCGAGACCGGAACCCTCGTGCTCACGTCCAGCCGCGACACGCCGTCCTCGACGCACCTGCTGCCCGAAACGCACATCGCGATCGTGCCCGCGTCGCGCATCGTCGCCACGATGGAAAATGCGTTCTCCCTGATGCGCGCGGAACGCGGCGGCGTCGCCGCCATGATGCCGCGCGCGATCAACATGGTGTCGGGCCCGTCCCGCACCGGCGACATCGAGCAGACCATCGTCCTGGGCGCGCACGGTCCGTACCGGGTTCACATCGTCGTCGTCGCGGGCGCCTGATCGGTGGCTGGCGCGGAGCGCGTCCGCAACGGGCTGGTCGCCCTCGGCGCGAGCCTGCTGTCTCCGGCCGCCTTCGCCGCCAGCCCCGGAGGAGACGCGCTGTCGCTCGCCTGGGCGATTCCGTTTGCCGGCATGCTGCTGTCGATCGCCCTGCTGCCACTGTTCGCGGCGGCCTTCTGGCACCGCCACTACGGCAAGATCGCGGCGTTCTGGTCGCTCGCGCTGCTGCTGCCGTACGCCGTGGCGCTCGGGCCGTCCCACGCCATCGGGCAGGTCGTCCACACGCTGCTCGCCGAATACATCCCGTTCATCCTGCTGCTGCTTGCGCTGTTCACGGCGACCGGAGGCATCCACATCAAGGGCAACCTCCACGGAACCCCGGTCGTGAACACCGCGCTCCTCGGCATCGGCACCGGCCTGGCGAGCCTGGTGGGCACGACGGGCGCATCGATGCTGCTGATCCGACCGCTGCTCCGGGCCAACGACGCCCGCCGCCACCGCACGCACGTGGTCGTGTTCTTCATCTTCCTCGTGGCCAACATCGGCGGCTCGCTGACTCCGCTCGGCGACCCGCCGTTGTTCCTCGGGTTCCTGAAGGGCGTGGACTTCTTCTGGACGACCAGGGCGATGTTCGGGCCGATGCTCGTCAGCTCGATGATCCTGCTCGGGGTGTTCTTCCTGCTCGACAGCTGGTACTACGGCCAGCGCGACGAAGTGCTGGCGACGGACCCGACGCCGGACTCGCCGCTGCAGGTCGAAGGCTGGATCAACGTGCTGCTGTTCGGGCCGCTGATCCTGCTGTCCGTGCTGATGTCCGGAGTCTGGAAACCGGGCGTCTCCTTCGACGTGCTCGGCACGCCGGTCGAGTTGCAGAACCTCGTGCGTGACCTGCTGCTGGTCGCGATCACCTGGGGCTCGATGCGGTTCACCGCGCGGGCAATCCGTACGGCCAACCACTACGAGTGGGGGCCGATCGTCGAGGTGGGCAAGCTCTTCGCGGGGATCTTCCTGACCATCATCCCGGTGATCGCGATCCTGCGTGCCGGCAGCGACGGCGCCATGGCGCCGCTTGTCGCGCTCGTCACCGGGCCGGGTGGGGAACCGAACAACGCGATGTACTTCTGGATGACCGGGGCGCTTCATGGGCGCCAACACGTACATCGGCAACGCGCCGAACTTCATGGTGATGGCGGTCGCGGCGTCGCGCGGCGTCCCGATGCCGAGCTTCTTCGGCTACATGCTGTGGTCGGCGCTGCTGCTGCTGCCGCTGTTCGCGCTGCTGACCATGCTGTTCTTCAAGTGAGCGACCAAAGTCGCACCTCGAAAGGAGAGAACATGCCTCGCCTCATCGTATCCAGGCGAATCTACCCGGAGCTGATCGAACAGCTGCGCCGCGAGTTCGACGTCGTCGCCAACCAGGATGACACGAACTGGTCCGCTGCCGATCTCGCGCAGGCCCTCGCCGACGCCGACGCCGCGCTGGTCACGGCCGGCGAGCGGATCGACGACGCGCTGCTGTCGCGCTGCCCGAAGCTGAAGGTGGTCGCCAACATCGCCGTCGGCTACAACAACATCGACCTGGCGGCGTGCACGAGGCACGGAGTGCTCGCGACCAACACGCCGGACGTGCTGAACGAAGCGACGGCCGACCACGCCTGGGCGCTGCTGCTGGCGGCAGCGCGCCGCGTCGGCGAGTCGGAGCGCTGGCTGCGCGCGGGACACTGGAAGCGCTGGACCTTCGAGATGTTCAACGGCGCGGCGGTCTGCGGCACCACGCTCGGCATCCTCGGCATGGGGCGCATCGGCCGCGCGATCGCGCGACGGGCCGCCGGTTTCTCGATGCGGGTCGTCTACCACAACCGCAACCGGCTGCCGGCCGGGCAGGAGGGCGGCGCGCAGTACGTCGAGTTCGACGAACTGCTCGCGCAGTCGGACCACCTCGTGCTCGTGGTGCCGTACTCGCAGGCCGTGCACCACGTCATCGGCGGGCCGCAACTGGCGCGCATGAAGCCCTCCGCCGTGCTCGTCAACATCGCGCGCGGCGGTGTGGTGGACGATGCCGCCCTGGTGACGGCGCTGCGCGACGGGCGGATTGCCGCTGCAGGACTCGACGTCTACGAGAACGAGCCGGCGCTGCACCCGGGCCTGCTCGAACTCGAGAACGTTGTGCTGACGCCGCACATCGCGTCCAGCACGCGCGGAACCCGGATTGCGATGGCGACGCTGGCGGCGGACAATGCGCGCGCCGCGCTGGCGGGCCAGGTGCCGCCGTCGCTGCTGAACCCCGAAGTCCTGCCCGATCGCCGCCGCTGAACGGAGACACGATGGCCGACATCAAGATGATCAAGTACCACGCGCTGCCGATCGCCAGGGCGAGGCAGCTGGTGCAGAAGGCGGCCGACGACCTTGGCGAGGAATACGACCTGACGAGCGAGTGGCACGGCGACACGCTGCGCTTCCACCGCAGCGGGGTCGAGGGCCAGATGAAGGTCACCGCGGCCGAGATCCACCTCGACGTGACCCTCGGCTTCCTGTTGCGGCCGTTCAAGGCGAAGTTCGTCGAGCACATCGAGCACAACTTCGACCAGCTGCTCGCGCATGCCGCGGCAAGGGGCGAACACAAGGGGGCGGCCAAGCCGGCGGGCAAGGCGGCGAAGAAGCCCGCGAAGAAGACGACCCGCAAGGGCTGACGGTCACAGCCAAGACAAAGGGGCCGGCAGCGCCGGCCCCTTTGCGTCCGGACTCGCGGAAGCTCTCAGCCCTTCAGATCCTCGATCAGGCTCACGTACTGCTTCATCGCGTCGGCATTGCTCGTGCCCTTGATCTCGTTCCACGCATCCCACTTCGCGCGGCCGACCATGTCGGTAAAGCCGGGGCGCTTGCCGTCGACGTCGCCGGCCGTGGCCTGCTTGTAAAGGGCGTAGAGCTTCAGCAGCGTCTGGTTGTCGGGCCGCTCGGGAAGGTTCTTCGAGGCGGCCACCGCCTGCTCGAATGTGGATTTCAGGTCGCTCACTGCATGTCTCCTTGATGGGTTCGAGTTTTTCTAGGGCGGCTTGGAGCCGACCGCTGCGTCTATTATAGGCAGCGACTCTGCACGAATCGTCACGGCACGCCGCAGCAGACGGCGCCACTTCAGGAGACGCGATGGGCAAGCGCGAACGGATGTCGTCCGTCGACACCGCGTGGCTGCGGATGGACTCCCCCGGCAATCTGATGATGATTGTCGGCATCTACGAGTACGAAGGAAAGCTCGACTTCGCGCGCCTGCGGGAACTCGTGCAGCAGCGCTTCGTCGTGCACCGCCGCTTCCGCAGCAGGGTCGTCCAGGATGCGACCGGGTACTACTGGGAGGAGGACGACGCGTTCGACCTCGACCTTCACCTGGTGCGCACCGCGTTGCCGGGCGCCGGCACCACCGAGGACCTGAAGAAGTTCGCGGGCCGGATGGCGTCCACCGCGCTCGATCCGTCGCGGCCGCTGTGGCAGTTCCAGCTGGTCGACAACTACAACGGCGGCCAGGCCATGGTCGCCCGCATTCATCACTGCATCGCTGACGGCATCGCGCTGATCGGCGTCCTGCTGGGGATGACCTCGCAGGATCCGCTGGAGGACGCGCCGGAACCGGATGCGCCCGCGCCATCGCCCCGAGGGCCCAGCAGCGATTGGGACGCGCTGCTGCGGCCGCTGACGGACGCAACCGTCAAGGCCATCGACACCACCGGCGACGTGGCCAGCAAGGTGTTGCATGCCTACGGCGCGATGCTGAGCGATCCCGAGTCGCTCGGCGAAACAGCCGGCGAATACGCGCGCATCGCCGCGCAGGTGGCGAAGGACGCCGCCGCGATCGCACTGATGGACAACGACAGCGTGACCAGCCTGAAGGGGTCGCCATCGGGATCGAAGGTCGTGGCGTGGAACGAGCCGCTGTCGCTTGACGACGTGAAGGCGGTGGGCAGGGCGCTCGGGTGTTCGGTCAACGATGTCCTGCTCGCCTCGGTGGCTGGCGCGATCCGTTCCTACCTCGTCGAGCGCGGTGAGGACGTCACCGGGTGCGAACTGCGTGCGATGGTTCCGGTCAACCTGCGGGATCCGAAGAAGTGGCGGGAACTGGGCAACAAGTTCGGCCTGGTCCCGCTGTTGCTGCCGGTCGGCATCGAAAGTCCCATTGCGCGGGTGTTCGAAGTCCGCAAGCGGATGAACGAGCTGAAGACCAGCTACACGGCCGTGCTGACGGTCGGCATCCTCGGGCTGGTCGGGATGGGACCGCGCCAGCTCCAGAAACAGGCGCTCGACTTCCTCGCTCGCAAGGGGACGGCGGTGATGACCAACGTGCCCGGTCCGCAGCAGCCGCTGTACATGGCGGGGGCGAGGATCCGGCGGATCATGGCGTGGGTACCGCAGTCGGGCGACATCGGCGTCGGCGTGTCGATCCTGTCGTACTCCGGGGGCGTGCAGTTCGGCCTGATCACCGACAAGCGCCTGTGTCCGGAGCCGCAGCGGATCATCGACCGCTTCGCGCCGGAGTTCGAGAAGCTGGTCCTCGCGCTGTGCATGCTGCCGTGGGAACACGCCGTCGATCCCGACGAAGCCGAGTCGTGGCTGTTCCCGAGCGTGCCCGGACCCGAGCCGGCAACGCGTCGGCCCACGGCCCGCCGGGCCGGCAAGCCCAGTGCGAAACGTGCCGACCGCCCGGAACCGGCGAGTGAGGGTGAAGGCGGCGCGGCGCCTGAACCTGCGGCCGCCGAGTCGGCGGCAGCTCGGCCGGCCGGCACCCGGCGCCGCC
>JBFZCF010000177.1:0-3651 GCA_041308065.1 Burkholderiales bacterium
GCGCGCCGCACGAGCTCGATGCCGGCGGCCGACGACAGGCGGCACACGTGCAGCCGAACGCCGCTGGCGCGCTGCAGTTCGAAGATGGTCTGCAGCGCCACCGTCTCCGCCACCACCGGGATCGACGGCAGCCCGAGCCGCCCGGCCACCGGGCCCGCCGCGGCGACGCCGGAGCCGGCCAGCGTGTCCTCGACCGGCCGCAGCCACAGCGCCAGGTCGAACGTCTTCGCGTAGCGCATCGCCTGCAGCAGCACGCTGTTGTCGTGCGGCAGGCTGCCCGTCTGCATGAACGCGACGCAGCCGGTTTCGTGCAGCGTCTTGATCTCGGCGAGCGCCTCGCCCTTCAGCCCGGTGGTCAGCGCGCCGAGCGGGTACGTGCGGGCGCCCGCAGACGCGCGCGACGTCTGCCGCAGCATGCGGACGAGGCCCGGTTCGTCGAGCGGGGGATCGGTGTCCGGCGGACAGACGACGCCGGTGACGCCGCCGGCCAGCGCCGCCTGCATCTCGACCTTCAGCGCGCCTTCGCTGCCCGGCTCCATCAGCCGCGCGCAGAGGTCCACGAGGCCCGGCGCGACGATGAGGCCGTTCGCGTCGATCGTGCGGTCGGGGTGGAAGTCCTTCGGCCGTTCGCCGACGGCGGCGAGGCGGTTGTCGCTGATGCAGACGTCGCCCACCCGGTCCAGCCCCGAGGCCGGGTCGATCACGCGTCCCCTGGTGATGACGATCTTCATTGCATCCTCGACGAAGAAGCGGCGATGGACAGCGCGGCCATCCGCACCGCGATGCCGAACGTCACCTGCGGCAGGATCACGGCGGAGGCGCCGTCGGCCACGCGCGAGTCGATCTCGACCCCGCGGTTCATCGGCCCCGGGTGCATCACGATCGCGTCCGGCTTCGCGAGCGCGAGTTTCTCGGGCGTGAGCCCGTAGTTGGCGAAGTACTCCTGCGCGGACGGCAGCAGCGCGCCCTTCATGCGCTCGTTCTGCAGCCGCAGCATGATGATCACGTCGGCGTCCTTGATGCCCTCGTCGAGCTTGGTGAACGTGCGCACACCCATTTCCTCGAGGCCGGCGGGCAGCAGGGTCAGCGGACCGACCGCGCGCAGGTCGGGCACTCCCAGCGTGGTCAGGGCGTGGATGTCCGACCGCGCGACGCGCGAGTGCAGGATGTCGCCGACGATCGCCACGGTCAGGTTCGTGAAGTCCTTCTTGTAATGGCGGATCGTGTACATGTCGAGCAGGCCCTGGGTCGGGTGCGCGTGGCGCCCATCGCCGGCGTTGATCACGTGGATGTGCGGCTTCACGTGCTGCGCGATCAGGTACGGCGCCCCGCTCGCCGCGTGCCGCACCACGAACATGTCCGCCTGCATCGCGGACAGGTTGTCGATGGTGTCGAGCAGCGACTCGCCCTTGGCCGCGCTCGACCGGATGATGTCCAGGTTGAACACGTCGGCGCTCAGGCGGCGCGCGGCGATCTCGAAGGTGGTGCGCGTGCGCGTGCTGTTCTCGAAGAACAGGTTGAACACGCTCTTGCCGCGCAGCAGCGGCACGCTCTTCACTTCGCGCTCCGCCACGTTGATGAAGCTGTCCGCCGTCGACAGGATCCGTTCGATCACGGCCTTCGGCAGGCCTTCCGTCGACAGCAGGTGATGCAGCTCGCCGTTCGAGTTGAGCTGCGGATTCCTCGTTCCCATTCCCGTTCCCTGTTTGCCCATTGCCCGTTGCCGGATCCAGTCCCTCGGCCGTCCGTCCCTCAGTCCCCGCGCTTTTCCATCGTCAGGTGCAGCCGCCCGTCGTCGTCGCGGACCAGCACGACGGCGACGTCCGGCGGCAGTTCGATCGTCGCGCCGACGATGCTGGCGGCGACCGGCAGCTCGCGTCCGCCGCGATCGATCAGCACCGCGAGGTCGATCTTCGCGGGCCGGCCGTAGTCGAAGATCTCGTTCATCGCCGCGCGCACGGTGCGCCCGGTGTTCAACACGTCGTCGACGATCAGGATGTGGCTGCCGGCGACGTCGAACGCGATCTGCGAAGGACGCACGTCCGGCTTCAGGCCCGACTGGTCGAAGTCGTCGCGGTAGAACGAGACGTCGAGGATGCCGACCGGATCGGCGATGCCGAGGTCGTGCTTCAGCCGCTCGGCCAGCCACACGCCTCCCGTGTGGACGCCGACGAGTTTCAGTTTCTCGCCCACGAAGGTCTCGCGGGCGCGCTGCGCCAGCTGCCGGTAGATCGTCTCGGCGTCGAGCTCAAGCATCGCGTCCGTTCTCCTCGTCGAACCATTGTTGAAGGATCAAGGCGGCCGCCGCGGCGTCGACGTCGTTCGCCCGCGCGCTCACTGCCGAGGTGTATCGCTCGTCCACCTGCGCCACGGGCCGCCGGTGCCGGCCTTCGAGTTGCCGGGCAAAGCGTTCGCAGCGGGCGGTCATTTCGTGCGGGGTTCCGTCGGGATGGCGCGGGATGCCGACCACCAGGCGTGCCGGCTCCCACTCGGCCAGCAGCGCGGCGACCGCATCCCACCGCGCCGCGACCGTGGCGGCATTGACCGTGGTCAACGGGCGCGCTTCGCGCGTCACGGTGTTGCCGATGGCCACGCCGATGCGGCGCGCGCCGAAGTCGAAACCGAGCACGACTTGGTCGGTCATCGGGGAAAGGAAGGAAACGGTGCGAGGAGCGGGAGCGGTTGCGCGACCATCGAGGTCACGCATGGCCGGCCTGTCCCGAGAGCTGCAGCGTGTCGACCCCGAGCAGCTTCAGCGCGGCGTTGTACTTCTCGTCGGCCGGCGTGTCGAAGATGATGTCCGGCTGCGCCGTCACCGTGAGCCAGGCGTTCTGCGCGATCTCGTTCTCGAGCTGCCCGGCGCCCCAGCCCGAGTAGCCGAGCGTGACGAGCATCTTGTGCGGACCGGAACCACCGGCCACCGCCTCGAGCACGTCCTTCGACGTCGTTAGCGACACCTCGGGCGCGACCGGCAGCGTCGAGCTGTAGGCCGTCGGTGGACCATGGAGCACGAAGCCGCGCTCCGTCTGGACCGGACCGCCGAAGAACACGGGCGCGTCCTTCCAGGGCGCGATCTCGAGCTTGAGATCGATCCGGTCGAACAGGGCCTCGAGGGTGAGTTCGGTCGGCCGGTTGATAACGAGGCCGAGGGCGCCGCGCTCGCTGTGGTCGCAGATGTAGACCACGGCCCCGGAAAAGTTCGGGTCGACCATGGCGGGCATGGCGATCAGGAACTGATGTTTCAAGTCCATCGGACCGCTCGGCATGGCGCCGATTGTAAACTCCCCCGCACCCCGGCCTCCTCTCCCGCCCGCCTCCTCGATGTCCCTCGACGCAGGTCTCGTCTGGTTCCGGCGCGACCTGCGTCTCACCGACCACGCCGCGCTCGCGGCCGCGCTCGGGTCGTGCCGGCGCGTCCATTGCGTCTTCGTCTATGACCGCGCGATCCTCGACGAGTTGCGCGCGGCCGGGCGGGACGCGGACCGCCGGGTCGAGTTCATCCACGCCGCGGTCGACGCGCTCGACGACGGGCTGCGCGCGCGCGGCGGCGGGCTGATGATCACGCACGGCCGCGCCGCGGAATCGGTCGTCGACCTCGCGCGGCGGCTGAGCGTCGATGCCGTGTTCGCCAGCACCGACTACGAGCCGTAC
>JBFZCF010000178.1:0-3694 GCA_041308065.1 Burkholderiales bacterium
CCGAAGCGCGATGCCTCGCCGAGCATGAAGTCGCCATAGATCCCGAGCGCGCCGCCCTGCAGCATGGCTGCGGCCCAGACGTCCGGCTGCGTCGGGTCGCGCGGCTCGCGGCCCTTGATGATGTCCTTCGCCGCCATCGCGCCGTAGCCGAACAGCGTAGCCCAGAGCATGAGCTGCGCCACGCCGGCCACCTCGGGCATGCCGGCCTCGCGCAGCCTGTTGGCCCCGCGCCCGTAGATCTCGCGCCCGATGGCCTTGTGAATCACGGCGGTCGGGAAGCCCTTGAACTGCGCAACGTGGCGCGCCATCTCACCCCATGCGGTGCCCGGCCGGGTGCCGCGTGTGAGCCACCACTGCGACCGCGCATCGGGCTCGATGACCGCATGCGTGGCCCGGTCGGTGTAGAACACGCGCATCTGCTGCGCCAGATCCTCGCGGGCGTTGGCAATGGCGGTCGGACTGACCCGCTTCTCTGCCGCCACCAGATAGGCCTCGATGTCGGCGTCGGGAATTGCGGCGATCCCGTCCGGCGTCATGTACTCGCGACCGTCGGCGAGCTTCACGGCGTGCTGGCGGATGAGATCCCATTCCGGCTCACCAAGGCGATAGAGCGACATCACGCGGCGCGTCTCGTCTCCGAGGTCGGAGAATTCGCGGCCCGCCTGGCGCGCCATGTAATGCGCCTGCGACAGCGCAAACGCCGAGCGGTGCGTCTCGGTCCACCACTGCAGGCCGTTCCACTTGAAGAATTTCTGCATGGCCCATGTCATGGTTTTTCCGGTCAGGTCTTGCGCGTCGAACCGGGCAAATATGCCGCCCATCATCGACTCGTAGTAGACCCCGAGCGATTCGGCCATGTCTTGTCGCTCGCCGCGCGGCCGCCCGCGCAGGACGTCACCCATGGCCTCGACCATGCCTGACAGGTAGTTCTGCCCGGTCGAATACTTGAGCTCGGCCGCTTTGAACGGAATGTCGGTGATGCTCGAGATCACCGCGCCGCCCAGCTTGGCCATCGACTGCAGCGCGCGGAAGGTCGCATTCACACGCGCGGCCGTGTTGTTCCCCGGAATGGCAGCGCGCCCGTCGACGTGCGAAAGCAGATCGAGTACCTGCTGCTGCTGGCCGGAGAATTGTTGCTTCCCGTCGACATCCAGCCGCTCCATCACGCGGCCCATCACGGACTTCAGGTTTGCTTCCGGGTTCGTGCCCAGCACCTTGAGCAGGCCGGAATTGCGCGCGGCAAAGCCCAGCCCCATGATTACGCCCTCGGACAGGTTGCCTTGCCCGAACGACTGGTTGTAGTCGAACCACTCGTCAGACCCGAGAAAGTGCAGCGTGCGCTCCTGCGACACCTTCTTCGCCAGATTCGCCGGCCCCTTGAACGGCGCAGGCTCGCCGCGCTTGGCCGTGTCGTGCATGTGAACGCCAGATGCCAGATCGTTGTAGACCGCGCGCAACCAGCCGGTCCGGTCGCCGATGTCGGGGTTATCCTGGGCGATCCGCGCCCAGTCCAGCCGGGATTCGATGGTCTGGCGCCATGCGTCAAAGCCAGCCGCATGGATCTTGAACATGTCGTGCGTCTGCCGGACGATGTACCCCGGAAGCGGCCGCACCCATGCGCCGAAGCGGTTCTGCGTCGTGCGCGCGATCTCCTGGTACTTGTGAACGACCGTTGCGATCTCGACCGCCTCGCGGGGCAGCGCGCCGTGGATGGCTGCTGCGTCGTCCCGGCCGAACGCCCACAGCGCGCGCGAGACTTCGCGATCCATCGCGCCGGAGACGAAAAGCGGCCAGACGCCCGCGGCTTCCATCTCGCGCGCAATGCCGCCCATCCACGCGCCTGTGAACCCCTTGCCCTCGGCTGCGGCGCTGGCCCGCCCCCCGATGGCCAGACGCTCCGTGCCGGCGACCAGCGAGAACAGCGCCTCGCGGGGGTTGCGCCCGTTGTCGAACCGGCGGATGAACGATTCCATTTCGGTCTGTCGAGCGAGGTTTAGCGCTGCGTTGCGCTTCTCGATCACGGCGGCCAGCTTCAGCCGGTTCGCTGCCAGATCGGCGGCGCGCATGGCGTCGGACTGGAGCGCGTCGGTTTGCGCCTCGGCCGAGACTATGCGCTTTTGCTTGCGAAGCTCAACGATCAGCTCGTCGATCTCGTCCAGGCTCAGGTCGGGTGCTGCGTTGCGCATGATCCTGATGCAATCGTCTGCCGCCATTACGCCACCCCGCAAGCTGCGCCGGCCTTCATCGCCGCGCCGTACTGTTCCGTGCGGCGGATCTCGGCATCGTACTGGGCCATCGCCGCGCGCGCCTCGTCCCGGATGTCTGCCCCCGCAGCGACATCATCCAGCAAAGCCGACACTTCCGCCAGTTCCGCCTCGGCCGCCGCGAGTTCTTCGGCCGGCGTGCGCGGCCCGTCCGGAGCCCTCGGCAGCGACCGTTCGCCAGACTGGCCGCGGTCGGCCTGCGTTGACCGGCGCGCCTCTTCCAGCGCGTCGGCATATGCCCGGGCAGCCGGGACATTCGGATCGCGCGCCGCGGTGTCGGTGCGGATCAGCGCATCCACCGCAATCTGCCGCCCTTCCATCGCCTGCGCCACAGCGGCCCTCAGGGCCGCCTCGCGCGTCTCCGGCGACACGCGTGCAGCAACCAGCCTTGCCTGATTGATCGGCGCTCCCAGAGCGTCCAGACGCGCCACAGCGGCATCCAGTTGCTCGACCAGTTCGCGCTTGGCTGTTATCGCACCCTCGGACTCCGGTGAGTTGCCGCGCGCGAGCATTGCCTGATCGATCTCATCGATCCCGCGCAGCAGCTCGCCGACGCGGTCGTTGATGTACTCCTGCTCGTAGCCCTTGCGCAGCGCCTCCAGAAACACCCGGTCTTCAGCCGAGCGCAGAAAGCCCTCTGTCTTCAGGATCTCGACGGCCCGGTCGATCTCGGGCGATCGGTCAGCGCGCAACGCCAGCAGATCTTCGGCGGTGCGCAGGAAGCCCGGCCTTGCCTCGGCATCGGCGATGTTCTGGGCAATTTCCAGCGCATCGCGTGTGCCAGGCGCGCGCTCTCGCGCCGGCACGATGTCGGGTGTGGCGTCGATGCTCTGCCGGATTCCGGGCGGAATCTCAGCCGCCGCCGCGCCGGGAACAGGCTGGGCCATGCGCCACCACCCCGGCTGCAGGACGTCTCGCACGGCCCCGGCCCCGGCGTGCAGGCCGCCGCCAAACAGCGCGCCGAATGCGATGTTCGCCAGCGAGTCGGTCATCTCGTAGTCGAGCTGCTCGCCCTGCGCTGCGGAGTAGATAAGCGGCTCAAGTATCGCCGCACCCACGGCACCCTCGGCCGCGCCCACGCCCGCCCGCACGCCAGCGCGCCCGAATGCCGACGTCGCCCCGCCGATCAGCGCGGTGTATCGCGCCGGCCCGACGACGGGCACGAACGCAGAGGCGATGTTGAGCGGGTCATACACGCTGTTGAGCAGCGCCGTTCCCAGCCGCAGCGCGCCCACGCCCACGCCCGTCGGCCCGCGCTCGAAGATGCTCTGCCGCTGCGCCTCGGCTCGCTTGGCGTCGATGATGATCCGCAGGCCTTGCTCGCTGATCCCAGCGTCCGGGATACGAATCTGCGGGAAGCCTTCCTCGCGCACGCGCGCGCGGGCCGTCTCGGCATCGACGCGCACCGGAGCATCGAACACCGGCGGCAG
>JBFZCF010000179.1:0-3641 GCA_041308065.1 Burkholderiales bacterium
CGAGTACAACCGGGTGCACGGGTTCTACATCGAGGTGACGCACGGGCAGGCGGCGAAAGTGCCCGACGACTACCGGCGGCGCCAAACCCTGAAGAACGCCGAGCGCTACATCACGCCCGAGCTCAAGTCGTTCGAGGACAAGGCGCTGTCGGCGCGCGAGCGGGCGCTCGGGCGCGAGAAGGACCTGTTCGACCGCCTGGTCGCCGATCTCGCCCAGCACGTCCCCGCGCTGCTGGGCGCCGCGTCGGCGCTCGCGTCGATCGACGCACTGGCGGCGTTCGCGGCCCACGCCGAACGGGCGCGCTGGACGCGGCCGCAGTTCACCGAGGCGCCGCAGATCGAGGTCCGCGGCGCGCGGCACGCCGTGGTCGAGCGCGAACTGGAGACGTACGTGCCGAACGACTGCGTCTTGAAGGCCGGCCGGCGGCTGCTGGTGATTACCGGGCCGAACATGGGTGGCAAGTCGACCTACATGCGATCGATCGCCCTGATCGCGCTCCTCGCCTGTGCAGGCAGCTACGTGCCGGCAACCGCGGCGCGGCTCGGCCCGGTCGACCGGATCCTCACCCGCATCGGCGCCGCCGACGACCTGGCGCGCGGCCGCTCGACGTTCATGGTCGAGATGACCGAGGCGGCCGCGATCCTCCACTCCGCCACCGAGCAGAGCCTGGTGCTGATGGACGAGATCGGCCGCGGCACGTCCACGTTCGACGGCATGGCGCTCGCCGCCGCCATCGCGCGCGAACTGGTCGAGAAGAACCGCTGCCTGACGCTGTTCGCCACCCACTACTTCGAGCTGACGCAACTCGCCGAGCAGCATCCCGACGTCGCCAACGTGCACGTCGCGGCCGCCGAGGCGGGCGGCAAGGTCGTGTTCCTGCACGAAGTGCGCGACGGCCCGGCGAACCAGAGCTACGGACTCGCCGTGGCGCAGCTTGCGGGCGTGTCGCCCGCGGTGATCCGCCGCGCGCGCTCGCTCCTGACGCAACTCGAGGAGCGTGCGCTGGGCACTCGTCCACAACTCGATCTGTTCGTCGCGACACCGGAGACACCGGCGCCGACCGTGTCACCCGAGGACCCGCTGAGGAACCGCCTGCTCGCCATCGACCTCGACGGCATCTCGCCGCGCGAAGCGCACCTGCTGCTCGACGAACTGCAGCGGCTGGCGCGGCCCGAACTCTAATGCAGCCGCGTCGGCCGCGGTTCGGCGAGGCGCAGGAATTCCGGTAGCCGCGCGGAATCGGCGTCCGCGAGCTCCTCGGGGCTCGCGGCGCGCACTTCGAGCACGGTGATGTCGAAGCGCAGGGCGAAGCCGGCGAGCGGATGGTTGCCGTCGAGCACCGCCATACCCTCGGCGATGTCCGTGATCGTGAAGATGCGGCCAGTGGTGCCCTCCCCGCCGTCGCCCTCGACGCGCATGCCCACCTCCACGCCCTGGCCGAGGTTGTCGAGCGGCATCAGCATCACCAGTGCCGGGTCGTAGTCGCCGAACGCGTCCTCCGGCTCGAGCTGCAGCGCGACGCGCGCGCCGACTTCCTTCCCCGCCAGCGCCTCTTCGACCCGCGGGAACAGGTCGTCGTGCCCGTGCAGGTAGACGAGCGGCTCTTCGGAGTGTTCCAGCAGGATCCCTTGCGCGTCGTACATCGTGACGTCGAGGCTGACGAGCGCGCCCTGATCGATCTTCATCGCTCCTCCCTGCGCGAATTATGCGCCGGGGCCCGTTCCTATAATCACCCTGTGGCCACGTCCTCCGTCCTGAAACAGCTCGGCTCGATGCCGGTCGCGCGCTTCATGCGCGACACCTGGCAGCGCCGGCCGCTGCTGATCCGCAACGCGTTTCCCGGATTCGTGCCCCCGGTCTCGCGCGACGCGCTGTTCGAACTCGCGCGGCACGACGATGCCGAGTCGCGTCTCATCGCCCGCGTCGACGAGCGCTGGTCGCTGAAGCACGGCCCGCTGCAGCGGCTGCCATCGACCCGCCGGCCCGACTGGACACTGCTCGTGCAAGGCGTCGACCTGCTGGACGAAGGCGCGCACGCGCTGCTCCGCCGGTTCCGCTTCGTGCCCGATGCCCGGCTCGACGACCTGATGGTGAGCTACGCGACCGACGGTGGCGGCGTCGGTCCGCATGTCGACTCGTACGACGTGTTCCTGCTGCAGGCCTGGGGGCGCCGCCGCTGGCGTCTCAGCCGGCAGCGCGACCTGGCCCTCGTTCCTGACGCCCCGCTGAAGCTCCTCGCGGAATTCCGCGCCGAGGAGGAGTGGATCCTCGAGGCGGGCGACATGCTGTACCTGCCACCGGGCGTCGCGCACGACGGCACGGCGGTGGGCGAATGTCTCACCTACTCCATCGGCTTCCGCGCGCCGACGTACCAGGAACTGCTTGAACCCTGGCTGACCGACTTCGCCGATCACGCCGCCGTCCCCGGCCGATATGCCGATCCCGGGCTCAGGCCGGCGCGGCGGCCCGCGGCCCTGCCTGCCGCCATGATCGGGCGGATCCACGATGCGCTGCGCAGACGGCGACCGACGCAGGGCGACACGCAGCGGTTCCTGCTCCGCTACCTGACGGAGCCGAAGGCACAGGTCGTCTTCGAGCGACCCGCCCGGCCCGTTCGCGCACAGCGCTTTGGCGAGATCGCCGCCCGGCGCGGGCTTGAACTCGCGCCCCCCACTCGCATGATGTACGCGGGTGGCTCGATCGGGATCAACGGCGAGTGCGTGAGCGTGCCCGCGGGGAGCGGCGAGACGCTGCGTACCCTCGCAGACCAGCGCACCCTGGTGTCGCCGGTGCCCCGGCTCCCGCTGGCCGCCCAGGCGCTGCTGCATCAGTGGTACGCAGCCGGATGGCTGCACTTCGGAGGCGAGTCACCATGAACCCATCGGAAGTCTTGACAGGCGACCCGACGCCGCAGCGCGTCCTCATCGCCTCGCGCGACGAGCTTCACGAAGCGGTGCGCATCGCCCTGGTCTCGGGCCACCGAATGGTGCGGGCGCTGCATCGTGACCTGTCCGTGTTCGACCTCTCGTCGATCGCCGCGACCGACTCATTGCGGCAATTGCTGCTCGGGGATCGAAGCGCTCGCATCCGGATGCTGGTCGACGATGCCGCCTGGCTGGAAACCCGGGCGGCCCGCTTGCGCCTGCTGCAGCGGCGGTTCGCTCATGCGCTGGAACTGCGCGTCGCTTCGGACGAGGACCCGGTAGGCGAGGATGCCTGTGTTCTCGTCGACGATCATGCTTCGCTCGAGTTGCGCGCCACGCGGACCACGAGCGGCAGCCTTTGGCTTCACCACAAGCCGCACGCGCAGCCGCTGATCTCGGCCTTCGACCGCCGCTGGAACGCCGCGGGACACAATCTCCCGGCCTCGCCGCTGGGCCTCGCCTAGCAGCGCGAGGACCGTTTGCAAACGCTATAATTGCGGGCTGGGAAGAGTGGGGAAACCATCCATTGCGTCCCGCGACCCGCGGGGTCGAACAAAACATATCGATTCACTCAGGAAGGGTGTTTGCACAAATGAACAAATCACTGTTGATCGCCTCCATGATGGTCGTGGCGCTGGCCGCCTGCGGCAAGAAAGAGCCTGCTGCCCCGGCCCCGGCCCCGGCGCCCGCCGCTGCTCCCGCGCCGGCTCCGGCCC
>JBFZCF010000180.1:0-3428 GCA_041308065.1 Burkholderiales bacterium
AACGACGACACGCAGGTCGTCGCGTACGACGCCAATGGCGGCAACTTCGCGGTGCGGCTGTGGTGGCTGGCGCGCTGGCTCGGCCACGCGCGCGTCGCGGTCCTCGACGGCGGGTGGCCGAGGTGGGTCGCGAAAACCGGGCTGTCGAGCACCGACACACCCGCGTGGGCGCCAGGGCAGTTCAGCGATCGCTCGTCCCCGATGCCGCTGGTCGGGGTCGACGACGTCGTGCGCAACCTCGGCACGCACGAGCGTCTCGTGCTCGACGCGCGCACGCCGGAGCGTTATCGGGGGGAGCAGGAACCGATCGACCCGGTGGCGGGCCACATTCCCGGCGCGCTCAACCGCCCCTGGCAGCGCAACCTGGAAGCGGACCAGACGTTCAAGTCTCCGCAGGCACTGCGGCAGGAGTTCGAGGCGGCGCTCGGATCGACGCCTGCGAACCGCGTGGTCCATCAGTGCGGATCCGGCGTGACGGCGTGCCACAACATACTGGCGATGGAGATCGCCGGCCTGGCCGGCTCTGCGCTCTATGCGGGCTCGTGGAGCGAGTGGATCGCAGACCCGGCCCGGCCGATCGCGACCGGCGACGAAAAGGCCGCCTGACGCTAGGGCCTGCTAACGCTTGGCTCGCGCATACGCCGGGCCTTGGCCGGCCCTAGTGCGCGTGCACGGCGCTGGTGGCCACCGCGGCGATCACCACGCCGAGCAGCACGAGCCCCACCTCCGGCAGCGACTTGGCGAGCGACGAGCGCCGCATCATCTCCGGCAGAAGGTCCGACAACGCTATGTAGATGAAGCTCGCCGCGGCGATGGCGAGCGCGTACGGCAGCAGCGACTGCGAGTCCTCGAGGACGAAGTAGCCGACGATGCCGCCGACCACCGCCGACAGGCCCGACAGCAGGTTGAAGACGAACGCGCGCCGCCGGGTGAAGCCGGCGTTCAGCAGGATCATGAAGTCGCCGATCTCGTGCGGGATCTCGTGCGCCATCACGGCCAGGGTCGCGAGCACCCCGAGGCGCACGTCCACCAGGAACGCCCCTGCGATGACGACGCCGTCGGCGAAGTTGTGGAACGCGTCGCCGATCAGGATCGGCACGCCGCCGCGACCCGCTTCATGGCGATCGTGCCCGTGCGCATGGTGGTGCAGGTCGCCTTCGTGGTGGTGCGTGTGATGGATCAGCGAGAGCTTCTCGAGCAGGAAGAAGCCCAGGATGCCCGCGAGGATCACCCATCCCAGCAGGTAAGGATCCGCCTCGCTGTTGAATGACTCGGGCAGCAGGTGAGTGATCGCCGTCGCGAGCAGCAGCCCGGCCGACACCGGCACCAGCTTGTCGATGACCCGCGCGAGATAGTTGAAACCGAGCCACGCCGCGAGCGCGACCGACAGCAGCGTCGACAGCAGGTTGGCGAGGATGATGTAGCCGAGGATGGTCATGAGGGCGGGCAAGAGGAGCGGCGCTCGCTGGCTTGCCGGCGGCAGTGTAGCGGGGCACGCAGCGTGGGCCGCGGCGCGCGCCCCGCGACCGACGCCTCCCGCTCGCCTTGCCGAAGTCAAGCGTCAGCGCGCCTCGACGCGCGCGAGCGACGGCCGCGATCGGGCGTCGCACTGCGGTCGCCGCGAGGCCGCCGTTGCCGGCCGATGCGACCAGCCGCTGAAAACGGGCGCGCAACTGCAGGCGGGCCCATCGGCCGCCCGGGACACGGCACAATGGCGGCCGACGAGGGAAATGAGGCAGCTTTCATGGCAGGGGGCACGGACCCCGCTGACCGGGGAGACCGGTTGCGGGCGCTGTTCACGACGATGGCGCGCATCCGCGCCTTCGAGGACGCGGCGGAGACCGCGAGCCAGGGCGGAGTGTCGGCCTGGGGCCTCGAAGCCTCCGGCACGCCGGCGCGGGTGCGCGGCCCGCTGCATCTTTCCACCGGCCAGGAAGCCGTGGCCACCGGCGTCTGCGCCAACCTGCGCCGCGACGACCTGCTGACGTCCACCCATCGCGGCCATGGCCACACCCTCGCGAAGGGCGCCGACATGACGGCGATGATGTGCGAGTTGTTCGGCCGCGCGGCCGGCACCAACGGCGGCAAGGGCGGCAGCATGCACATCGCGGACTTCTCGGTCGGCATGCTGGGCGCCAACGGCGTCGTCGCCGCCGGGATTCCCATCGCGACCGGCGCGGCGCACGCGCTGAAGCTCGCGAAGTCGGACCGCATCGTCTGCTGCTTCTTCGGCGACGGTGCGATCAATCGCGGGCCGTTCCTCGAAGGCCTGAACTGGGCGCAGGTCTACCGGCTGCCGGTGCTGTTCGTCTGCGAGGACAACCGGATCGCGGCCACCACGCCCACGCGCACGATGACCGGCGGCGAAGGCGCCGCGGCGCGCGCCGCGGCGCTCGGCCTCGACACGCTCACGGTCGACGGCAACGACGTCGAGGCGGTCGACTCGGCCGCCGCCCGGCTGAGCACCCAGGTGAGGGCCGGCCGCCCCGCCCTGCTGCACGCCATCACGTATCGCTTCAAGGGCCACGTGTCGGTCGACCCGGGCCGCTACCGCGATGCCGCGGAGGTCGAGCGCGCGCTGCAGGACGACCCGCTCGCGCTCGCGCGGCGCCGCTTGAGCGAGCTCGGCCTTGGCGACGAGGCCCAGCGGATCGTCGACGCGGCCCGCGCCGAAGTCGATGCCGCGCTTGCCGCCGCCGAGTGCGCGCCGTTTCCCGACCCCTCGCGCGCCTACACGGACGTGCTCGACACCGGAGCCGGCCGATGGACGTGACGGCAACGTCCGCGGTGGAGACGCTCAGCTACGCGCAGGCGGCTGCAACCGCGCTGGCCACCGCGATGGACGCCGACCCGCGCATCGTCGCGCTCGGCGAGGATCTCGGACGGGGCGGCGTGTTCGGGCAGTACATGCTCGACGGCCAGCCGCTGGCGACGCGCTTCGGTCCCGAACGGATCATCGACACGCCGATCTCCGAGGCCAACATCATGGGCGCCGCCGTCGGCATGGCGCTGGCGGGACTGAAGCCGGTCGTCGAGATGCGCGTGATCGACTTCGCGCTGTGCGGCATGGACGAACTCGTGAACCAGGCCGCGAAGAACCGCTACATGTTCGGCGGCCAGGGCCGAGTGCCGCTGGTCGTCCGGATGCCGATCGGCATCTGGACCGCGTCGGCCGCGCAGCACTCGCAGAGCCTGGAGGCGTGGTTCGCGCACCTGCCCGGACTCGTCGTCGTCTGCCCCGGCACGCCACAGGACAACCACGCCCTGCTCGCCAGCGCGCTGGCGAGCGGCGATCCGGTCGTGTATCTCGAACACAAGGAGCTCTGGGGACTCCGCGGCGAAGTCGATCGCGGCCTCGACGTGCCGCTCGGCCGCGCCCGCATCGCCCGCGCCGGACGCGACCTGACGCTCGTCACGTGGTCGCGCAC
>JBFZCF010000181.1:0-3417 GCA_041308065.1 Burkholderiales bacterium
GCGGCGACCATCTGGTCGATCACCCGCTGCTGCGCGGCGGCGTGGTCGACCAGTCCGTGCAATGCCTTCGTCAGCGGGTCGTCACCTTCCTGCGAGATCCCGTAGGCGGAAAACCCCATGCGGTTCGCCGCCTGTTCGCGCGCCGCGTCCGACTCCTTGTGCAGGATGCGCGCCGGATTCCCGACCGCGGTCGCGCCGACGGGCACTTCCTTGACCACTACGGCGTTCGAGCCGATGCGCGCGCCATCGCCGACAGTGAAGCCCCCGAGCACCTTGGCTCCCGCGCCGACGATCACGTTGCGGCCGAGCGTGGGATGGCGCTTGGCGCCCTTCACGGTCGACGTGCCGCCGAGCGTGACGCCCTGGTAGATGGTCGAACCCTCGCCGATCACCGCGGTTTCGCCCACCACGATGCCCATGCCGTGATCGATGAAGACAAAGCGCCCGATCTGCGCGCCCGGGTGGATCTCGATGCCGGTCAGGAAGCGCGAGACGTGCGAGACGAAGCGTCCGAACCAGCGCGCACCGCCGTTCCAGCACGCGTGCGCGATGCGATGCATCCAGAGCGCGTGCAGGCCCGGGTAGCAGGTCAGCACTTCCCAGCGGCTGCGGGCCGCCGGGTCGCGTTCCAGGATGCAGTCGATGTCTTCGCGCAAGCGGTTGAACATGAGGTCTTCGCGGCAGTCCGGGCCTGCGGGACCGCGTGGTGGGGATCGCGTCGTCGGTCGCGTTGTCAGGCCGCCGATTCTAGCGGCCGCGCTTGCGCCCCGCGCGGTCGGCGCGCGACTCGATGATCGCCGCGGTCACGCCGCGCAGCACGTCGATCTCGGTCTGCGTGGGGCGCGCGCGATTGAAGAGCCGCCGCACGCGCTGCATCAGGCGCTTCGGCTCGCCGGGATCGAGCGCGCCGACGGCGACCAGGGCCTGCTCGAAGTGTGCGTAGAAGCCTTCCAGCGCCTCGATGGGCGCCACGCTCTCCTCCGGGCCGAAGCGGCGCTGTCGTTCGTGCACGGCCGGCACCCCGCGCAGCGCGAGCTGGCACTCGTAGGCGGCCACCTGGACCGCCTGCGCCAGGTTGAGCGACGAGAACGCCGGATTCGCCGGGATCGCGCAGCTGCGCTGGCACCGCTCCACGTCCTCGTTCTCGAGCCCCGAGCGCTCCGTGCCGAACACGAACGCGATCTCCTCGCCGGCGTGAATCGCGCGCGTTGCCGCCTCCTCCGCGCACGAACGGAGGTCCGACAGCGGGGGCCCGAACTGGCGGTCGTAACCGGTCATCGCGAAGGCCGTGCGGACGCCCGCGAGCGCTTCGGTCAGTACCGCGAACGTGGCGCTTGCGGCGAGCACGTCGGCAGCGCCGGTGGCCAGGGCCACCGCGTCCGGGTGCTCCCGATAGTCCGGGTGCCGCGGCCGCACGACCACAAGCCGCGAGAAGCCCATCGTCTTGATCGCGCGCGCGGACGCGCCGATGTTGCCCGGATGCGTGGGCGCCACCAGCACGAAGCGGACTTGATCGGCAGGGTTCGGCATCAGGGAGCGAAGGTCAATCGACTAGAATCCTCGGCCAGTCTAAATGCCGTCTGCCGTCCGGCCGGCGCGCTCAATCATGCATCCGATGCTGAACACGGCCGTCAAGGCCGCGCGCAAGGCCGGTTCGATCATCAACCGGGCCAGTCTCGACGTCGATCTCGTGAAGGTGGCGAGCAAGGGCCGCAGCGACTTCGTCACCGAGGTCGACCGCGCGGCGGAGCAGGCGATCGTCGACATCCTGCTCAAGGCGTACCCCGATCACGCCATCCTCGCCGAGGAGTCGGGCGCGAGCGGCGACTCCGAGTACACGTGGATCATCGACCCGCTCGACGGCACGACCAACTTCATCCATGGCTTCCCGCAGTACGCCGTGTCGATCGCGCTGCGCCACCGCGAGCACGTCACGCAGGCCGTCGTGTTCGACCCCACGCGCAACGAACTGTTCACGGCGTCGCGCGGCCGCGGTGCCTTCCTCAACGAACGCCGCATCCGCGTGTCGAGGCGCAGCAAGCTGTCGGAGTGCCTGATCGGCACCGGCTTTCCGTTCCGCAGCTTCGAGCACCTCGACGAGTACGTGCGCATGTTCCGCAGCGTGACCGAGCACACGGCGGGCATCCGCCGCCCGGGCGCGGCGGCGCTCGACCTCGCCTATGTCGCGGCAGGCCGGCTCGACGGCTTCTGGGAGATCGGCCTGTCGCCGTGGGACATGGCCGCCGGCAGCCTGCTGATCCTGGAAGCGGGCGGCCTGGTGTCGGACTTCAAGGGCGAAGCGGCCTATCTCGACGAAGGCCGCATCGTGTGCGGCGCGCCGAAGATCTTCCCGCAACTGCTGAATCTCGTCGGCACCGTGCATCCCTCGCGCACCACCTGACCCGCTCGCCTCCCTCGTCCGCGTGAACGCCCCCGAGTTCTCCGGCCACACGCCGATGATGCAGCAGTACCTGCGCATCAAGGCGCAGCACCCGCACATCCTGCTCTTCTACCGGATGGGCGACTTCTACGAGCTGTTCCACGACGACGCCGAGCGCGCGGCGCGGCTCCTCAACATCACGCTTACCCAGCGCGGCGCGTCGGGCGGCGCGCCGGTGAAGATGGCGGGCGTGCCCGTCGTGTCGGTGGAGCAGTACCTCGCGAAGCTGGTCAAGCTCGGCGAGAGCGTGGCGATCTGCGAGCAGATCGGCGACCCGGCCACCAGCAAGGGGCCGGTCGAGCGCAAGGTGGTGCGGGTCGTCACGCCCGGTACGCTGACGGACCCTGCCCTGCTCGACGCCAAGGCCGACGCGGTGCTCCTCGCGATCGCCCCGCCGGCGAAGCGCAACGGCGAGTTCGGCCTCGCGTGGCTGGTGCTGTCGTCCGGCGAGCTGCGCGCCACCGGCGCTCCCTTTGCCCAGCTCGGCTCGGAGCTCGCCCGCCTCGTTCCGAGCGAGGTCCTGGTTCCAGAGAGCTGGCACGACGCGCTGCGCAGTTCGCTGCCGACCGACGGCTGCACGGTGCAGCCGCGCCCCGACTGGCACTTCGACGACGAGCGCGGCGCCCGGGCGCTGCAGGAACAGTTCGAGGTCGGAACGCTGGACGCGTTCGGCGTGGCCGACGCGCCGCAGATCGTCGCGGCCTGCGCGGCGCTGCTCGAGTACGCGCGCGGCACGCAGGGCGGAGCGCTGGCGCACGTCCGCGCGCTGCGGCGCGAGGCGATCTCCGATTACGTGATGCTCGACGCGGTCTCCCGGCGCAACCTGGAGATCACCGAGACGCTGCGCGGCGAGGACGGCCCGACGCTGTTCCGGCTGCTCGACCGCTGCGCCACGCCGATGGGAAGCCGCCGCCTGCGCCACTGGCTGCATCATCCGCTGCGCAGCCAGGCGGAAGCCGCGCGGCGCCACGCGGCGG
>JBFZCF010000182.1:0-3405 GCA_041308065.1 Burkholderiales bacterium
GCGACCGCGACTTTGACGTTCGAGCTCATTGACGATGCGGCGGTGAAGGTGGTGCAGGCGGGATCGACGAATTATTGCACGCGCATCGTGAGCGACCTGACGGCGATCGGGGCCGCACGCTGGAATGCGTTGCTGAAGCACGGGGCCGCGAACCCATTCGTCCGCCACGAGTTCCTCCATGCCCTGCAGGCGAGCGGATGCGCGAGCGAGCGCACGGGCTGGGAGCCGCACCACCTCACGCTGTGGAGCGGCACCGAGCTGAAGGCGGCCGCGCCGCTGTACCGCAAGCACCACTCCTACGGCGAGTACGTGTTCGACTGGGCCTGGGCCGACGCTCACCAGCGGCACGGTGTCGACTACTACCCCAAGTGGCTGGTCGCGATCCCGTTCACTCCGGTGCCGGGCCCGCGCCTGCTGGCCGTCGACGCCGCGGCGCGCGCTGCCCTCGCGGCCGCGCTGCAGCGGCATGCCGAGGCGTCCGGACTCTCGTCGATCCACACGCTCTTCCTCCCCGAGGCCGACGCGGGGCAACTCGATGCGCTGGGCCAGATGACGCGGCGCTCGGTGCAGTTCCACTGGTTCAACCGCGGCTACGCGGCGTTCGACGACTACCTCGCGGCACTGACACAGCCGAAACGCAAGAAGGTGCGCGCGGAGCGCCGGAAAGTGGCAGACGCGGGCGTGACGTTCGTCCGCAAGGTCGGCGCCGACATCGGCGAGGCCGACTGGGCGTTCTTCGCGCGCTGCTATGCGCACACCTACGCCGCACATCACTCGACGCCGTACCTGACGCGCGCCTTCTTCCTCGCGCTGGCGCAGGCGATGCCCGAGACCCTGCTGCTCGTGGTCGCGCAGCGCGACGGCCGGCCGATCGCCTCCGCGCTCGCGCTGTTCGACGCCGAACGCCTGTACGGACGCTACTGGGGCGCCCTCGAGACGG
Source organism: Burkholderiales bacterium (assembly GCA_041308065.1). GTDB lineage: Bacteria > Pseudomonadota > Gammaproteobacteria > Burkholderiales > Burkholderiaceae_F > JAOUJD01. The sequence goes on from JBFZCF010000182.1 coordinate 941, forward strand.
TGCCATGCCTGCACTTCGAGACCAGCTATTACCAGATGATCGAGTTCGCGATCGAACGCGGGCTCGCGGTCTTCGAAGGCGGCGCACAGGGCGAGCACAAGCTCGCCCGCGGCTTCGAGCCCGTCACGACCTTCTCGTCGCACTGGCTGTCGCACCCGGCCTTCAACGAAGCGGTGCAGCGCTACCTCGAGCGCGAGCACGGCGGCATCGAGGCGTACGTCGACGAACTGAACGAACGCAGCGCGCTGCGGCGCGATGCCCTGCGCGAGGCGCCAGGCGGTTGAGCGGCCGGCGCCCGCCCTAGAAGGCGGGCTTCGGCGAGGCCGCGTCGTACGCGCGGACGGCGTCGACGATGTCCTTGCGCGCGGAGTCCGGCCCTTCCCAGCCGAGCACCTTGACCCACTTGCCGCTCTCGAGATCCTTGTAGTGCTCGAAGAAGTGCTGGATCTGCGCGAGCCGCTCGGGCGCGATGTCAGACCACTGCTGCCAGTGCCTGTACCAGGGCAGGACCTTGTCGATCGGCACCGCGAGCAGCTTCGAGTCGCCGCCGGCCTCGTCCTCCATCTTCAGCACGCCCAGCGGGCGGCAGCGCACCACGACGCCGGGCTGCAGCGGGAACGGCGTGATCACCAGCACGTCGAGCGGGTCGCCGTCGTCGGCCAGCGACTTCGGCACATAGCCGTAGTTGCATGGGTAGTGCATCGCCGTGCCGATGAAGCGATCGACGAACACCGCGCCGGTCTCCTTGTCGACCTCGTACTTGATCGGGTCCGCGTGCGCGGGGATTTCGATGATTACGTTGAACTCATCGGGAACGTTGCGGCCGGCGGGTACGTTGTCGAGGCTCATGACGATGGTCCTGTGAGGAGACGCGATTCTACTGACCGCGGGTCGCGCGCCGCGAGCGGGTTTGAGCGCACCCCGGTTTGCTCAATAATCGGGCGTCAGGGACACAGGGAGGCGCGCCATGGACGGCGGCTGGACCGCGACCAACGGGTCGCACCATTTCATCGACAACCGCTGGGTCGCGTCGGCGACCGGACAGGCGATCGACGTGGTCGATCCCTCGGACGGCAAGGCGTTCGCCCGCATCGCGCGCGGCACCGCCGCCGACATCGACGCGGCCGTGACCGCGGCACGCCGCGCCGTCGGCGAGGCGCTCGACGGACCCTGGGGCCGCATGACCGCCACCGAGCGCGGGCGACTGCTGATGAAGCTGGCGCAGGCCGTCGCCGACCATCACGAGGAACTGGCCCAGCTCGAATCGCGCACCACCGGCAAGCCGCTGAAACAGGGGCGCGCCGATGCGACCGCGATCGCGCGCTACTTCGAGTACTACGCCGGTGCGGCCGACAAGCTGCACGGCGAGACCATCCCGTACCAGGCCGGCATGACGGTGTTCACGATCCGCGAGCCGCACGGCGTGACCGGGCACATCGTGCCGTGGAACTACCCGCTGCAGATCTTCGGCCGCAGCGTCGGCGCCGCCCTCGCCGCCGGCAACGCGTGCGTGGTGAAACCCGCGGAGGACGCGTGCCTGTCGTTGCTGCGCGTGGCCGAACTCGCGGCCGAGGCCGGCTTTCCGGAAGGCGCGCTGAACATCGTCACGGGGTACGGCGCCGAAGCCGGCGCGGCGCTGTCGGCGCATCCCGGCATCGATCACATCTCGTTCACCGGTTCGCCCGTCACCGGCACCGCGGTCGCGCAGGCGGCCGCGAGGCATCACTGTCCGGTCACGCTCGAGCTCGGCGGCAAGTCCCCGCAGATCGTGTTCGACGATGCAAGCCTCGAAGACGTGGCCCCGGTCGTGCTGAATGCCATCGTGCAGAACGCCGGGCAGACGTGCTCCGCGGGCAGCCGCCTGCTCGTGCATCGGCCCGTCTACGAGGCGCTCGTCGAGCGCGTCGGCAAGGCCATGGCGGCGCTGCGCGTGGGCCCCGCCCTCGCCGACCTCGACGTCGGCCCGCTGATCCGCCAGAACCAGCTGCAGCGCGTCTGGGACTTCCTGAGCCAGGCGCAGCGCGACGGCATCCCGATGGCGGCGCAGGGCCACGTCGACGAGGACGCCCCGCAGACCGGCTTCTACCAGGCGCCGACCCTGTTGCGCGACGTGCCCGCGAGCCATCGGCTCGCCCAGGAGGAGATCTTCGGCCCGGTGCTCGTCGCCATGCCGTTCGAGAGCGAGGAGCAGGCCATCGCGCTCGCCAACGGCACGCACTTCGGCCTCGTCGCCGGCGTCTGGACGCGCGACGGTGCGCGCCAGTTGCGGATGGCGCGCAGGCTGCGATCGGGCCAGGTGTTCGTCAACAACTATGGAGCGGGCGGGGGCGTCGAGCTGCCCTTCGGCGGCGTGAAGTCGAGCGGCTACGGCCGCGAAAAGGGCTTCGAGGCGCTGCTCGGATTCACCACGCTGAAGACCATCGCGATCCGGCACGGATAGCCGACGGCGCGCGCTGCGTCCGCTC
>JBFZCF010000183.1:0-3568 GCA_041308065.1 Burkholderiales bacterium
TACGCGTTGCAGGCGCGGGCGGGCAAGGTGGACGGCCACGCGACGGCGCGGCTCGAGCCGGTCGCAGGCGCCGCGCTACGCGTGGACGGCGGCTTCGGCTTCGCTTACCCGGCCATCGACCTCGCGATCGGGGCACTGGCGCCGCTCGCTCGCTCGCAGGGCGTCGCGGTCGCGGCCCTCCACCGCTCGCATCATTTCGGTCAGGCGGGCGCGCATGCCGAGCGCCTGGCCGAACGCGGCCTCGTCGCGATCGTGCTCGGCAACTCGCCCAAGGCCATGGCCTTCTGGGGCGGCCGGCGGCCGACGCTCGGGACCAATCCCCTCGCCTTCGCCGCGCCCCTGCCGGGCGGCGCCGACCCGCTCGTGATCGACCTCGCAATGTCGGTGGCGGCCCGCGGCAAGATCGTCGCCGCCGAAAAGGCCGGCAAGCCGATCCCGGGCGACTGGGCCGTGGACGCGGAGGGTCGCCCGACCACCGACCCTAAGGCCGCGCTCGGCGGCACGCTGCTGCCGATCGGCGGCGCCAAGGGCGGCGCGCTGGCGCTGATGATCGAGATCCTCGCTGCGGCGGTCACGGGCAGCGCATTCGGCTGGGAGGCGAGCTCGTTCTTCGACGATGCGGGCGGCCCGCCGAACATGGGCCACGTATTGATCGCGCTCGACCCGGGCCGGCTGTCCGCCGGCGCGTACGATGAACGCATGGCAACGTTGCTCGCGGCCCTCGCAGCCGAGCCGGACGCCCGCCTGCCGGGCACGCGCCGCCTGGCGAACCGCACGCGTGCTGCCGCGGAGGGCCTGGTCATTCCCGCCGCGCTGCACGCCGAGATCCGCGCCCTCGTCGAGCGCCCGGCCTGACCGGCCCGGCCGAACCGATTCGGAGACTCGTCATGCCCGAGATCGTCATCACCGAGTTCATGGACGAGGCTGCCATCCATGCCTCCTTCACCGGACGCGACGTGCTCTACGACCCGAAGCTCGTGGACGACCCCGCGCGGCTCGCCGCCGCGCTGCGCGAGGCGCGCGCGCTGATCGTGCGCAACCGCACCCAGGTGCGCGGCGCGCTACTCGCGTCGGCGGTGAGGCTCGAGGTGGTCGGGCGCCTCGGCGTCGGCCTCGACAACATCGACGTGCGCGCCTGCGAAGCGCGCGGCATCGCGGTTTACCCGGCGACCGGCGCCAACGACCTTTCGGTCGCCGAGTACGTGATCACGGCCGCGCTGATGCTGCTGCGCCGTGCGTGGTTCGCCACCGCGCGCGTCGCAGCGGGGGAGTGGCCGCGCACCGAGTCCATGGGTCGCGAGCTCGCCGGCAAGCGCCTCGGTCTCGTGGGCTTCGGCGCCATCGCCCGCGTGACGGGACGCATGGCCCGCGACCTCGGCATGAGCCTCGCTGCGTACGACCCGCTGCTGGCCGAGGACCACCCCGCGTGGGCCGACGTCCTGCGCCAGACGCTTCCGGACCTGCTTTCCACGAGCGACGTGGTGAGCCTGCACGTGCCGCTCACCGACGCGACGCGCAACATGCTCGACGCGAAGGCGATCGCCGGCATGAAGCCGGGCGCCATCCTGATCAACGCGGCGCGCGGCGGCGTGGTGGACGAGGCGGCCCTGTGTGCTTCGCTGCGCTCCGGGCAGCTCGGCGGCGCGGCCCTCGACGTGTTCGCTCGCGAGCCCGTGGACGCCACCACGGGCGCGCAGTTCGCGGGCATTCCGAACCTGATCCTCACGCCGCACATCGCGGGCGTCACCGAGGAATCCAACGTGCGCGTGAGCGCAGTCACCGCCGAGGCGGTCGCGCGGCAGCTCGACGCATGAGCGGGGCGCCGTCGAGCTGCGACCTGCTGGTCGTCGGCGGCGGCATCAACGGCGCGGGTATCGCCCGCGATGCCGCCGGACGCGGACTTCAGACGGTGCTCTGCGAGCAGCACGACCTCGCCTCGCACACCTCCTCCGCGAGCACCAAGCTGATCCACGGCGGGCTGCGCTACCTCGAGTTCTACGATTTCGCTCTGGTGCGCAAGTCGCTGCACGAGCGAGAGGTCGTACTCGCCTCGGCGCCCCACATCTGCTGGCCGCTGCGCTTCGTGCTGCCCCACGACGCGCACCTGCGTCCCGCCTGGATGATCCGGGCGGGCCTGTTCCTGTACGACCACCTCGCCCGGCGTCGCTTCCTGCCGGGATCGTCCGGCGTGAACCTGCGTCGCCACCCCGCCGGCGCCCCGCTCGAGGCGCGCTACACGAAGGGCTTCGTGTACTCCGACGCGTGGGTCGACGACGCCCGTCTCGTGGTGATCAATGCCATGGACGCGCGCGAGCACGGCGCGACGGTGCTGACCCGCACGCGCTGCACGAAGCTCGCACGCGACCGCGAGCGCTGGACCGCGACGCTCGAGCGCGAAGGCGGCGGCACGATCGAGATCGCGGCCCGCGCGGTCGTGAACGCCACCGGCCCCTGGGTGGACCGCTTCCTCGACGGCGCCACGCCCCTGCCGGCCGCGCACCACCCGCGCCAGGTGAAGGGCAGCCACATCGTCGTGCCGAAGCTGTTCGGCCACGAGTTCGCCTACATCTTCCAGGGCGCGGACGGCCGCATCGTGTTCGCGATCCCCTACGAGGGCGACTACACGCTGATCGGCACGACCGAGATGGACTACACGGGCGACCTCTCGACCCCCGCGATCGCCGAGACCGAGATCGAGTACCTGCTGGCGCTCGCCAACCACTACTTCTCGAGCGACCTCGCGCGCAAGGACGTGGTGTGGACCTTCGCGGGCCTGCGGCCGCTGCTCGCCGACCCGAAGGATCGCGCCACCAGCGTGACGCGCGACTACGTGCTCGACGTCGACACGAGCGGCCCACCGCTGCTGTCGATCTACGGCGGCAAGCTCACCACCTACCGGAAGCTCGCCGAGGACGTCGTGGATGCGCTGGCGCCCGGCCTCGGCTGCACCGCCCGACCCTGGACCGCCGGACAGCCGCTGCCCGGCGGCGACATGCCACGGGCCGACTTCGACGCCTTCCTCAAGGACCTGACGGCACGCTACCGCGGCCTGCCCGGCCGCCTTCTGCACCGCTACGCCCGCGCCTACGGCACCCGTGCCGAGCGCATCCTGGCGGGCGCGCCCTCGAAGCCGAACCTCGGCGAGGAAGTGCTGCCCGGGCTCCATGCGCGGGAGATCGACTACCTGCGCCGCGAGGAATGGGCCGTGACGGCCGAGGACATCCTCTACCGCCGCAGCAAGCTCGCGCTGCACGTGCCGGCCGACGGCGCGGCGCGACTCGAGCAGTGGCTGCAGGCCCACCCGGTCGCCGCGCCCGGAGGCGAAGCCGTGGTGTAATCTCTCGATAGACGAGAGGTTGCCATGACACGATTCGTGCTCGCCCTCGACCAGGGGGAGATCTGGGCGACCCAGGCCGCGACCATCGCCGAGGTTCTCGCGCGTGCGCGGGCCACCGTGGACGACGTGGTCGCGGTCGGCATCACCAACCAGCGCGAGACCACGGTGCTGTGGGATCGCGCCTCCGGCCGGCCCGTGGCGCCGGCGATCGTCTGGCAGGACCGGCGCACG
>JBFZCF010000184.1:0-3380 GCA_041308065.1 Burkholderiales bacterium
CTGGACGCGCGCCCTCTGCTGGTCGAGCGCGGCCTGCTCCTGGTCGACCCTCGTCCGGATCACCTGCAGGCGATCCTGCTCGTTCATGCACGCTCGCAGCTCGTCGCGTGTCATCAGGTTCGCCTTGTTCTTCGGGGCGGCCTTGGTCGCGGGCTTGGCAGGGGCTTTTGTCGACGCCTTGTCCTGCGCAGCGGCGGGCTGGACGAACAGGAGGGCCGCGAACATGGCTATCAGCAGGGGCAGGGCGCGCGGTGGGCCGGGAGTGTGAATGGCTTGCATCGGAAACTGGGGCATGTCGGTCAGGGGGCGGAACGATAGCAGCCGGGCGCGCACCGTCCGATAGTGCGGCCAGCGCGGGGCGGCCGCCTCGGAGCGCGATGAAGCGCGGCCCTAAGCAGAGTTACGAACAGACAGCGATACGCCGGCGCGCTCGAATGCGAAGGACTCGTCGGTCGATCCTGCCCATGTCTCCATCCAGCCCGGGTGTCCGCTTCTGCGCTTCGGCGGACGGCGTGCGCCTCGCCTACACGACTATCGGCCGGGGATCGCCCGTGGTGCGGGCCGCCTACTGGCTGACGCACATCGAGCACGACGCGCACAGCATCATCTGGGGGCCGTGGCTGCGCGAATTCGCGCCGCGGGCGAAGCTGGTGCGCTATGACCAGCGCGGATGCGGGCTCTCCGATCGCGAGGTCGGCGACATCTCGTTTGATGCGTGGCTGCGCGATCTGGAAACAGTGGTCGACGCGGCTGGACTCGATCGATTCTCACTGCTCGGCATGTCGCAAGGCGCGGCGATCGCCATCGCCTTTGCGGTCCGACATCCAGAGCGCGTCGCGCGCCTGGTCATCTACGGAGGATTCGCGCTCGGCCGCCGCCGGCGCGGGTCCAGGGAACAAGAGGAGGAAGCCGAACTGCAGGAGCGGGCGATTGCGCTCGGGTGGGGCCGCGAGAACCCGGCGTTCCGTCAGATCTTCACCAGCCAGTTCATGGCCAACGCGACGGCCGAGGAACTGGCTGCCTGGGACGAGATGCAGCGGCTGTCCTGCTCGGCCAAGACAGCGGCGCGCATCGTCAAGGTCACGCATCGGCTCGACGTGACGGACTTGCTGGGCCAGGTTCGCGTGCCGACGCTCGTGATGCACGCGACACAGGACGCGCGGATTCCTTTCGCGCAGGGCCGCGCGATCGCGTCGGCCATCCCCGGCGCCCGCTTCATTCCCCTCGAAAGCGCCGGCCACACGCTGGCGCCGCGCGAACCCGCCTTCCGTCTTTTCTTCGACGAGCTTGCCGCGTTCATCGCGGGAGCGTCGGAGTCCGCGCCTGGCGCCATCGATGGCCTCACTCCGCGCGAGACGCAACTGCTCGAGCAGGTTGCCCGCGGCAAGTCGAACGAGGAGATCGCGGCCACCGCCGGGATCAGCCCGAAGACCGTGCGCAACGTGGTCAGCGTGCTGTTCGACAAACTGGCGGTGCACACGCGCGCCGAGGCGATCGTCAAGGCGCGCGAGGCGGGCTTCGGCGGAGGCTGACCGCCCCGGGACGCGTGTCCCGGCTGCGCATGCGATGCGGTGCCGGCGGCAGGACAGTCGCCTCATGACGCCGCGGTTCGATCGCTGGACACTGACCTCCCGCTCGCTCCTGGAGGTCCGCCATGTCCGCCGTTTTCACCGAAGTTCCCGCCCGCGCCGCCCCTGCTGTTCAACCTGCGATCGACGCCGACCGGCTCAACGCCTTCATCGGCCGCTTCGTCGGCGACCTCGGTGCCGCGTTCCACGCCGGCATGGTCGTCATCGGCGAGGAGCTCGGCCTGTACAAGGCGCTGGCCTCGGGACCGATGACGTCGCCGCAACTCGCGGACGCGACGGGCACCGACGCCCGCTATGTCCGCGAGTGGCTGAGCTCGCAGGCAGCCGGCGGCTATGTGATGTACGACGAGCGCGCGGACCTGTTCAGCCTGTCGCCCGAGCAGGCGCTCGCGCTCGCCTTCGAGGACAGTCCGGCCTATCTGCCCGGCGCCTTTCAACTCGTGCTCGGCTCGCTGAAGGCCGTGCCGCGCATCACCGAGTCGTTCCGCAGCGGCGCCGGCATGGGATGGCACGAACACGATGGCCGCGTGTTCTGCGGCACGGAGAAGTTCTTCCGGCCGAGCTACGCGGCGAATCTCGTCGACAGCTGGATTCCCGCGCTCGGCGAGGTGCACGACAGACTCGCGGCCGGCGGCCTCGTCGCCGACGTCGGTTGTGGCCACGGCGCCTCGACGATCCTGATGGCACACGCCTATCCGAAGTCGCTGTTCGTCGGCTTCGACTATCACGCGGGCTCGATCGCAGCCGCGCGCAAAGCCGCCGAGCGAGCCGGCGTCGAAAGCCGCGTGCGCTTCGAGCAGGCCTCTGCCAAGGCTTACCCGGGTCGCGACTACGACCTCGTCACGTTCTTCGACTGCCTGCACGACATGGGCGACCCGGTCGGCGCCGCGGTGCACGTGCTGCAGTCGCTGAAACCCGACGGCACCTGGATGATCGTCGAGCCGTACGCCAACGACGACCTGAAGGACAACATCAACCCGGTGGGCCGCATCTACTACTCCGCATCGACACTGCTGTGCACGCCGTGCTCGCGCTCGCAGGAGGTGGGTCTGTGCCTCGGCGCGCAGGCCGGCGAGAAGCGGCTGCGCAAGGTGGTGACCGAGGGCGGCTTCACGCGCTTCCGGCGCGCCACCGAGACGCCGTTCAACCTGATTCTGCAAGCGCGTCCGTAATGGCGATGGGCGAAGAAAGAGCGCTGATGGAAGCTTTCGTTCAGCCTCACCACCGGATCTCTCTGCAGTCCGTGCGAGCCTGCGCCGTGGTCGCCAGCCTGACGCTGGCGGCGCCCTTGGTGTTGGCGCAGGACGTCAGCGACCGCGCCGTCCGTCCATCGCGGGCGAACGCGACCAGCGTCGACGAAGCAGCGCTGAAGGCCCACTTTCTTCGCTGCTCAGCCGAAGCAATGCACAGCGTGATGGACCAATCTGACGGCGCGCGTTGCGCGGCCGTGCAAGAAGCACTCCGGGACCTGAGTTTCGAGGGCGATTTCGCCCGCTTGCTGGCCTGGTGGCGCGTGCATCGTGACCGTCCGGTCGCGCCTCCTGCGGCGCAGCCTTCGATCCTTCCGGTTGACGCGTCGCCGAGTCGCAGCAGCGCGCGGAAGCGCCGAAAGTGACGTTTCGAACGGAAGAACCGGTTCGGTGCCCGCCGCGTCAGTACGCAAGGTTCACGAGCCACGGCGCCAGCCACGGTGCGATGAACGCGGTGAGCAAGGCCGTCAGCCCCATCGCCAGGCCCGCGAACGCGCCCATCTCCTCGCTGACCTGGAACGCGCGCGCGGTGCCGATGCCA
>JBFZCF010000185.1:0-3379 GCA_041308065.1 Burkholderiales bacterium
GCTCGCGCGCCACGCGGCTCGCGGTGCGGGGCAGCACCGGGGCCAGGCACACCGACAGCAGCTTGAACCCGTGCAGCGCGCGCGAGCAGACGTCCTGCAACTGGTCGCGCTTTGCCGGGTCCTTCGCCAGCAGCCACGGCTGCGCGGCGTCGAAGTCCTGGTTGATGCGATCGGCGATGGTCATGACCTCGCGGATGGCCTTGCCGTACTCGCGCGCCTCGATCAGCTCGGCCACCTGGTCGGCCGCCGCCCGCGCCGAGCCCGCGAGCGAACCGTTGCCCGCGTACGCGAGCTCGCCGTTGAAGTGCTTCGTGATGAAGCTCGCCGCGCGGCTGGCGATGTTGACGTACTTGCCGACGAGGTCGCTGTTGACCCGCTGCAGGAAGTCGTCCGGGTTGAAGTCGATGTCCTCGACGCGCGCGTTCAGCTTCGCGGCGATGTAATAGCGCAGCCACTCGGCGTTCATGCCGAGCTCGAGGTACTTCAGCGGGTCGATCCCGGTGCCGCGGCTCTTGCTCATCTTCTCGCCGCTGACGGTGATGAACCCGTGCACGTGCACGTTGTCGGGCACCTTGTACGGCGCGCCGGCGAACTTCAGCATCGCCGGCCAGAACAGCGTGTGGAAGTAGATGATGTCCTTGCCGATGAAGTGGACCTGCTCGGTGCCCGGGTCCTGCAGGAAGGCCTCGAAGTCGATGCCGCTCTTCGCGCAGTACGCCTTGAAGCTGGCGAGGTAGCCGATCGGCGCGTCGAGCCAGACGTAGAAGTACTTGCCGGGAGCGTCCGGGATCGGGATGCCGAAGTAGGGCGCGTCGCGCGAGATGTCCCAGTCGCCGAGCGCCCTGTCGCCGTCGCTCGCGATCCACTCGCGCGCCTTGTTGGCGACTTCCTGCTGCAGCCGCCCGTCCTGCGTCCAGTCGCGCAGGAACTCCACGCAGCGCGCATCGGACAGCCTGAAGAAGTAGTGATCCGAGGTGCGCAGCTCGGGCGTGGCGCCCGACAGCGCCGAGTACGGGTTCTTCAGGTCGGTCGGCGAGTACACCGAGCTGCAGACCTCGCAGGCGTCGCCGTACTGGTCCGGCGCGCCGCACTTCGGGCACGTGCCCTTGATGTAGCGATCGGGCAGGAACATGCCCTTGACCGGGTCGAAGAACTGCTCGACCGGCTTCGTGTACGTCAGCCCGGCGGCCCGCAGCTTGCGATAGATGTCCTGCGACAGCTCGGTGTTCTCGGGCGAGTCGGTCGAGTGCCAGTGGTCGAAGCGGATCAGGAAGCCGTCGAGGTACGGCTGGCGTCCCGCGGCGATCGCGGCGACGAACTCCTGCGGCGTCTTGCCGGCCTTGTCGGCCGCGACCATGATCGCGGCGCCGTGCGCGTCGTCGGCGCCGACGAAGTGGACCTCGTGGCCGCGCATGCGCTGGTGGCGCACCCAGATGTCGGCCTGGATGTACTCCATGATGTGGCCGATGTGGAACGGGCCGTTGGCGTACGGCAGGGCAGTCGTGACAAACAGTCGTCGTGTCATGGTTCTTCGTGGTCCCGATGTGCTGGTTCAGGACGCCGCGCGGGACGCGGCGGGGCCGTCAATGCAACGGCGGGCACATTCGGGCGAGCGCGTGGTGGCCGGCCTGGGCGTGCGTGGGCGATGGCAATGGAAGGCGGCGCATGGGGTCGGTCCGGAGAGGGGCATTCTATCAACGGGGTTGCGCTCCATTAGACTGGCGCGTTCCCGCATTGCAGCCCCGAACCGCGGCATCGCCGCAGGCAGTCACTCATGGCCATCACCGTCGAACAAGCAACTGAAGCGCTGAAGCGCGTCATCGATCCCAACACCGGCAAGGACCTCGTCAGCACGCGCTCCGCGCGCAACGTGCGCGCCGAGGGCGGCGACGTCAGCGTCGACGTCGAACTCGGCTACCCGGCCGCCAGCCAGGTCGACGGCATCCGGCGCGCCGTGATCGACGCGCTGAAGGCCGCCGGCGCGGCCAACGTCAGCGCCAACGTGACGATGAAGATCGTCGCGCACACCGTGCAGCGCGGCCTGAAGGTGCTGCCGAACGTCAAGAACATCATCGCCGTCGCCTCGGGCAAGGGCGGCGTCGGCAAGAGCACGGTGGCGGCCAACCTGGCGCTGGCGCTGTCTGCCGAAGGCGCGCGGGTCGGCGTGCTCGACGCCGACATCTACGGCCCCAGCCAGCCGACGATGCTCGGCATCTCCGGCAAGCCGGAGTCCACCGACGGCCGGACGCTGGAGCCGATGGAGAACCACGGCCTGCAGATGAGCTCGATCGGCCTGCTGATCGACGCCGACCAGCCGATGGTGTGGCGCGGCCCGATGGTCACGCAGGCGCTGCAGCAGTTGCTGGCGCAAACCAACTGGAAAGACCTCGACTACCTCGTCATCGACCTGCCGCCGGGCACCGGCGACATCCAGCTCACGCTCGCGCAGCAGGTGCCGGTGACCGGCGCCGTCATCGTGACGACGCCGCAGGACATCGCGCTGATCGACGCCAGGAAGGGACTGAAGATGTTCGAGAAGGTCGGCATCCCGATCCTCGGCATCGTCGAGAACATGGCCGTGCACGTGTGCTCGAAGTGCGGCCACGCGGAGCACATCTTCGGGGCCGAGGGCGGCGTGAAGATGGCGGAGCAGTACGGCGTCGAGCACCTCGGCAGCCTGCCGCTCGACATCCGGATCCGCGAGCAGGCGGACGCGGGCCGTCCCACCGTGGTCGCGGAGCCCGACAGCGCGATCACCGCGACCTACAAGGAGATCGCGCGCAAGGTGGCGGTGCGGATCGCCGAGAAGGCGAAGGACATGTCGCTGAAGATGCCGACCATCAAGGTGTCGAACACCTGACCCGGTCGGTGCAGGCGCGAACGAATCGATGAGACGCAGCGCCGTCATCGGTCTCGTGGGCCTGGCGTTGATCGCCGGCCTCGCCGGTTGCAGCGAAGAACCCGGGCCGCTGGTGCGCGATCACTACGCGACGCTGGAGGACTGCGCGGCCGACTGGGGGCGGCCCGGCAACTGCGACCGCGTGCAGAGTTCCGGTTACTCCGGTGGCATGGTCGTGTTCCGGGGGCCGGCGTATCCGCAGAATGCCCGCGAGTCCGCGCGTCGCGATGCCGTGGCGGCGGGCGATCGGTCCGCGGGCGCAGGATCGCTGGATTCGCCGCGAAGCGGGCGCTCGATCGGCACGGTCCGTGAACCCGCGGCGCGTGACCGCGCGCCAGGCCAGTTCCGTCCGGCTCCGCCGAATTCACCAGGCCCACCGAGTCACGCCATGCCGGGCACCGTGCCGGAAATCCTCGCAGACCTGCCGTACTTCGTCGCCCGCTTCGGCATCGTGCTGATGCTGCTTGCGCTCGGCCTGGC
>JBFZCF010000186.1:0-3369 GCA_041308065.1 Burkholderiales bacterium
CTGCGCATGCAGGCCCGGCGCTTCGTCGGCCGCACCGACGTGGAACGGCCAGGCGCCGTCGCCGGTATCGAGGACGTGCCAGCCGGCTGATTCCGGCCAATAGGCCGCGCAACCAGACGACTCGCGCAGCAGCGGCACGCGCGTGCCGTCGGGTGCCTGCACGCTCGCCTCTGCGTCCGCGTGAAGGCCGCAGACCACCTGCCGCGCGTGGACGCGCGGATCGGCCTCCAGGAACTCCGGTTCGCGCTTGCCGCGTGCCCGGGACACGGTCGCGAGCGCATTGCTCCAGAGCGTGCCGTGAACGGCGCGGGATCCGTCGAGCGCGAGCCGGAAGCTGTCGCTGAGCCACCAGAGCGCGATGCGGCCCCGGCCCTCCGCGCGCCACATCGCCAGCGGTTCGCCGCGGCCGTCGCGTAGCAGCGGCACGCCGTCGCGGGACTCCACCTGCAGGGGCCGTCGCGTCAGCGCCGTCGGCGCGCCCGCGAGCCGGACCACCTGCTCGAGTTCGACGTCGCGCACGTCGAAGCCGAGCGCCTGCAGCTCCCGTCGATCAGACTCAGAGAGCGCACCGGTGATGCGAATCACGACGCCGAGACCCGCCCGCAAAGCATCGGTCAGCGTGTCCCGTCCCGCGGCGCCGAGCGACTGCCATGCGCGCTCGTCGAGGATCACGACGTCGAGCTCCCGCAGCGCATCGGCGCTGAGCGGCACGGCGGCTCGCTGCACCCGCACGCCCGGACGCAGCGCGAGTTCGCTCTGCAACTCCACGCCGGCGTCGAGCGCCCAGCGGCGCAGGTACTTGAGCTCCGCGCTCGGTGCACCCGCCATCACCCGCACGCGCAGGGGCGTGCCCGACACCGCAAGCAGCGGTACCTCGACGTCTTCGACCACGGCTTGCGCGGCGTCGCGGATGCGCAGGCGGAACTGTGCGCGGCCCGGCATGCGCGCGTCCGCCTGCAGCGTGAAGCGCCCGTCGTCTCCGGGTGTGGCGCTGCCCACCCGCTGCTGCGACGGATCGAGCAGCTCCACGGTGCCGCCGGGCACGTCGTTGACCACGCCGGAGACTCGCCAGGACGAACCGCTCATCACGCGACGTGGCGAGCGCAGCTCGACCAGCCCGCGCGGCAGCGGCGCGGGGTCGAATTCGACGCTCAAGGGCCGTGCGGCGTCTCGGTCGCGCGGTGGCAGGCCGGCGCCGACGATCTTCAGCCGCGCAACGGCGGGATCGCGACGCAGCGCCGTCGCGAGATCCGCCACGCGCTCGAACGCGGCTCTCGCCGGGGCCTCCGGCAGCGCCACGACCCGAGCCTGCGGCTCGATCCGCGCGAGCTGCGCGTCCGTGGCGTCGGCGGTGACGATGACGAGGGCCGCGGGCGTCGTGCGGGTGTCCGGTGGAAACATCGCCAGGTACAGGAGCAGCGCGGCGGCGGCCTGCCCGATCAGCAACAGCGCCGTGCGCCAGGGCCGCGCCCGTGTCGCCGCGGGGCGCGGCCACAACAGCCGCACGCTCCCCGCCAGCACGCTCAATGCCAGCACGACGGCGCTTGCGATCGCGGCGTTCAAGGGTTCGCCCCCGGCTCGTCGGACTCAAGCGAATCGACGGATTCGAGGGCCTCGAGGTAAGCCGCCCCGGACGCGCCTGAAGTCGCGCGCGGGCCGATCGCGGCGGCCGGGGAGGGCAGCAGCGGCCACAGCAGCGCCTGGATCTGCGCCCGGCACGGCTCGCAGGACGGGTCCATGACCAGCGCGTCGATCGCGGCCAGCAGTTCGATGGCCTGCGGCAACTCAGTTTCCCGCTCGCCAACCCACCCCGCCAGTGACTCGAGCTCCGATCGCAGCGCGCTCGTCGCGGCTTCGTCGCGCGCCGCAATGGGTTCGCCGAGCCGCTGCCAGAGGGCCGGCGGCAATGCGTCCGCGGGGGTGGACGGCGCCAGCGGATCGCCGCGGCTGCGAACGCCGGCTGCCTCACCGGTGAGCCGGCGAGTCAAATCGATCGGCGGCAGCTCGAGCCCCACGCGCGCGAGATAGATGCGGCTCGCCTGCTGCACCTGCTTGATGCGATCGAGGGCCCGGTACTCGAACGGCAGGGCGCGCGCGGGCTCGCCCTGTCGCAGGTGCAGCTCCGCCTGCCACATCTCCCCGAGCGCCGCACGCAGCAGCTCGCGCGTTTCGCGATCGAGCAGCGTGGCGGCTTCGGGGATGTCGTGCGTATGCCCGAACTGTTCCAGCACCGAGTCCGTCGTGCCGCTCTCCGGCGCCGGTTCCGCGTCCTCGTGAGCGTGATCCTCGTGCGCTGCCTCGGGGCCCTCGTCGGTCTCCTCGCCGAGGAACTGTCCGTAGCGCAGCCGCAGCAGTCGCTGGTCCACGCCGATCGCGTCCGAGCGAGATTCGAATCGCTCCGCGGCGAGCTTGCCGCGCTCCGCGACCAGCGCCTCGGTGTCGATGATGACCTGCCGCTGACTGCGGAAGTACGCGGGCAGCGTCTGCCGCACGATGCCTTCCATGCCCGTGGCTTCCTCTCCGCTCCCCATGGGCCAGCGCAGGATCAGGCTGGCGCTGCGCGCCGACTGCGGCGAGGGTCGGCGATTGTCGTGCACGCCGAGGCGGACGATCACGTCGTCGCCCGCCGCGAGCCCGAGCCGTGCGAGGTCCAGGCGGTGCGAGTAGCGCTGCTGCCGCGCGTCGCCCGTGCCGCGCAGCGCGACCGTGCGCTCCGTGACGGCGACGTTCTCGCCGCCGCCCTGCGCGAGCGTGATCTGCAGCCGGGCCGGGCCGAGCCCGTGGTCGTCGCTCGCCTCGAACTCGAGCAGCCACTGCCGCTGGCCCGCCTCGATGAGCGTCACCGCCTGGGTCGGCGCGAGGACTCGGATCGTCGGCGGCCGGTCCGCGATCGCGTCGAGTCGGTGCAGCGGCGTGGCGGCGCCCGTGGCCGCGCCATCGACGACCACGCGGTACAGCGCCGACCGGTCGATGCGGCGCTCCGCCGTCCACACGCCGTCGGCCTGCCCAAGCGCGATGCGGCTGCCGTCGTGAAAGGCGAGATCGACCGACCCCGGTTGCGGTTCGAACGCCAGGCGCCAGCGCAGGCGCGAGCCCACAGGCAACTTTGCATCGAGCGTGTCCTCGCTGTGCGCCGGCAGTCCCGTGTACGCCGGCGGCTCGATGTCGAGGTGCCGCTCGACGAGCTGCGGCTCGATCGTGATGGTGGGCGCCGGGGCGCGGGCGGGCGCCGCGCCGAGCGTGGAACCGTCCTGCAGCGGCGGCGCCAGCAGTGCGACGGTCGCGATCGCGGTGCCGACCACCCAACTGAGCGCCACGGCGCGGCCCGGCCACGCCGCGCGCAGGTCGGGCGGCGGAGATCGGAAGAGC
>JBFZCF010000187.1:0-3331 GCA_041308065.1 Burkholderiales bacterium
CTGGGCGAGGCATGTCTGACGAGCGCACTCGAGGAGTTCCAAGCACGCACCGCCGGCAGCTGATACGCGCCGCCGGGGGCTCGCTCGTCCTCGCGCTCACACCCTTCGACATCGCCCGCGGTGCCACGCTGCTCGCGGTTCGCCTCTGGCCCGCTGACGACTACACGCGCCTGACGCTCGAGCACGACGGCCCGCTGAAGTACTCGCACTTCATGGTTCGAGACACGAGCCCGCTGCGGCTGGTGGTCGACATCGAGGACATGGACCTCACGCCGAAGCTGCGCGAGGTCGTCGGCAAGGTCCAGCCCGACGATCCGTACATCGCGCTGGTGCGCGTCGGCCAGAACCGTCCCGGCGTCGTGCGGCTCGTGCTCGAACTGAAGGAAGACGTCAAGCCGCAGGTGTTCTCGCTCGCGCCGGCCGGGCCGTACCAGCACCGGCTGGTGCTCGACCTCTATCCGGTCAACCCGCCCGATCCGCTGCTGGCGCTGCTGCGCGAGCAGGGCGTGCCGCCGAAGTCGGGCCGGTCCGATCCGGCGACAGGCGAGCCGCCGCGCGCGCCGCAGGAGCAGGTCGCGCGGCCCGGTCGCCCGAGGCCCGACCCCGACCCGGACCTGCAGCGGATGCTCACGGTCGTGATCGATCCGGGCCACGGCGGCGAGGACCCGGGCGCGGTGGGGCGCGCCGGCACCTACGAGAAGAACGTGACGCTCGCCATCGGCCGCCGCCTGCGCGACATGATCGTCGCCGACCACGGGCTGCGCGTCGCGATGACGCGCGACGGCGACTTCTTCGTGCCGCTGCGCACGCGGGTCGCGAAGGCGCGCGCGGTGCAGGCGGACCTGTTCGTATCGATCCACGCCGACGCCTGGATCAAGCCGGATGCGCGCGGCTCGTCGGTGTTCGCGCTGTCGGAGAACGGCGCGTCGAGCTCGGCGGCCGCGTGGATGGCGCGGCGCGAGAACGACGCCGACCTCGTCGGCGGCATCAACCTGGCCTCGACCGACCGCCACCTTGCGCGCGTGCTGCTCGACCTGTCGACCACAGCGCAGATCAACGACAGCCTGAAGCTGGGCAACGCGGTGCTGCGCGAACTCGAACGCATCAACCGGCTGCACAAGCCGCGCGTGGAGCAGGCCGGCTTCGCGGTGCTGAAGGCGCCGGACATCCCGTCGATCCTCGTCGAGACCGCGTTCATCAGCAATCCCGAAGAGGAAGCGCGGTTGCGCGACGACGACTACCAGGAGCAGATGGCGCGCGCGCTGCTGATCGGCATCAAGCGCTATTTCGCGAAGAACCCGCCGCTCAGGCGCAACCCGCTGACCTAGCTGGCAGCGCCTAGAAACGCAGCAGGCGGCGCGTCCGCACGAGGCGCAGCAGCAGGCCGATCGCGAGCGGTCCCAGCACGACGAGGACGCCGACGATCAGGACCGTCCCGAGGTTGTCGCGGATGATCGGCACGTTGCCGAACAGGTAGCCGCCGTACACGAGCGACACGACCCAGATGACCGCGCCCAGCACGTTGTAGAACTGGAACTTGCGGAAGTCCATCGCAGAGGCGCCGGCCACGAGCGGCGCGAACGAACGCACCAGCGGCACGAAGCGCGCGACCATCACGGTGACGCCGCCGTAGCGCTCGTAGAAGTCGTGCGTCTTCCTCAGCGCGGCCTGGTCGATCCACCCGATGGTGCCGTCGTAGACCTTCTTGCCGAGCCACGCGCCGATGTAATAGTTGAGCGTGTTGCCCAGGACCGCGCCGACGATGATCAGCCCCGCGAGCAGGTGGACGTTCAGGCCCTTGGCCTGCGCGGCCGGCGCGGCCGACACGGCGCCCGCGACGAACAGCAGCGAGTCGCCGGGCAGGAAGGCCATCACCACCAGCCCCGTCTCCGAGAAGAAGATCAGGAACAGCGTGACGTAGACCAGCACGACGTTGCGCTCGACGATCGCCACGAGGAAGCGATCGGCCGCTTGGAACAGGTCGAGCCAGTTGACGTCCATCGGGGTGGCGCGCGAGGGATGCGCGGTCGATGCGCCGAACAACGCGGGGGGAATGGAACGGGAGCGCGGATCATACGCGAGGCAATGCCTCCAAGAGCCGCGGACGGCATTCCTATAATCCCTGCATGTCGACCCCCGCTCGCCGCGCCATCCGGCCCCTGCCCGACATCCTGGTCAGCCAGATCGCGGCCGGCGAGGTGATCGAGCGGCCGGCCTCCGTCGTCAAGGAACTGGTCGAAAACAGCCTAGACGCCGGCGCCAGCGCCATCGAGGTGCGGCTCGACGGCGGCGGCATCCGGCGCATCGCGGTGGCCGACAACGGCGGCGGCATCCCGGCCGACGAACTCGCGCTCGCCCTCACCCGGCACGCCACCAGCAAGATCGCGAGCCTCGAAGACCTCGAAGCCGTCGAGTCGCTCGGATTCCGCGGCGAGGCGCTGGCGTCGATCGCGGCCGTCGCCGACGTCGCCATCACGTCGCGCGTCGCGGGCGCGGACACGGCCTTCATGGTCCGCGGCGACGCTGCGGACATCGCGCCGGCGGCGGGCCTCGTGGGCACCCGGATCGAGGTTGTCGACCTCTTCCACAAGACGCCGGCCCGGCGCAAGTTCCTGCGCGCCGAAGCCACCGAGCTCGGCCACTGCGTCGCGCAGGTGATGCGGCTGGCGGCCGCGCATCCCGCCGTCGCGTTCACGGTGACGCACAACGGCAAGACGGTCCTCTCGCTGCCCGCGGAGACCCCGCGCCAGCGCGCGTGCCGCCTGCTGCCCGAGGAGTTCGAGCAGGCCCAGCGCGAGGTCGAGGCTGCGGCCGCCGGACTGCGCATCAGCGGCTGGGTCGGACTGCCGACCGCGAGCCGCGCGCGGGCCGATGCGCAGTACTTCTATGTCAACGGCCGGTACGTGCGCGACAAGGTGCTGACGCACGCGGTGCGCGCGGCCTACGCCGACGTGCTGCACGGCGCGAGCCAGCCGATGTACTGCCTGAGCCTGGAGATCGATCCGCGGCGCGTTGACGTCAACGTGCACCCGACCAAGATCGAGGTGCGCTTCCGCGAGTCCTCCGCCGTGCACCAGCTCGTGCTGCACGCCGTGCAGCGGGCGCTGGCCGCTTCGGCGCAGGTGGCGCCTGGCCCGGCCGACACGATGGCGGAGCGCATCGAGGCAGTCCTGTCGGCGCCGCCGCCGTCGGTGCCGCACCAGTCGAGCCTCGGCGTGGCACAGAGCGTGGCGGACTACCTGTCGCTGATGGCGCAGCGGCCCGCGCCGGCGGCCACCGCGCCCGCGCTGGCAGGTGGCGCGGCGCCAGCCGACATGCCGCTGGGCGTGGC
>JBFZCF010000188.1:0-3322 GCA_041308065.1 Burkholderiales bacterium
GATGCAGATGCCGATCGGTGACCAGCAGCGGGGCGCCGCCGTGCAGCCGCCGATGGAACTCGCCGGCCAGCGGATCGCCGTCAACATCTGCTACGAGGATCTGTTCGGGGCGGTGATCATCGGTGCCTGGAAGGGCAGCGTGCCGCCCACCATCATGCTGAACATGTCCAACCTCGCCTGGTTCCAGGACTCCCTGGCGCTGCCGCAGCATCTGCAGATTTCGCGGATGCGCGTGCTGGAGACGCAGCACCCGATGCTCCGCGCCACCAACACCGGGGCGACCGCGATCATCGATGCGAGCGGCCGCGTCACGGACGCGCTGCCGTTCCTGACGGCCGGCGCCCTGAACGGGCAGGTGCAGGGGATGCAGGGCACGACGCCGTTCATCCGCTGGGGCAACAGGCCGGCGGTGATCCTGGCCTTGCTGATCGGGCTGGCGGCGGCCGCGGTGGCTCGGTGGCGGTATCCCTCCAAGGCCAGCGTGGGTACGTAATGAGAATGATTGCTATTTAGTTTGCTTCAGGTCAAAGTCCCTTCTGTCCCGCCGAGGTCTACTGGCGGTGGTGAAAGCGCAGGAAGGGGCAGGACCGATGGGCGTCGTGGCGGCGGTGATGGGATTGGTGAAGTTGCCGCGAGGCCGGACGGCGGCGGTGGCCGACGTCCAGGCCGTGTCGCCCGTGCTGGCCGACCTCCCCGCCCGCCTGCGTGAACTAGGTTTCCTTGAAGGCGAGGAAGTCGAGGTCCTGGCCAGCGGCCTGTCCGGCGGGCCCCTCGCGGTTCGCGTGGGCGGCACGACCTTCGCGCTCCGCCTCCGCGAGGCGGAGTGCGTGACGGTTCGCGCCATTCCGTCGTAAGAGATGGCCGAAGCCGTTGCCGACGCGCCGCGCATCGCGCTGGTCGGCCAGCCGAACTGCGGCAAGACGTCGCTCTTCAACCTGCTGACCGGCGCCCGGCAGAAGGTCGCCAACTACGCCGGCGTCACGGTCGAGCGCAAGGCCGGGCAATTCCAGACGCCGCGCGGCCGGACCATCCACATCCTCGACCTGCCCGGCACCTACGCGCTCGAGCCGCGCTCGCCGGACGAGGCGGTGACGGCGCAGGTGCTGCGTGGCGAGATGGCGGGCGAGAGCCGGCCCGACCTGATCGTCTGCGTGCTCGACGCCACCCAGCTGCGACGCCACCTGCGCTTCGCGCTGCGCGTGCGCCGCATGGGCCTGCCGATGGTGGTCAGCCTCAACATGAGCGACCTCGCGCGCAAGCGCGGGCTGGCGGTCGACACCGCGCGGCTCGCCGCCGAACTCGGCGTGCCGGTCGTCGAGTCGGTCGCCGTGCGTGGCAACGGCGCGCGCGCGCTGGCGGAGGCCATCGACGCGCACTGCGATCAGGGCATCGCGGCCCTGCCGATGACCGGGCCGGACGGCGGCGACGTCGCGGCCGAGGCCGACCGCATCCTCCTTGCCCTTGGCCTCACCCGGATCGAAGCCGACCGATCGAGCGAGGCGATCGACCGCGTCGTGCTGCATCCGCTCGTTGGCCCGCTCGTGCTGGCGATCGTGATGTTCCTCGTGTTCCAGGCGGTGTTCGCGTGGTCGCGCCCGCCGATGGAATGGATCCAGGCCGGCGTCGAGGGGCTGGGCGCCGCGCTCGGAGGCGCGCTTCCCGAGTCCGCCCTGAAGAGCCTGCTGATCGACGGTGTTCTCGCGGGCGTGGGCAGCGTGCTGGTGTTCCTGCCCCAGATCCTGATCCTGTTCTTCTTCATCCTCGTGCTCGAGGATTCGGGCTATCTGCCGCGCGCGGCCTTCCTGCTCGACCGCCTGATGGGCAGCGTCGGCCTGTCGGGCCGCTCGTTCATCCCGCTGCTGTCGAGCTTCGCGTGCGCCGTGCCCGGGATCATGGCCACGCGCACGATCCCGAATCCGCGCGACCGCTGGATCACGATGATGATCGCGCCGCTGATGACCTGCTCGGCGCGCCTGCCGGTGTACGCGCTGCTGATCGGCGCGTTCATCCCGGCGCGGCTGGTCGGCCCGGGCGTCGAGTTGCAGGGCCTCGTGCTGTTCTCGCTGTACGTCGCCGGGATCGTGGCGGCGTTCCTCGTGTCGTTCGTGCTCACGCGCACGACGCGCGGCCAGGCCGCGCCGCTGCTGATGGAACTGCCCGCCTACCACTGGCCGAACGCGCGGCACCTCGCGCTCGGCCTGCTCGAGCGCGCGAAGGTGTTCCTGCGCCGCGTCGGCACCACGATCCTCGCGCTGATGGTCATCCTGTGGGCGCTGAGTTCGTTCCCCGCGCCGCCGCCGGGCGCGACCGGTGCCGCGATCGAGTACAGCGTCGCCGGCCAGATCGGCGCGCTGCTCGCGCACGTGCTCGAGCCGGTCGGCTTCAACTGGCAGATCTCCATCGCGCTCGTTTCCGGCCTCGCCGCCCGCGAAGTGGCGGTGGGCGCGCTGGGCACCGTCTACTCGATGTCGGCCGCCGCCGGGCAGGCCGGCGAGGCGCTGCTGCCGGTGATCGCCGCGCAGTGGAGCCTGGCCACCGGCCTCGCGCTGCTCGCGTGGTACGTGTTCGCGCCGCAGTGCCTCGCCACGCTGGCTGTCGTGAAGCGCGAGACCGGCGGCTGGCGCACGCCGATCCTGATGGCGACGTATCTCTTTGCGCTGGCCTACATCGCCGCGTTCGTCACCTACCGCGCGGCGCTCGCGCTCGGAGCCTGACATGGCGTCGCTGCTCGACCTGCTCGCCGTGGCCGCCGTGATCGCGGCGCTCGTGTTCCTGCTGCGGCCGAAGCGCGGCAGCGCATGCGCCGACTGCGCGCCGCCGCGCCAGGGCGCGGAGACCAAGGTGTCGCTGGCGCAACTGCGAGCGAGCGCGCGGCGCGCATCGGGCCGCGATTAGCGGGCTGCAGGTTCGTCCCGTGCGCGCCGACCGCGCTGCGGGGCCTCATGCGGCGTGAGTGCTGCAGGGCTGTCCCTTGCGCGCCGGCCGCGCTGCGCGTGGCTCGTGCGGCGCGACAGCTGGGGATTCGTCCCTTGCGCGCCGACCGTGCTGCGGGGACCTCCCTCCGCGCGACTCGGCGGCGGGCGGTACTAAGGAGCGGTATCCCGAGCGGGCCCGCAGCTTCGGCACTCCCGCTCGAACTGTCTGCGCCTCGGCTGCAGGCCGCACTCGGCCCGCCGCGCGGTCAAGTGGCCACGCCCGCCGCACTGAGTCGCGCTCCGCGAGGTTCCCCGCAGCGCGGCCGTCGCGCCGCGCGCTGTGGAGAGACCGCGAAGCGGCCTTCGATTACCGGATGGCGCCTGGGCGGGCTGTGGCGTGCCTCGCG
>JBFZCF010000189.1:0-3302 GCA_041308065.1 Burkholderiales bacterium
GGCCAGGCGCCGGCGTCCTGCGGCGCGGGCACCTTGGCCTTCAGAGATGCGGGCAGCAGCGGCCGCATCATCTTGCCGAGCGCCATCGCCGGCCCGAATGCCACGCTGGTCAGGCCTTCCTTCAGCGCGGTGCGCATCAGCCGCTCGCCGGCCGGACGCACCACGTGGTCGTCGACGATCTTGCGGCCGATGTCGACCAGGCGGCCGTACTGCACGCCCGATGGGCACGTCGTTTCGCAGTTGCGGCAGGTGAGGCAGCGGTCGAGGTGGACCTGGGTCGAGCGCGTGACCTCCTTGCCCTCGAGCACCTGCTTCATCAGGTAGATGCGGCCGCGCGGGCCGTCGAGCTCGTCGCCGAGCAGCTGGTAGGTCGGGCAGGTGGCCGTGCAGAAGCCGCAGTGCACGCACTTGCGCAGGATGGCGTCGGCCTCGCGGCCCTCCGGCGTGTTGCGAATGAAGTCGGCGAGGGCGGTCTGCATCAGGGCTCTGCGTAGAGGCGGCCGGGGTTGAAGATGCCGGCCGGGTCGAATTCGGCCTTCAGTCGACGGTGGATCGCCGCCAGCGCGGGCGGCAGCGGATGGAAGGTCGAGCGGCGGTCGCCGCCGCGGAACTGCGTCGCGTGGCCGCCCGCGGCCTCGACGCGCGCGCGGATCTTTTCCGTCGGCGCGTCCGACCACACCCAGCGCTGCCCGCCGTTCCACTCGACCAGCGTCGCGCCGAGATCGAGCGGGCCGGTGGTCGGCGGTACGGCCACGCGCCACAGCGTTCCGTGGCCGGGCTGGAAGAAGCCGTGCGCCTGCTCGCGCAACTCGGCCCACAGCAGCGCGGCTTCGGGCACCGGGCTGCCGCCCATTTTCGCGTGCGCGGCCTGCACGCCGGCCGCGGCGCCGGACAGGCGCACATAGAGCTGGCCGCCGCACCAGGCGGTTGCCGAGATCGGCAGCGGCTGGCCGCCCCACTCGTTGGCACGACGGATCGATTCCGCCTCGTTCATCTCGAACAGCAGCGTCTGCTCGGCGACCGGCCGCGGCAGCACCTTCAACGACGCTTCGACGATCACGCCGAGCGTGCCGAGCGAGCCGGGCAGCGCGCGCGCCACGTCGTAGCCGGCCACGTTCTTCATCACGCGGCCGCCGAACGACAGCACATTGCCGCGGCCGTCGAGCAGGCGCGCGCCGAGCACGAAGTCGCGCACCGCGCCGGCCGCCATGCGGCGCGGACCGGCCAGGCCGGCGGCGACCGCGCCGCCCACGGTTGCCGTCGGGCCGAAGTGCGGCGGCTCGAACGGGAGCATCTGGCTCTGCTCCGCAAGGCGCGCTTCGAGTTCCGCCAGCGGCGTGCCGCCGCGCACGGTGACGACGAGTTCGGTCGGCTCGTAGTCGACGATGCCGCTGACGCTGCGCACGTCGAGCGCCTCGCCGCGCGGCTCGTTGCCGTAGAAGGCCTTGGCGCCCCCGCCGGTGATCATGAGCGGCGTCTTCGCCGCCGCGGCCGCGCGCACGCGCTCCTGCAATGCCTGCAGAGTCGGGTCCATGGTCAGAAGCGGGGAAGCTCGGGGAATTTCAGCGCGCCGGCGTGCACATGCATCTTCCCGTATTCAGCGCAGCGGTTGAGCGTCGGGATCGCCTTGCCGGGATTCAGCAGGCCGGGCGGATCGAACGCGCGCTTCACCGCGAAGAAGGACTCGAGCGTGGCCGGGTCGAACTGAAGGCACATCTGGTGGACCTTCTCGACGCCGACGCCGTGCTCGCCGGTGACCGTGCCGCCGACGGCGATCGACAGCTCGAGGATCTCGAAGCCGAACTCCTCGGCGCGCACCACGGAATCCGGGTCGTTGGCGTCGAACATGATCAGCGGATGCAGATTGCCGTCGCCCGCGTGGAACACGTTGGCGCAGCGCAGGTCGTACTTCTTCTCCATCGCCGCGATCGCCTTCAGCACTTCGCCGAGGCGCTTGCGCGGGATCGTGCCGTCCATGCAGTAGTAGTCGGGCGAGATGCGTCCGACCGCGGGAAAGGCCGCCTTGCGGCCGGCCCAGTAGCGCAGGCGCTCGGGTTCCGACTGCGACACGGCGAGCTGGGTGGCGCCCTTCGCGCGCAGCACCGCCTCGATGCGCTCGATCTCCTCGGCGACTTCCTCGGGCGTGCCGTCGGACTCGACCAGCAGGATCGCTTCCGCGTTCAGGTCGTAGCCCGCCTTCACGAACGGCTCGACCGCCGCGGTGGCCGGCTTGTCCATCATCTCCATGCCGGCCGGGATGATGCCCGCGGCAATCACGGCGGCGACCGCGTCGCCGCCTTTCTCGATGTCGTCGAACGAGGCCATGATGACCTGCTGCTTCAGCGGCTTCGGCACCAGCTTCACCGTCGCCTCGGTGATCACGAGCAGCATGCCCTCGCAGCCGACCACCAGCGGCAGCAGGTCGTAGCCGGGCGCGTCGGGCGCTTCGGATCCGACTTCGACCACTTCTCCATCCACTGTTACACCGCGCACGCGCAGGACGTTCTGCAGCGTCAGGCCGTACTTCAGGCAGTGCACGCCGCCCGAGTTCTCGGCGATGTTGCCGCCGATGGTGCAGGCGATCTGGCTCGACGGATCCGGCGCGTAGTACAGGCCGAGATGGGCGACGGCTTCCGAGATGGCGCTGTTGCGCACGCCGGGCTGGACCACCGCGGTGCGGGCCAGCGGGTCGATCTGGACGATGCGGTTGAACTTGGCCAGCGACAGCAGCACGCCCTGGCCGTGCGGCAGCGCGCCGCCGGACAGGCCGGTGCCCGCGCCGCGCGGGACGATCGGCACGTCGAGGTCGAAGCAGGCGCGCGCGATGCGGGCGACCTGCTCCTCGGTTTCCGGCAGCGCCACCACCATCGGCACCTGGCGGTACAGCGTCAGGCCATCGCACTCGTAGGGCCGCGTGTCCTCCTCGCGCCAGAGGATGCAGTGATCCGGCAGGAAGGTCCGCAGCGCCGCCACCACCGTGCGCTGGCGCTCGATGTCGACGGCGCCCGTGCCTTCGAGGGGAATGCGCTCGCCGAGCATCTTCGACGGAATCGTGCGGGGGGCGTTCATTGCACGAGAGAGTACACAAGTCGCCACTGCGACACAGGGGCGCAACGGGTTGGACAGTCTTTACCGGCAGGCACGAATCGATGCGCCTGGGATATCCTCCGAGCGTCTCGCCACCGGATGGCTCGGCCGAACACCCGATGAGAAAACGACTGCTCGCCGCCTGCCTCATCGGCGGCCTTGCCGCTGCCGCGGCGGCGCAGGACACCGAGCGCGGGCGCAGGCTCTTCACGAAC
>JBFZCF010000190.1:0-3060 GCA_041308065.1 Burkholderiales bacterium
GAGCAGGTTCAGCGCCAGCGCGTTGGTCTCCATGCACCAGCGCCAGTGCTTGAGCGTCATCTCCAGCGTCGGCTTCAGCACGCCGCTGGCGGCGTTGCTCACGACGATGTCTATGCGGTCGAACTCCTTCTTAAGCTCGCCGAACATCTCATCGACGCTGTCCGGCAGTCCCACGCTCGCCTTGACGGCGAGCGCGCGGCGGCCGAGCGCGCGCAGTTCCACGCACAGCGCCTCGGCTTCCTCGTGGCTGTTGTAGTAGTTGGCGATGACGTCGCAGCCGGCCGCGGCGAGCTTGTGCGCGACGGCGCGCCCGATGCCGCGCGCGGCGCCTGTGATCAGCGCGGTCTTGCCGGCCAGAGGCAGTGGCATGGCGGTTCTCCCTGGTGTTCCTGGTGTGCGGCGCCCGAGAGGCGGCGTCTCCCGCGAGCGCACGCCTGACCGATGCTCGACGGATTCGGAAGGAGCGGTCCCCGCAGCGGGGTAGTGAACGCCATCGCGGAAAGCCGGCTGGACATGGTGCTGCTGAGTGGACTCGAACCACCGACCTACTGATTACGAATCAGTTGCTCTACCAACTGAGCTACAGCAGCAAAGGGGCCGGATTATAAGGGCTCGCCCCCTCTCGGGCAATTTGAGGCGTGGCAACGGTTCGACCGCGATCGCCCGCCTCTACACTGCGGCGCTGACCGCTGCCGCACGCCATGCTCTCCAACGCCCTGCTGATGCTGCCCGACTTCGGGACGATCCTGCTCGGGGCCGTGCTCGCGCGCCGATTCGCGTTCCAGCGCGCGTTCTGGGACGGCGCCGAACGGCTCGTCTACTACGTCCTGTTCCCGGCGCTGCTCTTCAACTCCATCTTCAGCGCGAAGTTCTCGCTCGCGACGGACGCCCTGCTGCTCGGCGCCGGCGTCGTCACGCTGCTGTCGGCGGCGGCGATGGGTTTCCTCGCGAAGCCGCTGTTCCGGACCGAGCCGGCGCTGTTCGCAAGTTGCGTGCAGACCGCGTACCGCTACAACTCGTACGTCGGGCTCGCGCTCGCGCAGTCGCTGTTCGGCGCGCGCGGCGTCGCGCTGCTGGCGCTGATCCTCGCGGTGTGCATTCCGCTCGCGAACCTGATCGCCGTGACCACGCTGGCACGGCACGCGAAGTCGAACCTCGGGCGCGAACTCGTCACCAACCCGCTGATCGTGTCGACGGTCGCCGGACTGGTGGCGCAGCTCGCCGGGCTGGAACTGCCGGGCTTCGCGTCGAGCTTCCTGACGCGCATGGGCTCCGCGAGCCTGGCGCTCGGCCTGCTGTGCATCGGTGCCGGCCTGTCCTTCATGACGGTAAAGGACGATCCGCGCTCGCTGTCGTGGTTCACGTTCGTGAAGCTGGTCGCCACGCCGACCGTCGCCGTCGTCGTCGTATGGGCGCTCGGGCTGCGCGGGGTGGAGGCGCAGGTGGTCGTCCTGTTCGCCGCCCTGCCGACCGCGTCGAGCGCGTACATCCTCGCCGTGCGCATGGGCGGGCTCGCCGCGCCGGTCGCGGCGCTGATCACGATCCAGACTCTGGCGGCGATGGTCACGCTGCCGCTGTGGGTGACGTTCGCACGGCTGTAGCGCGGGCCCTAGCGCGCGGCGTGCAGCGCGAGCGCCCAGGCGACGTGCTCGCGGACGACCGGGTCCGGATGGTCCGCGCGGGCCTGCAGCGCGGCGATGATCTCCGGCGACGAGCGCGCGTTGCCGAGCCCCACGGCGATGTTCCGCAGCCAGCGCAGGTAACCGATGCGCCGGATCGCCGAACCCGCGTGGCGCGCGTCGAACTCCGCCTCGGTCCACGCGAACAGTTCCACGAGCGTCGCGCGGTCGAGCCCGTGCCGCACGTCGAAGTCCGGCAGCGTCGCGGCGCGCGCGAACTTGTTCCAGGGACACGCGAGCTGGCAGTCGTCGCAGCCGTACACGCGGTTGCCGATCAGGGGCCGCAGCTCCTGGGGAATCGATCCCGCCAGTTCGATCGTGAGGTACGAAATGCAGCGCCGCGCGTCGAGCCGGTACGGCCCGGTGATCGCCTGCGTCGGGCACACGTCGATGCACCGCGCGCACGTTCCGCAGCGCTCGGTCACCGGCGCGTCGACCGGCAGCGGCAGGTCGGTGAGGATCTCGCCGAGGAAGAAGGTCGAGCCCGCGTCCTCCGACAGCAGCAGCGTGTGCTTGCCGCGCCAGCCCAGCCCGGCCTTGCGCGCGAGCTCGACTTCCATCACCGGCGCCGAGTCGGTCGCGACGCGGTAACCGAACGCACCGACCTCGCCCTCGATGCGCGTCGCCAGCGCCTGCAGCCGCTGGCGCAGGACCTTGTGATAGTCGCGACCGCGCGCGTAGATCGAGATCACTGCCTCGCCACGATCCGCGATGCGTGCCCGCTCGCACTCGAGCCAGTCGGGCGGCGCATCGCGCGGGACGTAGTCCATCCGCGCCACGATCGCGCGCCGCGCGCCGGGCAGCAGGCGCGTCGCGTCGCGCCGGATGGCGGCGTGCCGCTGCATGTACTCCATCGCGCCGTGGCGCCCGTCCGCAAGCCAGACGCCGAGCCGGTCCGCGGCGTGCGCGACGTCGAGATCCGCGACGCCGACGCGCGCGAAGCCCAGTTCGGCGCCCCACGCGCGGATGCGCGCGGCCAGCGCGTTCCAGTCGCGCCCGGCCCCGCTTGTATCCTGCGCGGCGTCGACACTCTTCATGCTGGACGATTCTAGGTGGCAACGCCCTCGGTTCGCGCCGTCACGCTCACGCTGCCGGACGCTGCTGCAACAGCGGCATTCGGACGCGCGCTCGGTCACGCGCTCCAGCGCCATGTCGACGACGTGCGCGCGCACGGACTGCAACTGAACCTCAGCGGCGACCTCGGCACGGGCAAGACCGCGCTGGTCCGCGCCGTGCTCGAGGCGCTCGGAGTGAGCGGACCTGTGAAAAGCCCTACCTACGCGCTGCTTGAACCTTATTCGGTTTCGAGCTTAGACTTCCATCACTTTGATTTCTATCGATTTGCCGATCCGAGCGAGTTCGGATCATCCGGCTTCCGCGA
>JBFZCF010000191.1:0-2999 GCA_041308065.1 Burkholderiales bacterium
GGCGTGCACCGTGAGGCCGATGCGCGAGCCGAAGCGCGCCGCCTCGAGCAGGCGCGAGAGTTCCAGCGCCTGGCGCTCGCCGGTCGCCTCGGCGTAGGCGCCCGTGTGCAGCTCGACGACGGGTGCACCGGCCTCGAACGCGGCCTCGAGCTGCGCGGGCTCAGGATCGACGAACAGCGACACGCGGCTGCCGGCTTCACGGAGTGCGGCGCACGCCTCCCGGAGCCGGCCGACCTGCGCCGCGACGTCGAGTCCGCCCTCGGTGGTGAGCTCCTCGCGCCGCTCCGGGACCAGGCAGCAATCGTGCGGGCGCACGCGGCGTGCAACGGCAATCATGGCGTCGGTCGCTGCCATCTCGAGGTTCATGCGCGTCTGCAGCGCCTGGCGCATGCGCTCGACGTCGTGGTCCTGGATGTGGCGGCGATCCTCGCGAAGGTGCAGCGTGATGCTGTCCGCGCCCGATTGCTCAGCGATCAGCGCGGCGAGCAGCGGATCGGGATAGCTCGAGCGGCGCACCTGGCGCAGCGTGGCCACGTGGTCGATGTTGACGCCGAGTCGCAGGGGATGGGTGAGCACGTTTCAGCCTCCGGGTCCGGGTCCGCCGTGGGCGCGCATCGCACGCATGACCTCGCGGGTGCGCAGCGGGCGGCCGTCGAGACACTGCTCGATCGCGGCGCGCAGCAGCCGGCGCGCGTCGGCGAGGCTCTGTGAGTCGGCGAGTTCCTCGCGGGCCAGCGACAGCAGCGAAGCGCCCGCGAAGATCATCGCACCCTCGGCCACGCCTCCGACGGCCTCGGCGCCGCCGTCCACGCGGTAACGGTAGGCGCGCCGCGGCTCGATGGGCTCGCCGTTGCCGGCGTCCTGTGCGAGATCGAGCCCCCAACCGAGCTCCTCGAGCAGGCGCTTCTCGAAGAGGCGCAATTCACGCGCCGGGTCGCTCGCGCCGTCCTGCAGGCCGGCGAGCAGCCGCTCGTAGGCCTCGTAGAGCTGCGGGTGCGGATCCTGCCGGGGCAGCAGCTTCAGGAGCAGCTCGTTGACGTAGAAACCGCTCATCAGCCGGTCGCCCGCGAGGAAAGCCGGCGGTCGGACGGTCTCCGCACCGGTCAGCTGTCCCGCCTCGCCGCGTGCGCTCCATGACACCAGCACCTCGGCGAACGGCTGCAACGCGGCGGGCAGGGTCGAGCCGCCGCGGCGCGCGGCGCGCGCGAACAGGGACACGCGGCCGTGTGCCCGGGTGAACAGCTCGAGGATGCGGCTCGATTCGCGGTAGGGGTAGTGGTGCAGCAGGAAGGCAGGCTCGAGCTGCACCCGTCGCGCCGCGGCCGTCACGTCTCGAACCCGAAACGGCGCAGCGCGCTCTCGTCGTCGGACCAGCCCTCCCGCACCTTGACCCACAGCTCGAGGTGCACGGGTCGGCCGAAGTGATCCCTGAGTTCGAGTCGCGCGGCACGACCGACTTCCTTCAGCAGCTCGCCGCCCTTGCCGATGACGATGGCCTTCTGCCCGGTACGCTCAACCCAGATCACCGCCTGCACCACGAGCTTGCCGGGCTCGTCCTCCGCCTCGCCCATGCCCTCCACTTCGACGAACAGGCCGTAGGGCAGTTCGTCCTGCAGCCGGCGCGTGAGCTTCTCGCGGACGATCTCGGAGGCCATGAAACGATCGCTCGCGTCGGTCAGCTGGTCGGCGGGATAGAGCTGCGGCGATTCGGGCAGGTAGCGGCCGATCACCTCGGGCAGGCGCTCGAGGTTCTTGTGCTTCAAGGCCGACAGCGGCAGGACCTCGGCGAACTCCGCCCTCGACGTCACCTCGGCGATGAACGGCAGCAGGCGCGCCTTCGGCTGGGCGCGGTCGACCTTGTTGATCACGAGGATGATCGGACGGCCCGCGCGACGCAGTTCCTCGAGTGCCCGCTCGTCCTCCTCGGTCCAGCGCAGCGCCTCGATGACGAACAGGTTGACGTCCGCGTCCGCCAGTGAGGCGAGCGCGGTGCGATTCATGTAGCGGTTGATCGCGCGCGGCTGCCGCGAGTGGATGCCAGGCAGGTCCGCGAACACGATCTGCAGGCCCGGCCGGGTGAGTACACCGTGAATGCGCGTGCGGGTGGTCTGCGGCCGCGGACTCACGATGCTGACCTTGCGCCCGAGCAGCGCATTCAGCAGGGTGGACTTGCCGACGTTCGGCCGGCCGACCAGCGCGGCGATGCCGCAGCGGCCGCCGCCCGACGGGGTGCCCTCGCCTTGCGCGCCCACCGGCCCGCTCATGGCGCAACCACCGGCCGCGACAGCGTCTCGAGCAGCTGCCGCGCAGCTTCCTGTTCCGCGCGGCGGCGGCTCGATCCCTCGCCGAGCGCCTGCAGGTCGAGCGACCCCACCTCGCAGCGGGCGACGAACCATTGCTCGTGCGGCTCGCCGCTCACGGCCTCCACGGCATAGGCCGGCAACGGCAGGCCGCGCGCCTGCAGCTGTTCCTGCAGCCGGGTCTTCGGATCCTTGAGCTCGTGGGCCTGGGGCAGCGCGCCGAGGCGGTCCGCGAACAGCGCCTCGATCACCGCGGAAGCGGCGCCGGTGCCGCCGTCGAGGTACACGGCGCCGAGCAGCGCCTCGAGCGCATCGGCAAGGATCGAGCTGCGGCGGTGGCCGCCGCTCTTCATCTCGCCGCCGCCGAGGCGCAACTGCTCGCCGAGCCGCAGTTCCGCGGCGACCTCGGCGAGCGAACTGCCGCTCACCAGCGTCGCACGGTAGCGGCTCAACTCGCCCTCGTCGGCGTCCGGGCAGGCGCGGTAGAGCAGCGCGGCGACCGCGAAATTGAGCACTGCGTCGCCCACGAATTCGAGCCGCTCGTAGTTGCGCCGACCCGCGCTGCGGTGGGTCAGCGCAGCCTCGAGCAGCGCCGGGTCTCGGAATTCGTACCCGAGCCGCGCCAGGGCCCATTCGCCGGCGGTCAGCAAGCCCGGTTCACTGCGGGACGGTGACGGACTTGTCGAACTTCGCGAGCAG
>JBFZCF010000192.1:0-2945 GCA_041308065.1 Burkholderiales bacterium
GCGCGCCTCGTCGTGCTGCTGCGCGACCCGGTGCGGCGCGCCTATTCGCACTACTGGCACGAGCGCGACAAGGGCCGGGAATCACTCGCTTTCGATGAGGCGATCACGGCGGAGCCGGCGCGCATCGAGGCCGCTCACGAGCGGCTTGCGAGCGGCGCACTCGAGGTCAGTGCCGAGCACCAGCACTTCTCCTACCTCGCCCGCGGCCGCTACGCCGAGCAGCTCGAGCGCTGGCTCGCGCACTACCCGCGCGAGCGGCTGCTCGCCCTGCGGTTCGAGGACCTCGTGCGCGATCCGCTCGCGGTGCTCAACCGCACGCTCGGCTTCCTCGGCCTGCCGCCGGCCGGATCCGTGCGGCTCGAGGCGCGCAATACCCGCCGTTATCCGCCGCTGGCCGAGGCCACGGCGACGCGGCTGCGCGAGTACTTCGATCCCCACAACGCACGACTCGAGGCGCTGCTCGGCCACCCCATGGGCTGGTAGGCGGCTACGCGCCCAGCCGGCGCAAGGACTCGAGGTACGCTGCCTCGTCCGGTGGCCGGCCGGTGCGCTGGCTGAGCCACAGCGCCTCGCCCAGCCGCTCGAGCATTCGATGCTCCGCCTCGTGAACGCTGCCGAGCCTGCGGCTCAGCTCACGGTGGATGACGGCGATTCCAGGCGGCCGGTTCGTGGCAACCTGCTCGCGGATCGCGAGGTGCAGGCCGAGGTGCAGGAACGGGTTCGACTGTCCGGACTCCGGTGCGTAGTCGCGTCCGACTGACTCCGGCTCGTCCTCCAGCAGCGCGTGGTACTCGGGGTGCTGCTCGATGACGGCGGCGAGCTGGTGCTCGAGCGGTTCGAGCGGCCGGCCCTCGCGCTGCTTGCGCCACGCCTCGAGGTAGTGGCGGCGCAGCGCGCTGCGGTCCTGGTCGTGGAAGAACGGCATGGCTTCAGGACTCGCGAGCCGGCGTCTTGTGCCGGTACCGACACAGGTCGGCAACCGGGCAGGCGGGGCAGTCGGGGCGGCGCGCCTTGCACACGTAGCGCCCGTGCAGGATCAGCCAGTGATGCGCATGGTGCAGGAACTCGGCGGGCACGCGCTTCAGCAGCCGTTCTTCGACCTCGCGCACCGTCTTGCCCGGGGCGAGCCCCGTGCGATTCGCGACGCGGAAGATGTGCGTGTCCACCGCCATCGTCGGCTGGCCGAAGGCGGTGTTGAGGATCACGTTTGCGGTCTTGCGGCCGACGCCCGGCAACGCCTCGAGGCTCGCACGGTCAGGCGGGACCTCGCCGCCGTGCTGATCGAGCAGGATCCGGCAGGTCGCGACGATGTTGCGAGCCTTGCCCTGGTACAGGCCGATCGAGCGCACGTATTCCGCGAGGCCCTCGACGCCGAGACCGAGGATCGCCTGCGGCGTGCACGCCACGGGGAACAGCCGCCGGGTCGCGAGATTGACGCTGCGGTCCGTCGCCTGCGCCGAGAGGATCACCGCGACCAGCAGCTCGAACGGCGTGGAGTACTCGAGCTCGGTCTTCGGGTGCGGATTGAGTGCGCGCAGCCGCTCGAAGAACGCCTGCCGCTGCGAAGCATTCACGTCGCCGATCCCGGCACGGCGGCAGGCTCTGCTCCGGGCCCGGCCGGTGCGCGCCGCCGTGCCGCGGCCCGCACGTTGCCGAGCGCGAGCATGAGCCCGAGCAGCACGAAGGCGCCGGGCGGCAGCAGTGCGATCAGCAGGCCGCGCGACTCCGGAAACGCCTGCCAGCCGCGCCCCTCGAACTGCGCGCCCAGCAGCAGGTGCAGGTCGGCGCCGAGGCTGCCGCGACCGAGCAGCTCGCGGCTGGCGCCGAGCGCGAGCAGGGCCAGCAGGAAGCCGAGCCCCATCGCCAGCCCGTCGAGCAACGCGCGCGGCAGCGGTTCTCGCGAGGCGAACGACTCGGCCCGTGCGAGCAGCAGGCAGTTCGTGACGATCAGCGGCAGGAAGATGCCGAGCGATGCGTGCAGGCCCGGCCACCACGCGGCCATCGACAGTTCGACGGCCGTCACCGCAGCCGCGATCACCAGCACGAACACCGCGAGCCGCACCTCGCGAGGCAGGTGCGGACCTGCGAGCGAGGCGACCGCGTTGCTCGCGACCAGCACCGCGAGGGTCGCGAGTCCGAGCCCGAGCGCGTTGGCCACCGAGTTGCTCATGGCGAGCAGCGGGCACAGCCCGAGCAGCTGGACGAAGCCGGGATTGCGGTCGATGAGTCCGTTGCGGAACAGGGCGCGCGCGTCCATGGACGGATTCTAAGGCGTGGCCGGCTCCGCCGCCGCGAACAGCTCGTCGCGGTGGCGCTCCGCGTAGATGAGTGCCTTGCGCACCGCGCTGACGATGGCGCGCGGCGTCACGGTCGCACCGGTGAACTGGTCGAAGTCGCCGCCGTCCCGGCGCACGGCCCAGCGGTCCGGCGGCGGGTCGCCGAGCGAGCGACCGTCGAAGCCCCGGATCCAGTCCGAACGGCGCTCCTCGATCACGTCGCCGAGGCCCGGGGTTTCGCGATGCTCGAGTACGCGCACGCCGAGCACGTGGCCCGCGCCGTTCACGGCCACCAGCAGGCGGATGGGTCCGGCGTAACCGTCCGGCGCCACGAGGTTGATCAGCACGGCGACCGTCGCGCCGGCGTGTCGCACGCGATGGGCCAGGAGCGGCTGCTCGGCACCGAGCAGCTCCGGGTCGCGCAGCAGCAACGTGTCGACGAGCGGGTCGTTGTCGTACGCGAGGTCACCGAGCACCGCCGTGAGCTGCGTGAGCTGCTGCGCACGCCGGCTGGCCTCGATCCGGGGCTCGGCCCGGTCGTGCACGACGGACACCAGCGCGACAGCGACTACCGCCGCCGCGGCCAGCACGGCCGCTGCGTGCAGCGCGCGCCGGGCTGCCGGTCCGGCGCTACGGGTGTCCATGGATCCTCGGCACCGTGACGCGGTC
>JBFZCF010000193.1:0-2905 GCA_041308065.1 Burkholderiales bacterium
GTCGGTGACCGACGCCGCCTCGATGACCAGCGACCGCCCTTCCATCAGGAACGAGTAGCGCTTCAGGTACTCCGTGTCGAAGGCGCGCTGCATGTCCCCGAGCGTTCCGGCGGGAACGATCAGCGCCGTGTCGGTGCCGTCATAGCGCAGGTGCGCGCGCCGCACCACGCGGATGCGGTCCGGCGCAACGCCCTGCGACTGCAGGTCCTGGATGGCGTCGGCACCGAGCCGGTCGAGGGTCGCGCCGAGCGCGTCCATCGCGTCGGCCGCGAGACGGCGCTCGACCGACTCCTCGCGCATCGCGGTCTGGTCCGCGAGGCCCATGCCGTAGGCGGACAGCACGCCGGCGAGCGGGTGGGCGAAGATCCGCGTCATGCCGAGGGCGTCGGCGACGCGGCACGCGTGCTGGCCCCCGGCGCCGCCGAACACCGACAAGGTGTACCGGGTGACGTCGTGGCCGCGCTGCACCGAGATGCGCTTGATGGCCTCGGCCATGTTGCCGACGGCGATGTCGATGTAGCCCTCGGCCACCTGCTCCGGCGACAGGGGGCGCCCGGTCTCGGCGTGGATCCGCGCGGCGAGATCGGCAAACCGCTCGCGCACCACGTCGGCATCGAGCGCCTGGTCGCCGCGCGGCCCGAACACGTGCGGGAAGAACGCAGGCTGGATCTTGCCGACCATGACGTTGCAGTCGGTGACCGCGAGCGGCCCGCCGCGGCGGTAGCAGGCCGGTCCCGGGTTCGCGCCGGCCGAGTCCGGTCCCACGCGCAGCCGCGCGCCGTCGAAGTGCAGGATGGAGCCGCCGCCGGCGGCGACGGTGTGGATGCTCATCATCGGCGCGCGCATCCGCACGCCGGCGACCTGCGTCTCGAACGCGCGCTCGCAGTCGCTGACGTCGCGTCCGGCGAAGTGCGACACGTCGGTCGACGTGCCGCCCATGTCGAAGCCGATCACGCGGTCGAAGCCCGCCGCGAGGCTGGTCCGCACCATGCCGACGATGCCGCCGGCCGGGCCGGACAGGATCGAGTCCTTGCCCTGGAAGCGCCGTGCGTCGGTCAGGCCGCCGCTCGACTGCATGAAGAGGAGCCGCGTGTCCGGCAGGTCGCCGGCCACCTGCTCGACGTAACGGCGCAGGATGGGCGACAGGTAGGCATCGACCACCGTCGTGTCGCCACGCGCGACGAACTTCATCAGCGGGCTGGCCTTGTGGGACACCGAGACCTGGGGGAAACCGATCTCGAGCGCGATCCGCTCCAGCGCCGCCTCGTGCTGCCGGTAGCGGTAGCCGTGCATCAGCACGATGGCGACGGCGCGCAGGCCGGCGTCGTACGCACGCTGCAGGTCGCGCCGCGCCGCCGCCTCGTCGAGCGCCTTGACGAGGTTGCCGTGGGCGCCGATCCGCTCGTCGGCCTCGATCACCTGCGAGTACAGCAACTCCGGCAGCACGATGTGGCGGTCGAACAGGCGGGGCCGGTTCTGGTAGGCGATGCGCAGCGCATCGCGGAAGCCGCGCGTGACCACGAGGACCGTGGGCTCGCCCTTGCGCTCGAGCAGCGCGTTGGTCGCGACGGTGGTGCCCATCTTGACGACGCCGAGGGCTTCGCCCGGCACGTCCCGGCCGGCCGTCACGCCCAGCAGGTGGCGGATGCCGGCGACGGCCGCATCCCGGTACTGCTCGGGATTCTCGGACAGGAGCTTGTGGGTGACGAGCGCGCCGTCCGGCCGCTTCGCGACGACGTCGGTGAAGGTGCCGCCGCGGTCGATCCAGAACTCCCAGGCGCCGTGCGCCGGCGCGGCGGTCATCGCGTCCTCCGCGTGGTCGCCGGTGCTTGTATGCTGAGCGCCGCGCAAGGCACGGAGCGGAAGCGTTCGGGTGACTGACGGGCACTGCCCATCGCGCGATCAGAATGATGTGTGGACACGATTCTCTTGACTTGCTCGGGCCGGCGCTATGTTGACACAGCGACCGATCGACCGGACCGCGCCGACTCACCGATGAGGAGACCATGAAACGACGTTCCCTGCTGCTCGGTTCCGCCTTCGCGGCTGCCGCCATTTCCTTTGCCGCGCCGACGCTCGCGCAGACCAAGTGGGACCTGCCCGCCGGCTACCCGGCCGGCAATCCCCATACGCAGAACCTCAACCAGTTCGCGGCCGACGTGCAGACGGCGACCGGCGGCAAGCTGGCGATCACCGTGCATCCGAACGGCGCGCTGTTCAAGGCGCCCGAGATCAAGCGCGCGGTGCAGACCGGCCAGGCGCAGATCGGCGAGGTGCTGATGAGCCTGCTGGAGAACGAGAACGCCGTCTTCGGGGCCGACGCCGTGCCCTTCGTGGCGACCGGCTTCGACGCGTCCTACAAGCTGTGGCAAGCCCAGCGCCCGGTCGTCGAGAAGATCCTCGCCGGCCAGGGCATCCGGCTGCTGTACGCGGTTGCGTGGCCGCCGCAGGGGATCTACACGAAGAAGCAGCTGAACTCGACCGCCGACATGAAGGGCCTGAAGTGGCGTGCCTACAACCCGGCGACCACGCGCATCGCGCAAATCGTCGGCGCGCAGCCGCTGACGATCCAGGCCGCGGAATTGTCGCAGGCGCTGTCCACCGGCGTCGTCGACTCGTTCATGTCCTCCGGCGCCACCGGCGTCGACTCCAAGGTGTGGGAGAGCCTGACGCACTTCGCGACCGTCGACGCGTGGCTGCCCAAGAACATGGTGATCATCAACCAGAAGGAGTTCGACAAGCTCGACAAGGCGACGCAGGACGCGGTGCTCGCGGCGGGCAAGGCGGCCGAGGAGCGCGGCTGGAAGCGCATGCGCGACTTCACCGGCGAGTCTCTGGCCACGCTCAAGGCCAACAAGATGACCGTGTACGAGCCGAACCCCGCCTTCAAGGCCGAGCTGACGAA
>JBFZCF010000194.1:0-2885 GCA_041308065.1 Burkholderiales bacterium
CGAGCGCGACGGCCGCCATCACCCCACCGGCGGCGCCGGCCACGGAGGGCAGCAAATGAACGTCATCTACACGGATGTGCTCGTCATCGGCGGCGGACTTGCCGGCCTGCGGATGGCGGTCGCCGCCAAGCGGCGCGGCCACGACGCGATCATCCTGTCGCTGGTCCCGCCCAAGCGCTCGCACTCCAAGGCCGCGCAGGGCGGCATGCAGGCGAGCCTCGGCAACGTGATCAAGGGCCAGGGCGACAACGAGGACGTGCACTTCGAGGACACGGTCCGCGGCTCGGACTGGGGCGCCGACCAGGACGTGGTTCGCATGTTCGTCAACACGGCGCCGAAAGCCGTCCGCGAACTGGCCTCCTGGGGCGTGCCGTGGAGCCGCGTGCGCAAGGGCGACCGGACGGTCGTCATCAACGGCCAGAAGGTCACGATCACCGAGCGTGACGAAGCGCACGGACTGCTGGCGCAGCGCGACTTCGGCGGCACCAAGAAGTGGCGCACCTGCTACGTCGCCGACGCGACCGGCCACGCGATGCTGCAGGCGGTGGGCGACCAGGTGATCGCCAGCTCGATCCCGGTGCACGAGCGCACCGAGGCGCTGGCGCTGATCCACGAAGGCGGCCGCTGCTACGGCGCCGTCGTGCGCGACCTGATCACGGGCGAACTGACCGCGTACGTCGCCAAGGCGACCGCGCTCGCGACCGGCGGCGCCGGCCGGCTCTACCAGGTCACCACCAACGCCGTGATCTGCGAAGGCATCGGCATGGCGATCGCGCTGGAAACCGGCATCGCCACGCTGGGCAACATGGAGGCGGTGCAGTTCCACCCGACCCCGATCTTCCCGGCCGGCATCCTGCTGACCGAGGGCTGCCGCGGCGACGGCGGCCTGCTGCTCGACGTCGACGGCCACCGCTTCATGCCGGACTACGAGCCCGAGAAGAAGGAACTTGCCTCGCGCGACGTCGTGTCGCGCCGGATGGAAGAGCACATCAAGAAGGGCAAGGGCGCGAAGTCGCGCTTCGGCGAGCACATCTGGCTGGACATCCGGCTGCTCGGCGAGCACCACATCAAGCACAACTTGCGCGAAGTCTGGGACATCTGCCACTACTTCCTCGGCCTCGATCCGGTGAAGGACCTGATCCCCGTGCGCCCGGCGCAGCACTACACGATGGGTGGCGTGCGCACCAACTACACGGGCGAGAGCCCCACGCTGAAGGGCCTGTTCGCCGCGGGCGAAGCCGCCTGCTGGGACATGCACGGATTCAACCGGCTGGGCGGAAACTCTGTGGCCGAGACCGTGGTTGCCGGCATGATCGTGGGCGAGTTCATCGCGGACTACTGCGACAAGACCGAGAACGACATCTCGATCCCGACCGGCGTGCTGCGCGACTTCGTGAACGAGGAAAAGGCCAAGCTGCAGGGCCTCATCACCAGCCACGGCACGGAAGACGCGAGCGCGCTCAAGGCGCGGATGCAGGCCATCATGAGCGACAAGGTCGGCATCTTCCGCACCGGCAAGGAGCTGGAAGAAGCGGTCGACGAACTGCAGAAGCTCCTCGTGAAGAGCCGCAGCATCGGATTGAAGTCCAGCGCGCCCGGCGCGAACCCCGAGCTGGTGACCGCGTACCGGGTCCAGAAGATGCTGAAGCTCGCGCTGTGCGTGGCCTACGGCGCGTACACCCGCACCGAGAGCCGCGGCGCGCACTTCCGCTCGGACTATCCCAACCGCAACGACGCCAAGTGGCTGAGCCGCACGCTCGCCACCTGGAAGGGCGACTCGACACTGCCGACGTTCAATTACGAAGCGCTCGACGTCGGGAAGATGGAGCTGCCGCCCGGATGGCGTGGCTACGGCGCGAAGGACTACGTGGATCATCCTGACACGCCGGGCCGCCAGGCCGCGGTGGACGCCCTCAAGCAGCAGTACGCCGATGACCGCTTCGCACGGCAGGCGGCGCTGATGCCGTACGAGCAGCTGCTGCCGGCACGGCTGCGCGGGAAGAACGAGAGGATCGACGAGCCGATGGCGCAGGCCCCGGCGCGGAGGACAGCATGAGCAATCAGGCCAGCGGAAAAGTGATCAACGTGGTGCCGGTGCAGGCCGGCGCGCCGGCCGCGCCGGCGTCCTCCAGCGGCGCAGCGGCCGCGGGGCGCGGCGTGCAGACGGGCCAGAAGCTGAAGATCAGCGTGATGCGCTACAACCCGGCCGACCCGGCGAGCGTTCCACACATCCAGACCTACGAGATCGAGCAGAGCGACGGCATGACGCTGTTCATGGCGTTGATGGAGATCCGCGAGCGGCTAGACCCGTCGCTGCAGTTCGACTTCGTGTGCCGCGCGGGCATCTGCGGCAGCTGCGCCATGGTCGTCAACGGCCGGCCGACGCTCGCCTGCCGCACGCTGACGCGCGACATCGGGCCGGACATCACGCTGGCGCCCCTGCCCTTCTTCGAGCTGATCGGCGACCTCTCGGTCAACACCGGCAAGTGGATGCGCGCGCTCTCCGAGCGCCTCGAGGCGTGGTGCCACACGAAGCAGCAGGAGGTCGACCTGACGCGGCTCGAGGAGCGGATGGAGCCGGAGCTCGCCGAGGCGATCTTCGAGCTCGACCGCTGCATCGAGTGCGGCTGCTGCCTCGCCGGCTGCGGCACGGCGCGCATGCGCAAGGACTTCGTCGGCGCGGTCGGCATC
Organism: Burkholderiales bacterium; assembly: GCA_041308065.1. Taxonomy (GTDB): domain Bacteria; phylum Pseudomonadota; class Gammaproteobacteria; order Burkholderiales; family Burkholderiaceae_F; genus JAOUJD01. Next base: position 2,692 of record JBFZCF010000194.1, read on the forward strand.
AACAAGATCGCCCGCTTCCGCCTCGACCCGCGCGACGTGCGCACCGACGCGGACTATTACGAACTGATCGGCGACGACGACGGCGTGTTCGGCTGCATGTCGCTGCTGGGCTGTCACGACGTCTGCCCGAAGGAGTTGCCGCTGCAGACGCAGATCGCGTTCATTCGCAGGAAGATGGTCAAGGAAGGCATGTC
>JBFZCF010000195.1:0-2857 GCA_041308065.1 Burkholderiales bacterium
CAGACGCCGAGCGCGAAGAAGCCGATGATCCAGATCGCGAAGCCGACGAGCACGATGGCGAACACGGTGCCGACGACGCCGATCACGAGCGCCCACAACAGCGCCCACCAGAACGTGCGGATCTGCCAGGAGAAGTGCGATTCGAGCCACGTGCCACGCACCTCGGACCGCTTCACGTAGTTGATGATGACGGCGATGATCGACGGCCAGCCGAACAGGAACGCGCCGATCACCGAGGCGGTGCCGAACGCGCCGATCACGAGGCCGAGCGTGTGGAGCGCGTACACGACGTGGGTCGTCGTGACGAGCGAGTCGGACGGGGTGGCACTGGCGGGCGGCAGCGGTGCGCTCATGGTCGGCTCCTGATTATCTGCTCGGGATCTTCAGGTTCCGAGCATAGCCCGCGTGACGGCCCGACCGGGCTCAGGCCATGAAGCCGAGGGTGTCCGTCGCGAAGTTGGGCAGGTTCGGCAGGATCAGCCGCAGGTCGCTCGCGCCCACCCCCATCCAGCCTGCCATCGTCGCCGCGTACTGCTCGACGGACGTCGTCGGGATCAGGCGGCCGTTGCCGGCGTCGGTCGGCGCGCCTGCCGTCAGGTCGGGGAAGCTTCCGTAGACCTGCCTGCCCTTCACGGCGCCGCCGACGACGAAGTGGTGCGCGCCCCATCCGTGGTCGCAGCCGTCGCCGTTGGACAGCAGTGCGCGGCCGAAATCCGATGCGGTGAAGAGAGTGACGTTGTTCGCCGTGCCGAACTGCGTCATCGTCGCCTGGAAGAACGCGATCGCATTGGCGAGTTGCGTCAGCAGCGCCGTGTGGGCCGTCGCCTGGTTGGAGTGCGTGTCGAAGCCGCCAAGCGAGACCAGGAACACCTGGCGCGTCGCGCCGAGCTGCGACCGCGCGCTGATCACGCGCGCCACGAGCGCGAGCTGGTTCGCGAGCCCGTTGCCGGTGGGAGGCGTGAGCGTCGGCGCGCTCTGCAGCGCGGTCCGGAGCGCGGCGTTTCCTTCGATCGAGCGCTGGTTGACACGCCCCAGTTCGTGCTCGAGCAAGTGCCCGCTGGTCGCGGTCAGGCGTGCGCGCAGCGCGGTCGCGCCGGCCGCCGAACCGTACAGCGAGTTGGAGCCGAGGGCGGAGAACGCGATCGAGCCCTGGTTGGCGTCGAGCTGGAACGGGCGGACCTGCTGTCCGCTGAGGAGCACCGCATTGCTGCTCGGCGTCAGGCAGGTGAACAGCGCGTTCGCGTTCTGCGCGGCGAGCAGGTCGCCGATGCGGCCGCCCCATCCGAACTTCGCGCCCTCGGGCACCGAGGCCTGCCACACCGACTGCTGGTCGTTGTGCGAGAAGAGCTTCGGCGGCAACGGCACGGACCGCCCGGTGTAGCTGGCGCGGTTCGTTGGTGCCACGAGCGGCCCGACGTTCGCGACGACCGCGCACTGGCCGGCGTCGAACAGCGTCGCCAGAGGCGCGAGCGGCAGCGGCAGCGCGACCTGCCGGCCGTCCGCCGCCGGCACGGCGGGCGCGAGCGGGACCAGCTCGGTCGCCTGGTCCCAGGCGAGCGTCGCCCGGGCGCCTGCGTAAGCCTGGTACGACGCGCTGTCGTACGGGACGACCGTGTTGTGCGCATCGTTGCCGCCGTACAGGAACACGCACACGAGGGCCCGGTAGTCCGGCGCCGTCTGCGCCGAGGCGGCGGCGATCGATGCCAGGTTCAGCGCGAAAGGCGTCGCGGCGCCGGCCACCGAGAGCGCCGACGCGGTCCGCAGGAACTGCCGGCGGGAAGCTTGCGTGGTCATGGCCGTCTCCTCACTTCTGCACCAGGTATTCAGGGGACGCCATCGTCAGCAGGATGGCGGTGTGGACGCGGTTGGCGCGTCCGTTCGTGGCGGTCAGGCTGATCGCGTTAACGGCGCTGCGGATTTCCTGCCGCATCGCCGCCGGCATCGTCCCGTTGGTGAGGCAGCGGTCGATCCTGTCCATCAGGGCATCCGCGTTGTCGGCGACCGCCTGCTCCGCCGCGTAGTTCGCGCGCACGTCGCGCACTCCGTTCACCGCGACGCCCGCGCCGTTGACGATCACGCTCTGCATGTAGTTCGTGTAGCCGACCACCGATGTCTCGCCGATGGCCTGGAACTCGGGGGCCACCAGCCCGGCGGTCGCGATGCCCGTGTTCGGCGGCGTGTAGCCCGGCCGGTAGAAGTTGAAGACGGACGGCGCGCGGAGCGGCTGCTGGCCGAGGGACGAGGACGGGCTGTCGAGGCCGCGGATCGTCCAGTTGCCGGACGCCGACGCCGTGTTGAAGCAGCGCGCCCAGTTCGACAGGCGCAGCACCGGCTCGCGCACCTTGCCCCACTGCGGATCGGCGAGCCTGCCCGCATCGCGCGCCTCGGCGTCGAGCAGGATCGCGCGGATGATCGCCTTCATGTCGCCGCGCACGCCCGACCCGTTGTTCGCGCACGCGGCCGCGACGCGGCCCACGTACGCCGGGCCTGGATTGCTCGTCACCAGCCGTTGCACGAGCTGACGGCCGATGAACGGGCACAGGTTGGGATGGTTGAACAGCGTGTCCATGGCGATCTTCATGCTCGCCTGCGCCGACGTGTTGGGCGGGATCGTCACGCCGAGGAAGGTCTTCGCGCCGGTCTCGTGGAACTGCGGATACGCCTGCATCGGCCGTACGCTGCGGTCCGGGTAGGTCGCGGTCGTCGAGCCGTTGAATGCCGCATCGGTCGTCGTCGGTGCGGCCCAGCTCCAGCCGGTGAACACGCGCGCGATGCCGCTGGTGTCGGCGTTCGTGTAGGACTCGACTGGAGCCCCGTTGACGAGGCGCGCCGTTCCGTCCGGGTTCAGTTCGAGCAG
>JBFZCF010000196.1:0-4968 GCA_041308065.1 Burkholderiales bacterium
GGCGACGACGTCTACACGAGCCACATCCACGCCGACGACCTCGCGCGGATCGCCATCGTGGCGCTGCTGCGCGGCCAGCCGTGCCGCGTCACGAACACGGTCGACGACGGCGGACTGAAGATGGGCGAATACTTCGACCTCGTCGCCGACCGCTTCGGCCTCGAGCGCCCGCCGCGCCTGCCGCGCGAGGAGCTGAAACGCGCGGTGTCGCCGATGATGTACTCGTTCATGTCCGCTTCACGGAGGATCCGCAACGCGCGGCTGAAGCGGGAACTGCGTGCCCGGCTGTCGTTCCCGACCGTGCGCGATGCGCTCGTGAAGATCGCGGCGCCGTAATGCTGAGCCGCGCCGCTGTGCTACGGTGAATTCGAACTGGTCCATCCCGGGTCGCCGCGCGCAGGGAGGCGCTTCGCGATCCCCGCCTTCAGGAGAACGACGCGATGAACGCGCCCACCAAGTACGTCCTCGACGAGTCCCGCCTGCCGCGCGCCTGGTACAACATCCAGGCCGACCTGCCGCGCGCGCTGCCTCCGGTGCTGCACCCGGGAACGCTGCAGCCGATCGGGCCGGCGGACCTCGCCCCGCTGTTCCCGATGGACCTGATCCTGCAGGAGGTGAGCACCGAGCGCGAGATCGAGATTCCCGAGCCGGTGCGCGACATCTATCGCCTGTGGCGACCGTCGCCGCTGTATCGCGCGCACCGGCTCGAGAAGGCCCTCGGCACGCCGGCCCGCATCTTCTACAAGTACGAGGGCGTGAGCCCCGCGGGCAGCCACAAGCCGAACACGGCCGTCCCGCAGGCGTTCTACAACGCGCAGGCGGGCGTGAAGCGGCTCACGACCGAGACCGGGGCCGGGCAGTGGGGAACGTCGCTCGCATTCGCGGGGTCGCTGTTCGGGCTCGAGGTGCTGGTATTCCAGGTGCGCGTGTCGTACGACCAGAAGCCGTACCGGCGCGCCGTGATGGAGACCTACGGCGCGCGCTGCATCGCGTCGCCGTCGAACGAAACCGAGTACGGCCGGCAGGTGCTCGCGCAGCGGCCCGACCACCCGGGCAGCCTCGGCATCGCGATCTCCGAAGCCGTCGAACTCGCCGTGCAGCGCGACGACACCAAGTACGCGCTGGGCTCGGTGCTGAACCACGTGCTGATGCACCAGACCGTCATCGGGCTGGAGGCCATGGAACAGATGCGGATGGCCGATGCCTGGCCCGACGTCGTCGTCGGCTGCACGGGCGGCGGCTCGAACTTCGCCGGCATCGCCTTCCCGTTCATCGGCGACGGCCTGCGCGGCGGCGCGAAGCCACGCATCGTCGCCGTCGAGCCGGCCGCGTGCCCGTCGCTCACCCGTGGTCGCTATGCGTACGACTTCGGCGACACCGGCCACCTGACGCCGCTCACCAAGATGCACACGCTCGGTTCGAGCTTCACGCCGCCCGGCTTCCACGCTGGCGGGCTGCGCTACCACGGCATGGCGCCGCTGGTGTCGCACCTGAGGCAGCTCGGCCTGATCGAGGCCACCGCGTACACGCAGAACGAGTGCTTCGCCGCGGGCGTGCTGTTCGCGCGCGCCGAGGGCATCGTGCCCGCGCCCGAAGCCAATCACGCTGTGAAGGGCGCGATCGAGGAAGCGCTGCGCTGCAAGCGCGAAGGACGCACCGAAACGATCCTGTTCAACCTGTGCGGCCACGGGCACTTCGACATGAGTTCGTACCAGAAGTACTTCGCCGGCGAACTCAAGGACGAGAGCTACGACGAGAAGGAACTCGCGATGGCGCTGGCGGGACTGCCGAGCGTGCCGGAACCCGCGTGAGGCTCGCGGGGCCTGAAGCCTACGCGTCGCGGTTGCTGCGACGCAGCCAGGGCACCACGGCCCGCTCCACCCCGAAGGGCTGCGCCATCAGCGCGTCGAGTTCCCGGTCCGGATCGGCGCCATGGTTCAGCACCCGGTCGACCAGCCCCGCGATCGGCATGTCGAGGTCGAGCCGGGCGGCCAGTTCGGCGATAGCGCTCGAGGAGTGCACGCCTTCCTGCACGGTGATCCGCTCGCCGAGGACCTGCGCCAGCGTGCGGCCGCGGCCGAGCTCGATGCCGAGCGACATGTTGCGCGACTGGGGACTGTTGCACGACAGGTCGATGTCGCCGATGCCGGACAGGCCCAGGAAGGTCTCGAGGCGCGCGCCGAGCGCCAGCCCGAGGTCCACCGCCTCCGCCAGGCCGCGCGCAAGCAGCATCGCGCGCATGCTGTTGCCCAGGCCCTTGCCGGTGACGATGCCGCAGGCGATCGCGAGCACGTTCTTCATCACGCCGCACACCTGCGCGCCGAGGCCGGCAGGTCGACGGCGATCTCGGCGGCGAAGGAAGGACCGGACAGGATGGCGACGCGCGCCTGCGGCAGCGTGTCCGCGAGGACCTGCGACATCAGCGCGCAACTGCCGCGCTCGATGCCCTTCGAGCAGCTGACCACCGGAGTGCCGGCAGTCAGGTGAGGCTGCAACGACGCGGTCACGGCGCGCATGTGCTGCGCCGGCGGCACCAGCAGCACGAACTCCGACCCGCGCACCGCGGCGGCAAGCTCCCCCGTGGCGACGATGCCCTCGGGCAGCGTTACACCGCGCAGGAAGACCGCGTTCTCGCGCTTCGCGTTGACCGTGTCCACGACCTCGGGCTCGCGCGCCCACAGTACGACCTCGTGCCCCCGCCGCCGCAGGACGCAGGCCATCGCGGTGCCGAACGCGCCACCTCCGATCACGCCGATTCGCGCCATGCTTCCCATCCTATGCGGCGGCATGCGAGCCGCGTTGACAGCGGTCAGCCGCTCTGCCGGCCTGGCCGTGGACCGGCGCTGTCCGCGATCAGGTGCGCGCCTCGCGCGCCGCGAGCACGCGCTCCGCGAAGATGGCAAAGCCGTCGCCCTCTTGCCCCTCCGCGATCACATGGGCCGGCGGGTGGTCCAGCGCGTCGACGAACGGCGCGATGTTGGCCACGGCGAAGGAGTTGGGGAAGTACGCGAACATCGGCTCGTCGTTGGGGGAGTCGCCGATGAAGGCGAAGGCGTCGCGCTCGGCGTCGAGGTCGACGCCGAACTGCTCGCGCATCAGTCGCCGCGTCATCGACAGCTTGTCGTGCGTGCCGAACCAGGCGTTCACGTGGATCGAGCTGACCTTGGCCGTCAGTCCGCGGGCGGTCAGCAGCGCATGGATGCGCTGGACGGCATCCGGCGAAAGCGGCGGCACGTCCTCGCAGTAGTCGATCGCCAGGTCGGTGTCGCGGTAGAGCTGGTCGGCGGCGATCGCCGCCCCGGGCACCGCGCGCAGCACGTCCTCCCCGATCACGCGGAGGCGCTCGCGGTCCTGCGCCCGCTCGGCGTCGCTGCGCGCGAAGCCGCGGATCATGCGGCGCCGGTCATGGTCGTAGCGGAAGTACAGCGCGCCGTTCTCGCCGACCACCGCGTCGACCGGCCAGAAGCGCGCGATCAGGTCGCACCAGCCCGCGGGGCGCCCTGTCACCGGGATGACGAGCAGGCCGGCTTCCTGCAGACGCTCCAGCGCGCCGTAGGCCGCCGCGCCGAGGCGTCCCGCGGTCGTGATGGTGCCGTCGATGTCGAGCAGCACTCCGCGCAGGCGTGCGAGTGCGGCGGGCGCGGGCAGCGAAGCGGAAGTCATGGTGGCGATTCAGTCGTGCAGGGTCAGCCGCAGCGGCTGATGGTCGGACGCATCGGTGGCCGCGTCGATCGCGACGTCGGCGATGCGCCGCGCGACGTCGGCCGTCACCGCGAAGTAGTCGCGGCAATGCCCGCCCATCGGCCACTGCCGGCGGTCGTACAAGCCGGTGCTGGGCGGGTGCGGTTCGGCGCCGCGCGCGCTGCGCCACGCGTCGAGCAGCGGTGGCGCGAAGAGCGCGCGGTATTCGTCTTCGTGCGGAAGGAAGTTCAGGTCGCCGCACAGGACGAGCGACGCCGGGCGCGGCACCGGATCGTACGGACTGGCCGCAGGTTTCGGCGGCCGCGCCTCGTTCTCGGCGACCTCGGCCTGCAGCGCGCGCAGCCGCTCGAGCTGCGCCGCGCGATGCGCGGCAGAGTAGTACTCGAGATGCGTCGTGACGACGCGCAGCGGGCCGGCGCGCGTCTCGACCACCGCCTCGATGGCTTGCCGCTGCATGTGCTTGATGCCGCCCTGGGCCGGATGCGGCAGCAGGTGGAAGAAGACCTGCAGCACGGGCAGGCGCGACAGCACGAGATTGCCGAACTGCCTCCGCTCGACTCCAGCCCCCGCGCGATCCAGCGCGGCGCCGAAGAAAGCCCGGTGCTGCGGAAACAGCGCCTGCAACTCGGCGACCTGGTCGGCGCCGCCGGCAATCTCGGGATCGCCACGCGTGACCTCCTGGAAGCACAGCACGTCGCTGTCGCCCATCGCCTGCGCCACGCGCGCGATGCGCGCGAGGTCGACGCGGCCATCGCACCCGAGTCCGCACTGGATGTTCCAGGTCAGGATCGATGTCATTCCGCCTACTTGATGCCGGCCTGCATGAACGACTGCATGAACTGCCGCTGGAACAGCAGGAACGCGACCAGCAGCGGCGCCACCGCCATGATCGTCCCGGCGCTGATCACCGCCCAGTCGACGCCCGACTCCGGTGCGCCGAAGATCGCGAGGCCCACCGTCAGCGGCCGCGTCTCGACCGAATTGGTGACCACCAGCGGCCAGAGGAAGTTGTTCCAGTGGTAGCTCACCGACACGAGCCCGTAGGCAAGGTAGGTCGGCCGCGCGAGCGGCACGTAAACGCGCCACAGCACGCCGAGGAAGCCGCAGCCTTCGACCCGGGCGGCTTCCTCGAGCTCACGGGGCACGGTCTTGAACGTCTGCCGCAGGAGGAAGATGCCGAACGCGCTCGCCATGTACGGCAGGCCGATGCCGAGGATCGTGTCGACCAGGCCGAGCCGCGCCATGATGCGGTAGTTCTCGACGATC
>JBFZCF010000197.1:0-2823 GCA_041308065.1 Burkholderiales bacterium
TCCCTGCACGATGCCGCCCTCGACCTGCGAGCGCACGCCGTCGGGCAGCACGATCGAGCCGCAGTCGAGCGCGCAGACCACGCGGTGCACGAACGGCCGCCCTTCGCGCAACGACACCTCCGCCACCTGCGCGCACAGCGATCCGTAGCTCTCGACGTAGGCCATGCCGCGCGCACGGCCCTTGGGCAGCGGCTGGTCCCAGCCCGCAGCCTTCGCGACGGTGTCGATCACGTTGAGTGCGCGCGCATCATGTGCGAGCAGTTCGCGGCGAAGCTGGTAGGGATCGCGCTTCGCCGTGCGCGCCACCTCGTCGATGAAGCACTCCATGAAGAAGCCGTTCTGCGTCGCGCCCACGGCGCGCCACGGCGCCATCGGCACCGGCTGGTCCACGCGCACCCACTCGACGTGGAACGCGGCAGGCTTGTAGCGCGACTCGCGGATGGTCTGCACGGAGGAGCCGTCGAGCTGCCCGGCCGGCAGCCCCTGGGGGCTGAAGGAATTCGACAGCGACGGCCCAGCCGTGCGCACGCGCAACCCGGTGACGCGACCCTCGGCGTCGAGCGCGGCCTCGAGCCGTGCCGCCTGCGCCGGGCGGTACCAGCCCTGGGCGAATTCGTCTTCGCGGCGCCAGAAGAACTTCACCGGCTTCTTCACGGCCTTGGCCGTGACGACCGCTGCGGCGATGCCGTCCGAACCGAGGCGCCGGCCGAAGCCGCCGCCGAGCAGCGTGGTGTGCAGGCGGACCTTCTCGGGCTGCACGCCCGCGGCAGCGGCCGCCGCGTTGCGGTTGCGGTCCTGGGTCTGCACCGGCGCCCAGATGTGCACGACGCCCTCGGTGTCGATCTCCACCGTGCAGTTCCACGGCTCCATCGGCGCGTGCGAGAGGTACGGCGCCTCGTAGTCTGCGGTGACGACGCGGCTCGCGGCTTTCGCGACCGCGGTCCAGTCGCCGTCCTTGCGCGCCTCGATCGCGGTCGCGCCCTCGCCGAGTCCCGCGCGCATCTGGCGCGAGATGGTCGCGGAATCGAGACGATCGTGCGGCGTGGGCTTGAAGCGGATCTTGAGCGCCTCGGCGCCCTGCATCGCCGCCCAGCTGTGGGTGGCGATCAGCGCGGCCCCACCGGGAATCGCCACGACGTCGATCACGCCCGACACGGACTTGACCGACTCGCGCTCGAAGCCCTCGAGCTCGGCGCCGAACACCGGCGACAGGACGGCGCACGCATACACCATTCCGGGCCGCTCGATGTCCGAGGCGAACACGGGCTCGCCGCGCACCTTGGCCGCGAGGTCCAGGCGGGGCACCTTGCGGCCGGTGTAGCGCAGCTCGGACTTCGGCCGCAGCGTCGGATTCTCGGGCAGCGGCAGTGCCGCCGCGGCGCCCGCCAGCGCGCCGATACCGGCACGCCGGTTCGACGCCGCGTGCACCAACTCGCCGCGCTCGAGCCGGCACTCGGCCGCCGGCACGCCCCACTGCGCCGCGGCGGCCGCGATCAGCACCTCGCGCGCCTGCGCCGTCGCCTTGCGCAACGGCTCGTACCAGTAGCGCACGCCCCATGAGCCGCCCGAGCCCATCTGGCCGTTGCGGCGAAACGGGTCGGCGGGCTCGGCGGTGATGACGGTGACTCGCTCGATGTCTACGCCCAACTCGTCGGCGATGATCACGGCGTGGCCGGTGTGTGTGCCCTGCCCCATCTCCGTGGTCGGCGAGTGCAGCAGCACGCGGCCGTCCGGGGAGACCTCGAGGTAGGCGGTGACGAACTCGGGGGCTGCCTTGGGGTCAGCCACCGCGTCCGCGCGCAGCGGCAGCGACACCGCCACGGCCAGCGCCCCGGAGCCGAGCATGAAATCGCGTCGCGTGAGCATGGTCAGCCCTCCGCCTTGGGCGCCATCGCCTGCGCAGCGCGCTGCACCGCCGCCTCGATGCGCGGATAGGTGCCGCAGCGACAGAGCACGCCTTTCATGCCTTCGCGTATCTGCTCCGCCGTAGGCCGCGGGTTGGCCTCGAGCAGCGCCACGGCCTGCATGATCTGGCCGGTCTGGCAGTAGCCGCACTGCGGCACCTGCTCCTCGAGCCATGCCTGCTGCACGGGATGTTCGCCGCCGAGCCCCTCGATGCTGCGGATCTCGGCGCCCACGACCGACTTGAGCGGAACCACGCAGGCCCGCATGGCGCGGCCGTTGACCTGCACGGTGCAGGCACCGCAGGCGCCGATGCCGCAACCGTACTTCGCGCCCTTGAGGTCGAGGAAATCACGCAGCGCCCACAGCAGCGGCATGTCCGGGTCCGCATCGATCGAGCGTGCCTGGCCGTTGACCTTCAGCGTGATCTGCATGATTTCCTCCGCGGAGTCGCACAACCGAAGCGGGATCAGGGTGCCGCGCTCCTGGCCGGTTGTTCTTATACGCGAGTGTCCGCAATCCCGCGGCCACTCGCAACGCCTGGCTTGCAGTTCCGAAAGGAGACGATCAACGGGAATTCCCGACCCACAGCAGAAGTTCGTCGCGCTACAAAGCAGACGCTCAACGTCTGAGTTAAGCCGAGCCGCGAAGCGGCTTCGGCTGAATGAGCTGTTAGGCCGCACCGGCAGGGCGAGTGACGGACGCGACCAAAGGATCAGCCTGAAGGCGCGCTTAGCCGCCAACGGCTTCGTCAACATCGCGCCGCATACCGAAGCCGTGCGCCTGCCGGCCTAGGTGGCCGGCACGAGGAAGGCCCCACGTCGCCGTGCCGCGCGCAGCAGCAGCGCAACCGCGACCGTGGTCGACACGATCACCAGCAGCGAACTTTCCGGACCGAACATGCCCCCGGTCAGCCAGTCG
>JBFZCF010000198.1:0-4899 GCA_041308065.1 Burkholderiales bacterium
TGTCGCCCTGCCCGGCCAGCGTCGCCAGCAGCTGCGACGGGCTGACCGGGACGCTTCCGACCGCGAGCGCGAGCAGCAGGCTCGCCGCGCCGGCGACGGCGAGAAGCGGCCACGCGCGCGCGGTCGGCTTCATGTCACAGCCTGAACTCCACGCCGACGAAGGCCGTGCGCGGCTGCACGTTGTAGCCGCTGACCGTCTCGTACTTCTCGTCGGTCAGGTTCTCGACGCGGGCGCGCAGCGCGATGCCGTCCGCGGGGCGCCAGGTGCCGACGATCCGCGCGAGGGTGTAGGCCGCGAGCTCCGTGCGCTGGAACGTGTTGATGTCGAGGTCGTCGCGCGGCCCGACGTACGAAAGCTCGAATCCCGCGCGCCAGCGCTCGGCGTCGTAGGCGAGCCCGGCGTTGACGACGTACGGTGCCCGGCGCAGCAATCGTTCGTCCGTCCCGGCGTTGACGGCGCGGACCACGTTGAAGTTGCCGCTCCACTCCCAGGGGCCGATGCGGCCGCTCGCGCCCGCCTCGACTCCGGTGGCGCGCGCGCGGTCGACGTTCTCCGCGCGCTGCGTGGCCGGCTCGTAGACGATCAGGTCCCGCGTCTCGGTGCGGTACAGCGCCGCGCGCAGGGTCGTCCGCCCCGCCGCGTAGTGCACGCCGAGTTCGCCGCTGCTCGACTTCTCGGCTTCGAGCTGCGGGTTGCCGAAGAACGGGTAGTAGAGGTCGCTGAAGCTCGGTGCGCGGAACGCGTTCGACACCTGCGCGATCGCCCGCCACTCGGGCGTGAGCTTGTAGCCGTACGACGCGAGCCCGGTCGTCGCGGAACCGACGTCCGAGTAGCTGTCGACGCGCACGTTCACCTGCACCAGCTGGCGGTCGGTGCTGCCGTTGACACCGCCCCACACGCTGGTGACGTTGCGCCTGAACTCGGTCAGGACATTCGCGAAGTTCGGGTCGAAGGCCGTGGATGCGCCGCGCTGCTGCAGGTGCTCCACGCCGAGTTGCGCCTTGACGCGCTCGTTGACCGCGACCTCGTTGGTCCAGTTGGCCTGGCGATTCGTGGACTCGAACTCGCCGTTGTTGAAAGACCAGGGATCGCTGCTGCGGTTGCGGCTCGAATCCTTCATCTCGCCAACCTGCAGTTGCGACTCCCACGCGGTCGTCAGGGGGCTGCGCGCGCGCGCGTTCCACGCGGTGATCGTCGAGCGCTCCTCGTGCGTCGCCGCCGGGCCGTCCGCCGTGCTGTCGAAGTCCGTGCGGTTGGTGCTGCCCCACGCGTTCGCGGCGAACACCGTCCCGCCCTGCGTCCGGTAGGTCGCGCCGATCGAGCCCGAGGTGTTCTCGTTCGCGTCGAGGTCGGCGTTGGCGCCGGGCGCGAAGGGCCCGGGGACGACGCGCGCGGCGTCGATCGAGGAGAACTGGTCGCTGCGCCGCGTGCCGATCGATGCGCCGAGGCGCAGCCCGCCGAGGTCGGCCGATGCGCTGGCGGCGCCGTTGAAGTTGCGCCCCTGCCCGCCTTCGGCGAGGAGGCTCGCGCCCGGGGCGCCGGCTCCGCGCGTGAAGATCTGCACCACGCCGCCGATCGCCGCCGAGCCATACAGGCTCGAGAGGTTGCCGCGCGAGATCTCGATGCGGTCCACGGTGTCGAGCGCGATGCCTCCGAGCGAGGCCGCACCACCGACCGCGGCGTTCAGCGGCACGCCGTCGACGAGCACGAGCACCTGGCTCGAGTTGGCGCCGCGCACGAACAGCGACGAGGCGCTGCCCGGGCCACCGCTGCGCGCGAACTGCACGCCGGCTTCGCGCGACAGCGTGCCGACGAGGTCCGACAGCTGCCAGCGGTCGATCTCGGCGCGGGTGATCACGGTGGTCGACGGCAGCGCATCGTCGATCGATTGAACGATCCGCGACGGCGTGACCACGGCCGTCGGCAATCGTGCTTCAGTGGATTGGGCGTGCGCGCTCGAAAGCGCGAGCCCGAGCAGCGACTGCGCGCCGAGCGCCACGCGGAAAGCGACCGTCATGTTTCTCCCTCGTGCTCCGGCCCGCCGCCGGATGGTCTTGTTATGGAGACGGGCTCGAGGAAGCGGGAACGGCGGAGCGCATGCGCAGCCGGCCTGCCTTCACCCCGAGGCACGTCCTGGTTGCATACGGCCGGTCTCCGGGCTGCAGGCTTCGGTTCGCGCCTTCCCGCAGCGCCGGGAGGCGGTGCAGTGGCGGGTGCGAACGTGCCGCTCGCCTGCTCCTCCTGTTTCCCGTTTCACCGAAGCATCGCGTGCTTCGACACCGTAAGCGGGCCGATTCTAGCGGAGCGCTCCGCAGCCTGCCGCTACCTACGAAGTGGCAAGGGCCGGTGCTACCATCCCCGGCATGCTCGAAGACCTCGACACGCTCGCCCGCAAGGTGCGCGAACTGGCCGAGATGGCACAGTCGCTGCGGACCGAAAACCAGCAGCTGCGCGCGCAGCTCGCTGCGGCGTCGACCGAACTGGAAACGATGCGTGGCCGGGTCGAGCAAGCGACGCAACGGCTCGACGCGATGCTCGAGCGGCTCCCCGCGCCCGCACCCGCCCCCACTTCCGGCACGCAATGGAACACGTGACTCTTTCGATCATGGGCCGCGAGTATCGGCTCGCCTGCGCGCCGGAGGAGAAGGCCGCGCTGCTTCAGTGTGCTCACTACGTCGACGGCAAGATGCTGGCGATCAAGGATGCCGGCAAGGTGATGGGCGCCGACCGCATCGCCGTGATGGCGGCGCTGCAGATCGCCCACGAGCTCTTCAACGCGCGCGATGGCGCCGGGGTGGAAGTCGGCGAGCTCCGGCGTCGGCTGCGCGACCTGCTGCAGACCTGCGACGAAGCCCTGCTTCCGCAGGAGAAACTGTTCTGAAACCCGTACAGTTCTTCCGCTTGCGCGCCCTCGCGGCGGGCTAGAATGGAATCAGTCGATCGTCACTCGATGGCGATCAAGAAATTCCCTGCGGTGCCCGCGCAAAGGTCTTTCGTTCCTTGAACCGATGCGCTATGCGCAAGGTTGCTGGGCTCGCGTCGTGGTGTGATCGGCACGCGTCTGCTGAACCTAAACGGCGTGGACAGCGACCACCCTGAACCGATGGTTCAGGACATCAGACCGGGCGGCACAGGCGGGGAACCTACAGCCGGGCGAAGCGCGTTGCGCGCTTCGCCTTCCTTTTCCGCTCGCACCGTTGCCGCGCTGCGCGCCACGGCCCGCAGCGCGGCCGAGCCCACCCGCCTTGCGTAAACTCCGGCCGATGTACTGGCTGATGAAGTCCGAACCAGGCGAGTGCTCGATCGACGACGCGCTCGCGGCCCGCAACTCGACGGTGCCATGGACCGGCGTGCGCAACTACCAGGCGCGCAACTTCATGCGTGACCAGATGAAGCCGGGCGACGGCGTGCTCTTCTACCACTCGTCGTGCGCGGAGCCGGGCATCGCGGGCCTGGCGGAAGTCGCGAGCGCTCCGTACCCCGACCCCACCCAGTTCGATCCGAGGAGCGATTACCACGATCCCGCGGCGAAGACGGAGGCGCCGCGCTGGTTCCTCGTCGACATCCGCGCCCTGAAGAAGACGCGACTGGTGTCCATCGCCGAGCTGCGCGAGCACAAGGCGCTCGCCGACATGGCCGTGCTGCGGCGTGGCAATCGACTGTCGATCACGCCCGTCCCGCCAGCGCAGTGGCGCTACATCACCACCCGACTGGTGAAGGACTGAAGTGGACTGGACACTGATCGTCGCCCTGGTGGTCCTCGGCTGCGCCACCGGCTTCGTCGCCGGACTGCTCGGCATCGGAGGCGGCATGCTGCTCGTGCCCTTCCTGACAATGCTGTTCACGCTGCGCGCGTTTCCGGAACAGCACCTGGTGCACATGGCGATCGCCACGTCGCTCGCCACGATCCTGTTCACGTCCGTGTCGTCGGTGCGCGCGCACCACAAGCGCGGAGCCGTGCTGTGGCCGGTCGTCAAGGTGCTCGCTCCGGGAATCCTCGTCGGCTCGCTGATCGGCGCCCAGATCGCGGGCCGCCTGCCGACGGTCTTCATTTCGCTGTTCTTCGGCGTGTTCGTCGGCTTCTCCGCGCTGCAGATGCTGCGAGACAAGAAGCCGAAGCCTTCGCGCGAGTTGCCCAGGCCGCTGGGCATGTTCGGCGTCGGCAATGCCATCGGCTTCATCTCGAGCCTGGTCGGCGCGGGCGGCGGCTTCATCTCGGTGCCGTTCATGGTGTGGAGCAACGTCAAGGTCCACAACGCGGTCGCGACCTCGGCCGCCCTCGGCTTTCCGATCGCGGCCGCAGGCACCGTCGGCTACATCCTGGCCGGCATGTCGGAGCCATCGTTGCCCGCAGGGACCGTCGGCTTCATCTACCTGCCCGCGTTGCTCGCCGTGGCGGGCGGCAGCGTGCTCACGGCGCCGCTGGGCGCCCGGGTTGCGCATGCGCTCGACACCGGGCGGCTCAAGCGGATCTTCGCGCTGCTGCTGTTCGTGCTCGCGGGCTACATGCTGTACCGCGGCATCCGGGCGACCTGATCGCCCGGATCGTCGGCCGCGGTGCGCGCGCGGCTCAGCGCGTTGACGAAGCGCCGGACGGCGTGAAGGTGCTCCGGTAGCGGTCGCGCAGGACATTCTTCTGGACCTTGCCCATCGCGTTGCGCGGCAGGTCCTCGACGACGAACAGGCGCTTCGGCACCTTGTAGTTCGCGATGCGCTCCTTGAGCGCCGCGAGCACCGCCGCCGTGTCGAACGAGGCCGGCCTGCGGCTGACGACGACCGCCGCCACCGCTTCGCCGAAGTCCGGGTGCGGCAGCCCGATCACCGCCGACTCGACCACGCCCGGCATCTCGTCGATGTATCCCTCGATCTCCTTCGGGTAGACGTTGTAGCCGCCCGAG
>JBFZCF010000199.1:0-2815 GCA_041308065.1 Burkholderiales bacterium
CAAGGCGGTGATCGCGAAGAGCTTCGAGCGGATTCACCGCAGCAACCTGGTGGGCATGGGCGTGCTGCCGCTGCAGTTCATGCCGGGCGAAGGCGTGGAGACGTTCGGCCGCCGCGGCGCCGAGATGTTCGACATCGAGATCGAAGGCGCGCACCGTCCGCAGATGAACCTGTTGCTGCTGGAGTTCGGCAAGGACGGGGAGAAGCAGATCCCGGTCAGGCTGCGGATCGACACGCCGATCGAGGTCGAGTACTACAAGCACGGCGGCATCCTTCCTTACGTGCTCAGGCAGCTACTCGCCGCCTGAGCACGCAGGAAGGCCCCTCGGGGAGCCGGGCGGCTGCGCAGCGCGGTCGCGAGGCAGCCGCCGCCTGATCCGTCGCGCGATCCGACGCAACCGCCGCCCAGCGCGGCGGTTGCTCTTCCAGGAGCTGACCGATGCAGCACGACCACACCGATCGCAGTGACACCGAGCCTCCGGCGATCCAGAACCGCGGCGACACCGGCGGACCGTGGTCGACGGCCTGGCCCCTGGTCGCGCTCGCGCTGATCGGCCTCGTGCTCGTGCGCGCCTGCGTGTCGGCGCCGCCGCCCCCCGCCGCACCACCCGCCTCCGCTGCCCCCGGGTCGCGCTGACGGGCGCGCCGGAGCGCATTGAATGCGCGCGGTCGCGCGGTCGCGTGATACCCTCGAACGGCGTTCTAATGCCGCGCCCAAATGAACGACGCCCCGCGTGATACCCGTCCGCGCGCGCATCTAGAGCGCGCCTCCGATGCTGCCGGCGACGTCCTGCGCTTGACCGGCTCCTGGCGCCTGGCGGGTCTCGAAGCCATCGACACCGAATTGCGAGCCCTCCAGCTCCCTGCGCGCCTCACGGTCGACGCAAGCCAGCTTGCGGAGCTCGACAGCGCGGCCGCCCTCGCCCTTCTGTCCCACCTGCCGCCCGGCGTGAAGTGGCGCGGCCTGGCCGCCAACGACACGCGCATCATCGAGCAGGTTCGCAGCCGCATCGAAGGCGTGCCCGACCTGCCGCCGCACCGGCGCGAAAGCGCTTTCGAGGCGATCGGGCGTCGCGCCAACGGCATCGCGCGCATGGGCCACGGCCATCTCGCGTTCCTCGGCGCCGCGGTCCTCGGCATCGTCGGCACCATCCTGCGCCCGCGGCGCCTCCGGGTGCGCGAGCTCTCGGCGCAGTTCGAGCAGGTGTGCCTGAACGCCATCCCGGTCGTCGCCCTCGTGACGCTGCTGATCGGCGTCGTCGTGACCTACCTGCTCGGCCTGCAGGCGAAGCAGTACGGCGCCAACATCTTCGTCGTCGACGGCATCGGCATCGGCGCGACCCGCGAGTTCGCGCCGATCATCGTCGCCATCATCGTCGCCGGCCGCTCGGGTGCCGCGTTCACCGCGCAACTGGGCTCGATGCGGATGACGGAGGAGACCGACGCGATCCAGACCCTCGGCCTGTCGCCGCTCGACGTGCTGGTACTGCCGCGCGTGATCGCCCTGATGATCGCGATGCCGCTGCTGGTCTTCATCGGCGACGTGATGAGTCTCCTGGGAGGGATGCTGATCGCCGAACCGATGCTCGACATCACGCCGACGACCTTCCTCGAGCGGCTGCGCGATGCGCTCGACATCAAGCACGTGTACGTCGGCCTGTCGAAGGCGCCGGTGTTCGCGCTGGCGATCGCGGTGATCGGCTGCCACCTGGGCATGACGGTCGAGCGCGACACGCGCGCGGTCGGCATGGCGACCACCTCCACGGTCGTGCAGAGCATCGTCTCGGTGATCCTGCTCGACGCCGCGTTCGCGATCTTCTACCAGGAGCTCGGCATCTGATGGCGGGCGACGACGCCGTCATCGAGGTCGATCGCGTGGTCACGCGGTTCGGCGCGCAGGCGGTGCACGATGGCGTCAGCTTCGCCGTCAGGCGCGGAACGCTCGTCGCGCTGATCGGTGGCAGCGGCACCGGCAAGTCGGTGCTTCTGCGCGAGATCATCGGGCTGCAGCGGCCCACGGAGGGCCGCATCCGCCTGCTGGGAACGGACATGTGGTCGAGCCCGCCCGACGCGCTGGAAGCGGTGCGCCGTCGGTTCGGGATGATGTTCCAGGACGGCGCGCTGTTCTCGTCCCTCACGGTCGCGCAGAACGTCGCCGTGCCGTTGATCGAGCACGCGTCCGTGCCGCCCGGTCTGCTTGAGCCCTTGATACGTCTGCGGCTGGCGCAGGCCGGCCTCGGCCCCGAGGTAGCCGGCAAGATGCCCAGCGAGTTGTCGGGCGGCATGCGCAAGCGGGCGGCGATCGCTCGAGCGCTGGCGCTCGAGCCCGAGGTGCTCTTCCTCGACGAGCCGACCTCCGGCCTCGACCCCACCACGGCGCGCGGTTTCGACGCCCTGGTCCGCTCGCTGGTCGACGACCTCGGGATCACCGTGTTCCTCGTGACCCACGATCTCGACACGCTGCTGACCGTGGTCGACCGCATCATCGTGCTCGCACGGGGCAAGGTCCTCGCCGACGGCCCCGTGCGGGAGATCCTCGCGGTCGACGACCCGTGGATCCGGTCCTATTTCTCGGTGCGCGCCACCGTGAACTCATGAGCGGGCCGGGCCTTCACGCTTCCGCCTCGAACCCGTCCGGGGGCCTGTCAACGCCTGGAGCGCACATGCGTAAGCCAAGCGTCAACAGGCCCTAGAATCCAACTGCGATGGAAGCCGAATCCAAGTACACGTACGTCGGACTGGCGCTGGTCGTGCTCGTGGCGGCGCTGGTGACCGGGGTCATCTGGCTGAACCGGACCGGCACGCGCGCCGACTTC
>JBFZCF010000200.1:0-2772 GCA_041308065.1 Burkholderiales bacterium
GGCGCGCACCGGGCTCGCGTCGCCGCCGCGGATCTTCAGCGGCAGCGCGATCAGTTCGTAGTCGCCGGCCGGGACGTCGTCGAGCACGATGCCCTCGAGGATCGCCATGCCGTGCGCGCGCACGCGCTGGTGGCTGTCGAGCGACTTGCTGTCGGCGGGGTCGAGCGATGGCGTGTCGACGCCGACCAGGCGCACGCCGGCCGCGTGCAGTCGGTCGATGGTCGCCGGGGCGATCGCAGTGAACTGAGGATCCCACGCGTCGAAGCGGGCGCGGCGCGCAGTGCGGATCAGTACGCGTTCGGGCACGTCCGTGAGCGCGCACGGCCGCTCCGAAGCGCTCATCCCGAGCGCGCGGCGCGAGGGTTGTCCAGTTAGTGCGCCTTCGAGGTGGCGCGGCTCGACGCGCGGACCCGCGTCCATCGCGTGGATCACGCGGCACCGGCCGAGGTAGAGGTCGAGCGGGACGTCGGCGATGGCCGCGCCATCGGGGTCGTAGTGCAGCGGCGCGTCGGTGTGCGCGCCGGTGTGCGGCGACATCATCAACTCGGACACGTTGACCGGGCAGCCGGGGCCGATCGACCAGGTCCAGCGCAGCGCGAACGGCGTGTCGCCGGGGAACACGGGGAAGCCGGGGCCGATCGCGGGCGAGATGTCCCAGAGGCGTCGCATGCGGTCGACTCTACCGGTTACGCCGAGCGCAGGTGCAGCGCCATCATCAGCTTGTCGAACGCGCGGTCGCCGAGGCGCATCGCGCGCGGCTCGAGGCCATAGGCGGAGAAGCCGGCCCGCTCGTACAGCCGGATCGCGCCGGCGTTGGTGCTCGTCACGGTGAGGTAGAGGATCTCGACGGACGGCTCCGCGCGCACAAGGTCGATGCAGGCGTCTAGGAGTCGGGCGCCGATGCCCCGTCCCGCGTGCTCCGGCGTCACGTACATGCCAACGAGCGTCGCCGTGTGGCAGACCTTGCGCCGCGTTTCGAGCAGCAGCCCGGCCGTGCCGACCAGTCGGCGCGCGGCGGTCCAGGCGCCGACGAAAGCCGCGTGCGACTCGGCTCGTGGGGCGAGCCGCTCCGCCCACCACCGCATCGGCTTCGCCGCTTCCTCCTCGACGTCCGAGCGGAACGCCTCGGGGTGCTCGGCGAGCGCGCGCAGCCGCACGCGCCGGTACTCGTCGACGTCGGACGGTGTCAGCAAGGCGACCGTGATCGCGGCAGCGTCAGTCATCGGGCGATTGTAGGCAAGGGCGCGCCGATGCCATCGCCGCCGCGGCGAGCGTTCAGGCGCGCGCCGCCCCCGTCAGCGCCAGGGTTTGCTGAAACCCTTCGGCAGCGGCTCTTCGGTGGCGCTCGCGATGTAGCGGCCGTCGTGGAAGATGAGCGCGGGGCCGCCGGGCGCGTCGTATGTGACCACCTCACCGACGAGGATCACGTGGTCGCCCTCGATGTGCCGGCTGCGGTTGGCGACGATCAGCGACGCGACCGCGCCGTCGATCACCGGCACGTCGAACGGCCCCGGGTGCCAGGCCACCTGCGCGAAGCGGTCGGCCTTGGCGTCCGCGAAGATCTTCGCGGCGTCGAGCTGGCCCGCGGCGAGCACGTTGACCGCGTAGTGCCGGCAGTTGCGGAAGGCGTCCAGGGTGCTCGCCTTCAGTGCGAGGCTCCACAGGACGAGCGGCGGTTCGAGCGAGACCGAGTTGAACGAATTGACGGTGAGCCCGGAGGGCGTCCCGTCGGCCGCGCGGGTGGTGACGATGGTCACGCCGGTGGCAAACTGCGCGAGCGCGCGCCGGTAATCGGTCTTGGCCTTGGCCTGCATCGGCGCGATTCTACGGGCAGCGCGTCCGCCCGAAGAACGGCCCGTCCCGGCGACGCGGGTGTTGTCGGGTTTTGGGCGCTCTGTGGCCGTCCGGTCGTGGCACGATTGCGCAGCCGCGCCGAAGTGCCGGCTCGACCGCGAGGGATCCGGCTGAATGCCGTGCACAATCCGCGCTGCCGAATCAACAACGAGTCATTCGATCGCGGAGGTTTTGATGAGCGCATTGCGTTCCCTGGTGGTGTTGGTGCTGGTCGGCGTGCTGTCCGGCTGCGGCTACAACACCATCCAGCAGAAGGACGAGGCGGTGAAATCGGCGTGGGCCGAAGTCCTGAGCCAGTACCAGCGTCGCGCCGACCTGATCCCGAACATCGTGGCCTCGGTCAAGGGCGAGACGGACTTCGAGCAGACGACGCTGCAGAACGTGATCGAGGCGCGCGCCCGCGCGACGTCGATCCAGGCGACGCCCGAACTGATCAACGATCCGGAAGCCTTCGCGCGCTTCACCCAGGCACAGGGCCAGGTGACGAGCGCGCTGTCCCGGCTGCTCGTGACGGTGGAGAACTATCCGAACCTGAAGGCGAACCAGGCCTTCCAGGACCTGCGCGCGCAACTCGAGGGCACCGAGAACCGCATCGGCATCGCGCGCAACCGCTACATCAAGGCGGTCGAGGACTACAACGTCTTCATCCGCCAGTTGCCGCAGAACCTCACGGCGATGGTGTTCGGCTACAAGCAGCGTCCGCAGTTCTCGGTGGAGAACGAAGCGGCGATCAGCAAGCCGCCGACCGTCGACTTCGGAACGAAGAAGTAGGCGACACGGATGCGGGGCCTGGCGCGCTCGTGCGCCGCGTTGGTGATCGCCGCCGCGGGCGTGCTCGCGGCGGGCGCCTTCGCGCAGGCCCCCGCGCCTGAACTGCCGAAGGGGCTGTTCCCGCCCGTGCTTCCTGGGCAGGCCCCC
>JBFZCF010000201.1:0-2762 GCA_041308065.1 Burkholderiales bacterium
CGCCCGGGCCGGCCATCAAGCGGCGCCAGCCCTGCACTCCGAGCCGGCGCAGCGTCTCGATGTTCCGCTCGTAGATCGTGTCGGCCTCCGGAAAGGCGGCCACCGCCGCGTCGATGCTGGCCTCGCGCAGCAGATGCAATGTGGGATACGGCGAGCGATTGCTGAGGTTCTCCGCGTCGTCCGGTGCGGTGCCGGCGAACTGGTAGTCCGGATGAAAGCTCGCCACCTGGAGGACGCCGGCCAGCCCGAGCGACTCGACGGCCGCGTCGGCGACATCGAGGAAGTCGTTGTAATCGAGGAAGTCGGAGAGGACGTGCGGGTGGATCAGCAACGTCGTCTCCACGGTCGCCGGGTCGGCGGCGGCGAGGAACTGCAGTTCGCGCACGAGATCCTGGAGCAGCTGCTCCGGATCTTCGGCCGCACTTTCGACCCAGCGGATCTGCTCCTTGACGTGCACGGCCTTCGCGAACGGGCAGAGGTTGAGCCCGATGACGGCGCGCTCCAGCCAGTGGCGGGTGTCCTCGATGGCGTTCATGGCACCGCCATTCTGGCTGAAAGCCGCGGCACGCGCCGTCCTCGCCGCCCGCCCTGCGTGCTTGGTGGCGCAGCGGGATGAGATCATGACGCCATGCCGCTGACACCGGAAGAACTCGCAAACGTCGCCGCGCGCACGCTCGCGCACTACGACGCGGGAGCACGCGACTTCTGGGAAGGCACGCGCGACCACGACGTCAGCCAGAACATCGCGGCGCTGCTGGATCACATCCAGGCGAGCCCGCCGTTCGATCTGCTCGACTTCGGATGCGGACCCGGGCGCGACCTCATGACGTTCCGGCGCCTCGGCCATCGTGCGACCGGGCTGGAAGGCTCCGCGCAACTGGCGGCCATGGCGCGCGCTCACAGCGGCTGCGAGGTGCTCGAGCAGAACTTCCTCCAGCTCGACCTGCCCGGTGAGCGCTTCGACGGCGTGTTCGCGAACGCGGTGCTGTTCCACGTTCCCGCGCAGGAGCTGCCGCGCATCCTGCGCCAGTTGCACGCGGCGCTTAAGCCGAACGGCGTCCTGTTCAGTTCCAATCCGCGCGGCGAAGGCCAGGAGGGATGGAGCGGCGACCGCTACGGTGCCTTCCACGACTGGGAGACCTGGCGCGCCCACATGACGGCCGCCGGATTCCTGGAACTTACCCACTACTACCGGCCGCCGGGCTTGCCGCGGGACCAGCAGCCGTGGCTGGCCAGCGTGTGGCGCAAGCCGGCCGCGTGAGCGACGGCTGGGCGTACTTCTCGTTTCGCGTTCGACGGAGCTGCGCCCGGCCAGCCTGTGTCCGCGCCGGGTTACAGCGCCCCGAGATCCACGAGGAGCTGCCTGACCTCGGCGCGCCCCGCGTCTGTCAGCGCCGCCTGCGGCGGTATCGGCTCGCCGACGTCGTAGCCCTGGATCTGCAGCGCGCCCTTGATGCAGGCCGCCAGGTTGTACTTCGCGAACGCGCGGTTGATGCGCCACAGGCCGCGCTGCAGTGTCATCGCCTCCTGCCACTGCCCGGCGCGGCACAGTTCGTAGAGCTGCACGCTCTGCCGCGGCACCACGCACGCGGGGCCGGCCATCCAGCCCAGTCCGCCGATCAGCATCACGCACGCCGGAATGTGGGCCGATGCGCTGAAGATGCGGATGCGGTCGCCGACCGCGTTCATGATGGAGAGCAGCCGCCCCGTGTCCGACGACGCGTCCTTCAGGTAGCGGATCGTGTCGACCTTCGCCAGGCGTTCCAGCGCGGGAATCGTCAGGTCGCTGCGCTGGAACTGCGGATTGGTGTAGAGCACGACCGGCAGCGGCGTCGACTGCCCGATCGCGGAGAAGTAGGACACGACGCCGTCCTCG
Source organism: Burkholderiales bacterium (assembly GCA_041308065.1). Classification (GTDB taxonomy): domain Bacteria; phylum Pseudomonadota; class Gammaproteobacteria; order Burkholderiales; family Burkholderiaceae_F; genus JAOUJD01. Next base: position 1,877 of record JBFZCF010000201.1, read on the forward strand.
TTGATCGGAAAATAGGCCTCGAGCACGGCGAGGATGCCGTCGGCGCCGATCTTTTCGTACGTCTTCGCCTGCGCGACGGCATCCGCGGTCGTCGTCGACGCGACGCCCGCCACCACCGGCACGCGCCCGCGCGCCGCCTGCACGACGACTTCGACGATGCGTCGGCGTTGTTCGAGGCTCAGGTACGCGAACTCGCCGGTCGAACCGAGCGGCGTGAGGCCGTGCACGCCGGCGGCGATGAGGTCGTCGACCAGCCGCGTCAGCACCGCCTCCTTGATGCGGCCGGCCTCATCCAGCGGAGATACGAGATACGGGAAGACGCCGTGGAAGTCGTTCGTCACCTTCTCCTCCTGATGATCATGTGAGCCGCTGCCGGATCGTACGTTGGCGCGGGCGCGCGCCGGCACGTTGATCGAAGGCAACGAGCCGGCAACGGATGGTCGTACGGTGAAGGCTTCCGAGGATGGACCACGCACCCGCCATGGACGTTTCCCTGCGGCGACGAACCCTGCTCCGGGCCGCGGCGACGGCCGCCCTGCTGCCCCTGTCGGTGCCGGTCCGGCCGCAGGCACGGCCGCGTGTCGTGATCGTCGCGACATCGCACGGCGACGCGCCCGGCGGGCGACAGACCGGCGCCTGGCTGCCGGAGGTAACCGGACCGTACTGGATCTTCCGCGACGCCGGCTGCGCGGTCGACATCGGAACGATCCGCGGCGAGGCGCCGCCGATCGACCCGCGCTCGGGTTCCGAGCGGGCGCTGCCGGGTCTTCTGCGCAACGACGAAACGGCGCTGCAGGCGTTTCACGAGGCCGTCTGCCTCGACTGCGTCGACGGCCGGCGCTACGACGCGGTGTTCCTCGCCGGCGGCCGTGGCGCGCTGTGGGAC
>JBFZCF010000202.1:0-2760 GCA_041308065.1 Burkholderiales bacterium
ACTGCTGGCCGGGGCGCCGGTGGCGCTCGACACCGGGAATTTCGACGACGTGATCCGCGGCGCGCGGCCGGTGGTGGTCGACTTCTGGGCGAGCTGGTGCGGTCCCTGCCGTGCCTTCGCCCCGGTGTTCGCCGCCGAGGCGGCGAAGCATGACAACGTCGTGTTCGCGAAGGTTGACACCGACGCCAATCCGGCACTGTCCGCGCGCTACGGCATCCGCAGCATTCCCACTCTCGCCGTGTTCCAGCACGGCGAAGTCGTGCAGCGCCTCAGCGGCGCGCTGCCGGCCGGCGAGTTCGCGCGCTGGTTGCAGCAGGCGAGGTCCACGGCGCGCGACGCGGGCTGAGTCTTTCGCCTGGGTCGAGAGCGCCGCCGGCCCGGCCACGATCGAACCGCGGAGCGCGCCCCGCGCCGTCTCCGGACTCGCGCGCTTCGGTGTTTTCCCTCGTCGCGGCCCGAGCGACGCAGCGACGATCATTCGCCCGCGACGCGCACCATGCGCGCGCGCCGCGCCCGGTATCCTCGCCGCACTCCCCGGACCGTTCAATCGAGATCGCCATGAAAGTGCATCCAGGTCGCCGGCGCATCGCCGGCCTGCTTCTCGCCGCCCCGGTGGCGCTCGCGCTGTCGTCGCGCGCAGCACGCGCGCAGGGCGCCCCGCTCGTCGAGGTCTACAAGAGCCCCACCTGCGGCTGCTGCAACGACTGGATCAAATACATGCAGGCCAACGGCTTCGGCAACGTGCGCGCGATCGACACCGGCAACGCGAGGAAGCGCGCGGAAGTCGGCATGTCGCTGCGCTTCGGCTCGTGCCACACCGCGCTGATCGACGGCTACGTGATCGAAGGCCACGTTCCGGCGCGCGAGATCCGGCGCCTGCTGAAGGAACGGCCGAAGGCGCTCGGCCTCGCCGTGCCCGGCATGCCGCTCGGCTCTCCGGGGATGGAAGTCGCCGACGGCCGCGTCGACCGCTACGACGTCCTGCTGGTGCAGAAGGACGAAACCGCGACCGTCTACGCCACCTACGAGCGCAAGGAGCCGCGCGGCTGACGCCGCGCCCGCCGCGGACGCGCGGCGACGTTCACGCGGCTTGTCGGCGGTGAAGGCAGCGCCCACGGCCGGTGTCTAGACTGCGCGCATGGTGGCGCCGTGCGCCGCCGGCCGCGATCCCGATGCCCTTCCCCGCACCCCAGACTCACCGCACCGCGTTCGCTGCGCTGCTGTGGCTCGCGGTCTACCTGCTGGCGGTGACGGTTCCGCTGTTCGCGCTGCTGCCCGGATCGGCGCCAGGCCTTGGATTCGCCTGGGACTTCTCGATGGCGCTCGGCTACGCCGGCCTCGCGATGCTCGGCGTGCAGTTCGCCCTGACCGCGCGCTTCCGGCGCGCCACCGCGCCGTTCGGCATCGACATCGTCTACTACTTCCACCGCTACCTGGCCGTGTTCGCGCTGGCCGTGATCGCCGGCCACTACGCGATGCTGCGCGTGATGCACCCTGAAGTGCTCGGAGCCGCGAGTCCGGCGAGCGCGCCGGGGCACATGACGGCGGGTCGGGTGGCGCTCGTCCTGTTCGCCCTCGTCGTGGGGATCGCGCTGCTGCGCAGGCGCGCGCAGTTCGAGTACGACCGCTGGCGCTTCGCGCACGCCGTGCTCGCGACGGCGGCGTTCGGGCTCGCGCTGTGGCACCTGCACGGCAGCGGGCGCTACCTCGACACCGAGTGGAAGCAGTGGCTGTGGGGCGTCTACGGCGCTTTCTGGGTCGCGCTGATCCTCTATGTCCGCGTCGTGCGGCCGGCGCACGCGACCACCCATCCGTGGACGGTGGTCGAAGTCCGGCCCGAACGCGGCCAGGTGACGACCCTCGCGCTCGAGCCGCGCTCGGGCGAGCCGCTGCGCTTCGCGCCGGGCCAGTTCGCGTGGCTCACGCTGCGCGCGTCGCCGTTCGCGATGCGCGAGCACCCCTTCTCGATCGCGTCGAGCGCCGAGCGCGGGCAGCGCATCGAGGTCTCGATCAAGGCGCTGGGCGACTTCACTTCGAGGATCCCGGACATCAAGGCCGGCGAGACCGCGTGGATCGACGCGCCGTACGGCACGTTCAGCATCGACGACGCGCCCGGTGCGGCGGGCTATGCGTTCGTCGCCGGCGGCATCGGCATCGCGCCGATCCTGTCGATGCTGCGCACGCTCGCCGACCGCGGCGACCGCCGGCCGCTGGTGCTGTTCTACGGCAACCGCGTGTGGGACCGCGTCGCGTTCCGCGAGGAACTCGATGCGCTGCGGTCGCGCCTGAACCTGCACGTCGTGCACGTGCTGCTCGAACCGCCGCCCGACTGGACCGGCGAGCGCGGGTTCGTGACCGAGGACGTGCTGATGCGCCACCTGCCGATCGAGCGCCACCGCTTCCACTGTTTCCTGTGCGGGCCGACACCGATGACGCGCAGTGTCGAGCACGCCCTCGGCGTGCTCGGCATCCCGGCCGCGCACGTGCACTCGGAAATCTTCGACTGGGTCTGAGGCGACGACGATGACCCGCCAATCGCGCGCCCGCTGGCTCGCCTTCGCCACCACCCTGCTCGTGGTGCTGCTCGTGGCGCTGTTCGCATGGCTGCGCAACCTCCCGCCTGCGTTGCAGGCCGGCGCCGTTCACGCGCCGCAGGCTTCAGGTCCCGGCGACGAGCCCGGCCGCGCCGCGTTCGCGCGCGCCGGCTGCAGCGGCTGCCACTCCGCCGAAGGGCGCGGCAACCCGGGCCTGCCGCTCGAC
>JBFZCF010000203.1:0-3011 GCA_041308065.1 Burkholderiales bacterium
GGAGGATGAGGGCGAGGAAGGCGCGCGCGAGCGCGTACTGGGGAGGCGGCACGTGACCGGAGGGTGAGGCAGGAAGCGCCCGATTCTATCGTCCCGGGGGGCTTGCCCCGCCGCTCCAGCCATGCGTGGAAACGACGAGGCGCAGGGCTGGCCGCAGGGTGCGTCCGGAGCCGGGCCGAGGGGGCTCAGGGCCCGCGTCGCAGCGCGCGCAGGTAGTCCTGCGCCGCAGCGGCTCCGAGCGCCGCGGTGACGAAACGCTCGGCGTCGCGCACGCGCTCGCGGAACTCATCGATGCTCCTGCAGGCTTCGATCCGCATCGCCATGGCGTCGGCCTCGGGGCCGAGGCGGTCGTTCAGTTCGCGCACCGCGCGTCGCTTCGCTTCCTCGAGGGTGATCGGGGCGAATTCGCGGTCGTCCGGCACGGGTGGGGCGGCGGTCGGCGTTCCGGTTCGCGTCGGCTCGCCGATGGCCCGCGGAGCCGCGGTCACTGCGATGACCTCGCCGGCCTTCTCGGCCAGGCCCTCGCTTTCAAGCTGGGTGACGATGGCGTCGATTTCACCGGCCCGCACGAACATGGCGAGATCGTCGACGGTCCGCTTGCCGTCCATCATGATCAGGACGCGGCGGGCGAGCATCGATAGCTGCGCGCTGCGCGCGCCCACTTCGGCCACGCCCCTCGGCGTCTTCGCGTAGATCAGAGATCCATCCATCGCGTTGCGCGCGGCGCGCGCCCGTGTCCCCGTTTCCGATCGGCCCGTGCGAGTGCGGGCGGTCGATCGTTTTTACGGAGTTTGCTGGGCAGCGTCAAACGCAGACATCCCCAGAATGTGCGCGCTTATCAGGGCTTTGAGGAGCGGGAGCCGCCGATGGAAGAAGTGGTCTGCGCCCGGCACGACCACCACCGGAAGGTTCTGCGGACGCGCCCACTCCAGAACGTCGGCGAGCGGGATGGTTTCGTCGTGCTCGCCGTGGATCACGAGCGTGTCGTGCCGCACGTTCGGCATCGGCCACTTTCCCGCGGCGCATCCGACGAGCACGAGATGACGGGCCGGCTGGTGCCGCGCCGCCAGTGTGCGTGCCGCGTGCGCGGCCACGTAGCTGCCGAACGAAAACCCGGCGAGCGCGAGCGGGAGCGCGGGGCCGATGCGTCCCGCCACCGCGGGCAGCGCAGGAAGCGCATCGATCAGGTGGACGAAGTCGTCGGTCTCGCCGCGGCCTTCGTCGTGCGTGCCTTCGCTGCGGCCGACGCCACGGAAGTTCGGCCGCACCGCCAGCCACCCGAGCGCGGCGAAGGTGCGAGCCATGGTCGAGGCCACCTTGTTGTCGAGCGTTCCGCCATAGAGGGGATGGGGATGGCCGACGTAGGCGATCCCGTGCGGCAGCGCATCCTCCGGCCAGTCGAGCGCGAACTCGATGCGCCCCGCCGTGCCGTCGATCGTGTACTTGCCGGCGCCCGACAGCATCTAGGGCCTGTTATCGCCCGGCTCGCGCATGAGCAGGCGCTCGACCACTTCGCCATTGACCAGGTGAGAGTCGATGATCTCGTCGATGTCGTGCTGGTCGACGTACGTGTACCAGACGCCCTCGGGATAGACGACGACGCACGGCCCCTCGTCGCACCGGTCGAGGCAGCCGGCCTTGTTGATTCGGATCCTGCCTTCGCCGTTCAGCCCCATCTGCTTGACGCGCGACTTGGCGTACTGCTGCATCTGTGCGGCGTCGTGGCGGCCGCAGCACGCTGCTCCGTCGTCGCGGACGTTCAGGCAGAAGAACACGTGACGCTGGTAGTAGCTCATGAGCGAGGCGCAACCGCCCTCTCGACGGGAAAGCTTGAATTATAGGGAGCGGAACGCCCGCATCAGCGCAGGGAGCGCGCCGTCACGGCGTGCGTCAGCAGCGCGAGGCCGAGCGCGTAGGGCCACAGTGTCGACAGCCAGCTCGCGAGTGCGTTGAAGTTCAGGAAGACACCCTGCCGCCACTCCTGAAGGTTGACGAGGAAGTAGGGATTCACCGGCACGATGTTGACCGCGACCAGCGCGGCGGCAAGTGCCACCAGCGCAAAGCGCGGCCGCCAGTGCACCGGGCCCGCGCTGGCCGCCATCAGCGCGAGCATGCCGATCGCGAGTCCGCCGTAGGCGCCGGGCGTGAGCCAGGCGGCAGCCCGCTCCGGTCCGAACAGCGTGCCGTGCGCCAGCGTCTTCACCGCCAGCGCGGCAAGCAGCAGCGCAACCAGCAGCGCCGCGCGCGGCGCGGCGCTGCGCATCGTCGACGCGAAGGCGAGGCCTATGGCGAGCAATGCCGCGGACACGACGAACGCTTCGGCGAGCACGAACTCCGCCGGCCCGAACCCGGACGGGTCGAGCGATGGCCACGTGCCGCCGAGCGCGGAGACCGCCCCGCCGAGCGCTTCCCGCAGGTCGCCCGACCCGAACAGCATCGGCTCCGGCGCGATCTGCGCGAGCGGCCACAGCGACACGAGCAGGAGCAGCGCCGACGGGCGCCGCTCGAACCAGCGCAGCCTGAGGTCGGCGAGCCGGCCCCGGTCGATCAGGCTCGACGCGAACGGCGCGGCGAGCAGGCCGCCTGCGAGCGCGCCGAGGCTGTTCGTCGCGAGGTCGATGTTCGACGGCACGCGGCTGGGAAGATAGGTCTGCAGCGCCTCGATCGGTGCAGCGCGAGCACGACGAGCGCCCCGAGAGGCACGTAGCCCAGGACGTTGACGATCAGATCGAAATTGGTGAGGTGTCGCGGCACCGGCGCCGTGAGGTACGCAAGCGGGTCGAGGCCGAGATCGCGCCAGCCGCGCCATGGCGCGAGTCCCGAGTACAGCAGCAGCAGCGCGTAGACCGCGCAGGCGCCCCGGGCCAGCGGTGAACTGCGCGTGTGCCACGGTTTGCCGGCGAGGGGAGACGCGCTCATGCCCGATTGTCGGGCCCGCCGCGACGCATTGACAAGCCGCACCAAGCAACGAAGGGGCGACCCGACCCGGATGCTAAATTCCCGCGAACTCT
>JBFZCF010000204.1:0-2666 GCA_041308065.1 Burkholderiales bacterium
GTTCATCTACTCCGCGTCGCTCGAGCGGGGTTTCATGCCGAGCACGCTGATCAACGACGCGCCCATCTCGATCGACCCGGCCCTGACCGGCGGCCAGGCGTGGGAACCGAAGAACTACGACGGCAAGTTCGACGGCCCGCTGCGGCTGCGGCAGGGCCTCGCCAAGTCGAAGAACCTCGTTTCGATCCGGATCCTGCAGGCGATCGGCCCGGCCTATGCGCGCGACTGGGTGACCCGCTTCGGGTTCGATGCCGACAAGCACCCGGCCTACCTGACGATGGCGCTCGGCGCGGGTTCCGTGACGCCTTGGCAGATGCTGGGCGCCTATGGCGTCTTCGCCAACGGCGGGTACCGCGTGAATCCCTACCTCATCACCAAGGTGACCGACAGCGCCGGCAAGGTGCTGATGGAGGGCAAGCCGCTCGTGGCGGGGGACGAAGCCAATCGCGCGCTCGACGCGCGCAACGCGTTCGTGATGGACAGCCTCATGAAGGACGTCGCGCGCTACGGCACCGCCGCGCGCGCCGGCGCGACACTGAAGCGCTCGGACATCGCCGGCAAGACCGGGACGACGAATGACTCGCACGATGCATGGTTTGCGGGTTACGGCGGAGACCTGGTCGCGGTCAGCTGGCTGGGGTTCGACCAGCCGCGCCCATTGGGCGAGCGCGAGACCGGCGGCGGCCTGGCGTTGCCGATCTGGATTTCGTACATGTCGAAGGCGCTTTCCGGTGTCCCCGAGTCCGTGCGCGAAATGCCGCCGGGCGTGGTCCAGCTTGGAGGCGAGGTCTACTTCGTCGAACACCAGCCCGGCCAGGGTGTGGCGAGCGTGGGCGTGGATGAGACGATGCCCGTCGAGGAACAGTCCAGGCGCGATACCGTTCGCGACCAGATCTTCTGATCGCTTCAGCCGGGACCAAGCACCACGGGCTCACCGCCCTGGATGGATACGAGCCGCGACAGCGCCGCAAAGAGCTCCGAGCCATCGCGCGTGTCGCGCCACGCGCCTTCGCGCCAGGCGTAGTGGAAGGCGCCGTTGCGGCCCGCGACCCACATCTGCTGCATCGGCGCCTGGCTGTTGATCACCACCTTGGAGCCGTCGCCAAGTTCGAGCGTCAGCACGTTCCCGCTGCGCGTCGACTCGATATCGGCGCTGGTGGCGTCGACCGCGCGCTCGATGGCGCCCATCACCTGCTCGGCGCGCTGGAGGAACTCGGTTTCCGTCATGTTAGAGTCGTCGGCATGCGATTGATCGGTGGAACGATTCTAGCGGCCGCGTGCGTCGTCGCCGTCGCCGCATGCGGTCAGAAGGGACCGCTGTATCTCCCGCCGCCGCCCGCCACGCCGCAATCGAAGGCGCCTCCGCCCGGCTCTGCGCCATCCCGGCCGGCGGATCGTCCGTTCCCCGACGTCCCCGCGACGAACGAAAAGAAATGACACCCGCGCTGCCCGACAGCGACGGGTTCGGCTTCCGCGACGGACAACTGCACGGCGAGGATCTTCCCCTCGCGAACCTCGCGAAGCGCTTCGGCACCCCGCTGTATGTGTACTCGCGGCGCGCGATCGAGCGCGCCTTCGACCGCTATGCCTTGGCGCTGCGCGGCCGCGCATCGCTCGTTTGCTACGCGATGAAGGCCAATTCGAACCTGGCCATCCTCGACATCCTGGCGCGGCGCGGTGCCGGCTTCGACATCGTGTCCGGCGGCGAACTGGAGCGGGTGATCGCGGCGGGCGGCGACCCGGGCAAGACGGTGTTCTCGGGCGTGGGCAAAAGCGAGGCCGAGATCGAACGGGCGCTCGCGGCCGGAATCCTCTGCTTCAACATCGAGTCCGGCCCCGAACTCGAACGCATCGACGCGGTGGCGCGCCGGCAGGGCACGCGCGCGCGGATCTCGATCCGCGTGAATCCCGACGTGGATGCAGGCACGCACCCGTACATCTCCACCGGACTCAAGAACAACAAGTTCGGCGTCGCCTATGCCGACACGCTGCCTATGTACCGCGACGCCGCACGCCGGACCGGCATCGAGATCGTCGGCATCGACTGCCACATCGGTTCGCAGATCACCGAGATCGACCCGTACATCGACGCCGCCGATCGCGTGCTCGACCTCGTCGACGCCCTTTCACGCGAAGGCATTGCCCTGCGGCACATCGACTTCGGCGGCGGGCTCGGCATCCGCTACGACGAGGAAGTGCCACCGGCTACCGAGGGGCTGGTGCAGGTCCTGCTCGCCCACGTCGACCGCCGCGGACATGGCGCGAAGTCCGTGATGTTCGAGCCCGGCCGTTCGATCGTCGGCAACGCGGGCGTCTTGCTGACACGCATCGAGTACCTGAAGCACGGGGAAACCAAGAACTTCGCGATCGTCGACGCCGCAATGAACGACCTGATGCGGCCGACCATGTACGACGCCTGGATGGGTGTCGTGCCGGTCGCTCCGCGCGCGGATGCGCCGGTCGCCTATGACGTCGTCGGGCCGGTGTGCGAGTCCGGCGACTGGCTCGCGCGCGATCGCCTCCTCGCGGTGCAGCCGGGCGATCTGCTCGCCGTCACGAGCGCCGGCGCCTATGGCATGGCGATGAGCTCCAACTACAACACCCGCGGCCGCGCCGCCGAGGTGATGGTGGATGGCGGCCGGGCGTTCCTCGTGCGGGAGCGCGAG
>JBFZCF010000205.1:0-2623 GCA_041308065.1 Burkholderiales bacterium
TTCCGAACGCGGAGGCGGCAGCGCGGCCAGGCCGGCAAGTGCGGCGCGCGCCGCGGCCGCGTACTGGATGGCGTGCGGGGTGAGCGTCAGCGGCTGCGGCCGCGCGATCAGCGGCTGTCCCAGCCACACCTCGAACTGGCGCAGCCGGTGACTGATCGCGCTTGCGGTGACGCACAGTTCGTCGGCGGCGGCCACGACGCTGCCGAGGCGCGCGACCGCTTCGAGCGCCTGCAGGCAGTGCAGGGGCGGAAGGCGCTGCACGCGCTGGGCCCCGGACCCTAGACCCGGACGATCTTGCCGGGGTTCAGGATGTTCTGCGGATCGAAGCTGCGCTTGATGCGCGCCATCAGTTCGAGCGCGTCGTCGCCGTGCTCATCGCGCAGGAAGTCCATCTTGTGCATGCCGACGCCGTGCTCGCCGGTGCAGGTGCCGTCCATCGCGAGCGCGCGCGCGACGATGCGCCGGTTCAGCCGCTCGGCTTCCTCGATCTCTTCGGGCCGGCCCGGATCGGCGAGGATCGCGCAGTGGAAGTTGCCGTCGCCGACGTGGCCGAGGATCGGCGCGGGCAGCGGCGACGTCGACGTGTCGCGGATGGTCTCGGTGATGCACTCGGCGAGCCGCGAGATCGGCACGCACACGTCGGTGGTGAAGCTGCGCGATCCGGGCTTCAGCTGCAGGCAGGCGAAGTACGCGTTGTGGCGCGCTTCCCAGAGGCGCGAGCGCTCCTCCGGCTGGTTGGCCCACTGGAAGGCCGCGGCGCCGTGCTCGCGCGCGATCGCCTGCACGGCCGCCACCTGCTCGGCCACGCCGGCGGGCGAGCCGTGGAACTCGAACAGCAGCATCGGCAGCTCCGGCAGCCCGAGCTTGTTGCGCGCGTTCACCGCCTTCACCGTCAGTGCGTCCAGCAGTTCGCAGCGCGCGATCGGAACGCCCATCTGGATCGTCTCGATCGTCGTCCTCACCGCCGCTTCCACCGTGGGGAAGCTGCACGTGGCGGCCGAGATCGCCTCCGGCTGCGGGTACAGCTTCAGCGTGACTTCCGTGATGATGCCGAGCGTGCCCTCGCTGCCGACGAGCAGCCGCGTCAGGTCGTAGCCCGCGCTCGACTTCCTCGCGCGGCGCGCGCTGCGCACGATGCGGCCTTCGCCGGTCACGAAGGTCAGGCCGAGCACGTTCTCGCGCATCGTGCCGTAGCGCACGGCGTTGGTGCCCGACGCGCGCGTGGCGGCCATGCCGCCGAGCGTGGCGTCGGCGCCCGGGTCGATCGGGAAGAAGAGGCCGCTCGCCTTGATCTCGTTGTTCAGCTGCTTGCGCGTGACGCCGGCCTGCACCGTGACGGTCAGGTCTTCCGCGTTCACCGCGAGCACGGCGTTCATCTGCGACAGGTCGACCGAGATGCCACCCTCGAGCGCGAGCAGGTGGCCTTCGAGCGACGTGCCGACGCCGTACGGGATCACCGGCACGCGATGGTCGACGGCGAGCCGCACGAGATCGGCGACCTCCTCGGTCGTGCGGGCGAAGACGACGGCGTCCGGCGGCAGCGGCGGGTAGGGTGATTCGTCGCGCCCGTGGTGGTCGCGGACCGCATCGGACGTTGAAAACCGCTCGCCGAACAGGGCCTTCAGCTTCTCGACCACGATCGGGGGCAGCGGCTTGCGCATGGCCTGTGGTGGGAGGGGCGCGTTCATAATCGGACTCCGTCAAGCACGACACGGCAACACCGGAAGGTCATTCTATGGGCAACAGACTCTCGCAGATCGCCACCCGCACCGGAGATGCGGGCACTACCGGCCTCGGCGACGGCACGCGCGTCGACAAGGACCACCTGCGGATCTGCGCGCTCGGCGACGTCGACGAGCTGAACTCCTTCGTCGGCCTGCTCGCGACCGAGGACCTGCCGGCGGAAGTGCGCGCCGACCTGTCCGACATCCAGCACGATCTGTTCGACCTCGGCGGCGAACTCGCGATCCCGGGCTACACGATGATCGCCGACAAGCAGGTCGCGCGCCTCGACGCACGGCTCGCGCACTACAACGCCGACCTGCCACGCCTCGCCGAGTTCATCCTGCCGGGCGGCTCGCGCGCGGCGGCGCTCGCCCACGTCTGCCGCACCGCCTGCCGCCGCGCCGAGCGCGCGCTGGTCGCGCTCGGCAAGCAGGACAAGGTCAACGACGGTCCGCGGCAGTACCTGAACCGCCTGTCCGACCTGCTGTTCGTGCTGGCGCGCGTGCTGAACCGGCACGCGGGCGGCGCCGACGTGCAGTGGCAGCAGCGCAAGAACCAGTAGCGCGCGCCGGCTGGCGGGCCGCATTTGACCGCAGCGGCGCTTTCCACAAGACTCCGCCGTCGCTGAATTCCCGGCAAATGAACATGAACGGCCTTCGGCCACGGCTTCGGACGTGAACGCCTCTCCGCTCGGCGCAGTCGACCCGTTGCGTCGCCGTCTCGCCATCGCCATTTCGGGATCGCCGTTCGCCGGAGCGCTGAACTCGGCGATGGCTGCCGGCCGCCCAGACGTCGCTCCAGGCGCCGGGGCGACGGCCGCCACCGGCCGCTGGGTGCACGCGTTCGCTGCGTTCGGCGAGCCCAAGTACCCGGAGGGGTTCACGCACTTCGAGTATGT
>JBFZCF010000206.1:0-2622 GCA_041308065.1 Burkholderiales bacterium
TGCCCGGGCCGCTCGCGCCGGTGGTCGCCGAGATCGTGTCGGTGCCGGCCGTCGAAGGCGAAGAGCTGCCGCCGGAGGCCGAGGCGCTTGCCGAGGACGCGGAGGGGCTGGTCGCCCCGGAGGAAGCGGTCGTTTCGGAGGACGCGGTCGCCGAGGCGGTGGATGCCGCGGCGGAGTCGGTGCGTGCGGTCTCGAAGGTGCGCGACGAGCTCGATCCCGAACTGCTCCACGTCTTCCTGACCGAAGCTGCGGAACTGCTGCCTGCCATCGCCGCCGGGCTGCGAGGCTTGGCGTCGAACTCCAACGATCGCGAACTCGCTCGCGACCTGATGCGCAAGCTGCACACGATCAAGGGCAGCGCCCGCATGGCGGGCGCCATGCGTCTCGGCGAGCTGGTGCATGCGATGGAGACGCGCATGGAGACGGCGATGCAGCGCGCCGCCGTGACGCCCGAAACCGTCGATGCGCTGCACACCGTCTACGACCGCGCCATGGCGCTGTACGACGAGCTGCACGACCCGACCGCCGTGGCGCGCGCCCGTCAACCGGAATCCGTCGACGTCGTCGACGAGCCGCCGCGCGCACCGGTGATCGACCTCGCGTCGGCACGCGAGCTGACCCACGGCGCGCGCGTCGAGCCGAGGCCGGAGCTGCCGGACGCCGCAACGGCGGACGCGACCGAGGCGGCAAGGCCGGCGCCGGCGGTGCCCCTGCCGATGGAGGTCAGCGCGACGCTGCCGGCCGCCACGTCATCGACGTCCCAGTCGACCTTCATCCGCGTGCGCGCGGATGTGCTCGACAAGCTGGTCGACCAGGCCGGCGAGGTCGCGATCGCCCGCTCGAAGCTCGAGAACGAGGTCGGCACGATCAAGGGCGCGCTCGGCGACCTGACAGAGAACATCCAGCGCCTGCGGTCGCAGCTGCGCGAAGTGGAGATCCAGGCCGACGCGCAGCTGCAGGCGCGCGGCGACCGGCTCACGCGCGAATCGGCGGACTTCGATCCGCTCGAGTTCGACCGCTACACGCGCCTGCAGGAACTGACGCGGATGCTCGCGGAGTCGGTCGAGGACGTGGCGATGGTCCAGAGCAACATGCTCAAGGGCCTGCAGTCGGCCGACGCCGACCTCATGGCGCAGTCGCGCCTGACACGCGAGCTGCAGCAGCAGCTGATGCGGGTGCGGCTGGTGCCGTTCTCCAACGTCTCCGAGCGGCTCTACCGGGTCGCGCGGCAGGCGTCGAAGGAGCTCGACAAGCGGGTCAACCTCGACGTGCGCGGAGCAAGCACCGAACTCGACCGTGGCGTGCTGGAGAAGATGGCCGGCCCGTTCGAGCACCTGATCCGCAATGCGATCGTGCACGGGCTCGAGACGCCGGGCGAGCGCCGGGCCGCCGGGAAGCCGGAGACCGGCGAGCTCGTCGTCGACGTCAAGCCGGAGGGCAACGAAATCGTCATCGTCGTCAGCGACGACGGCGCCGGGCTGGACCGGCGGCGCATCCGGGAACTCGCGATCGAGCGCGACCTGATCACGCCCGAGCAGGAACTCGGCGATCGCGAACTGATGGAGCTGATCTTCCAGCCGGGGTTCACGACCGCCACCGAGGTCACCGAACTCGCGGGGCGCGGCGTCGGGATGGACGTCGTGCGCGCGGAGCTTGCGTCGTTCGGCGGCCGCATTGCGATCGCGAGCGAGCAGGGCCGCGGCACGCGATTCACGCTGTACCTCCCGATGACCCTGGCCGTCGCGCAGGTCGTGCTGGCCACGGTCGGCACGCGCCGCTACGCGATCCCGGCGGGCATGGTCGAACAGGTGCGCCGCTACCGGCCGGCGACGCTGGTGTCCGCGCTGGGCGAGGGGATCATCGACATGTCGCCGGTCGGGCAGGTGGTGCTGCGGCCGCTCTCGCAACTCGTCGGTGAAGCGACGCCGCCGCACCTGAGGAAGCAGACGCCGGTGGTGCTGCTGAAGTCGGGCGACGATCGACTCGCCGTGGCGGTCGACGACGTGTCGAGCAACCAGGAGGTGGTGGTCAAGAACGTCGGCGCGCAGGTCGCGCGACTCGCCGGGATTCTCGGCGCGACGATCCTCGGCAGCGGCGAGATCGTGCTGATCATCAACCCGGTCCAGCTGATCACACGGGCGCCGGAACCGCCGGTGCTCCCGGCCGGGGCGGAGACGCACGGCGAAGCGCCGGACGTCGATGGCGAAGTGTCCGACTACGCCGGACTGCCGATGGAGATCGTGCCGACCATCATGGTCGTCGACGACTCGCTGACCGTGCGCCGCGTGACGCAACGCCTGCTCGAACGCCAAGGCTACAGCGTGATGCTGGCGAAGGACGGCGTCGACGCGCTGCGGCAGCTGCAGGACGTGAAGCCGGACGCGATGCTGGTCGACATCGAGATGCCGAAGATGGACGGCTACGACCTGACGCGCAACGTCCGCGGCACGCGGGCGACGGCCGACATCCCGATCATCATGATCACGTCGCGCACGGCGGAGAAACACCGCAGCAAGGCGTTCGAGCTGGGCGTGAACGAGTACCTCGGCAAGCCTTACCAGGAAGACGAACTGCTTCGCCTGCTGAAGCAGTACTTGAAAGAGAGGGCGACCGCTTAGGCGG
>JBFZCF010000207.1:0-2566 GCA_041308065.1 Burkholderiales bacterium
CGGCAATCACCTGATCCACGCGTGCCGCCGCAACCTGAAGCTGACGTGCCTGATGCTGAACAACGAGACCTACGGCATGACCGGCGGGCAGGTGTCGCCAACCACCTCCGAAAGCATGCTCACCACCACGACCCCGCTCGGCAACGCGGAGCCGGCGTTCGATGCGTGCGCGCTGGCGGCCGCGGCGGGCGCGGGGTTCGTCGGGCGCGAGGTCACGCACCACGTGCCGAAGCTGAAGGAACTCGTGCGCCAGGGGCTGCGGCATCCGGGCTTCGCTTTCATCGAGGTGCTGTCCGACTGCACCGAGATCTTCGGCCGCAAGAACGAGCTCGGCTCGTCGCCGGAGATGGTGATGCGCCAGAAGAGCGGGATCCGGCCAGACGCCTACCGCGACACGGTGGACACGCCGTTCCGCTCGACCGAACTGCGCACGGGGGTGCTGGCGACCAACGCACGTCCCGAGTACGGCACGGCCTACCGCGCGGCGTGCGCCCGGACCGTCGTCAACGCCGGCCAGGGGGGCGCCACGTGAGGCCGGCGCGCCTTCCCGGCGGGCGGCTGGAGCTGCGCATCGCCGGCACCGGCGGGCAAGGCCTGCTGCTCGCCGGCCGGATCCTGGCCGACGCCCTGACGGCCGAAGGCCGGCACGTTGCGCAGTCCCAGACCTACGAACCCACGTCCCGCGGCGGCTACTGCAACGCGGACCTGGTCGTGGCCGACGGCGCCATCGACTACCCGCTCGCCACCGCGCTCGACGCGCTGGTGCTGCTCGACCGGCTGGCGGTCGCGCCCTCGTGGCCGCTGCTGAAGCCGGGCGCGCTGGTCATCGCCGACACCCGGCTGTGCCCGGAACTCCCGGAGCCACCCGCCGCAAACGTGCGCGCGCTGCACCTGCCGCTGACGCGCACCGCGATCGAGCTGGGCAGCGAGCGGGTCGCCAACATCGTCGCGCTCGGCGCCCTGGCGGCGCTGACGGACCTGTGCGACCTCGACGCGCTCGCGCACAAAGTGCGCGTCGAGGCGCCGCGCAGCCTGGTGCACCTGAACCTCGACGCGCTGGGCGCCGGCATCGGGATGGCCGGTCAGCCGCTGACAGCGGGTTAGGTTCCAGTAGGCCCGCGCGCGGCCGTCAGGCGGCCGGCGTCACCCGCCGCATCCACGCCGCGAGTTCGCGCGCGCCGGCGTCGCCGTTGTCCATCGCGCGCAGCACGCCCGCCCGATCGGCCTCGGAGCGGTTCTGGCTCAGCTTGAACTTGACGTCGAGCCGCGCAACGGCGAGCTCGAAGGCGACGATGCCGCCCTTCATCTTTTCGCGCCACTCGACGTCGAGCTCGTCCCAGCGCTTGCGGTACGGGACGTCGTGCGCATCGATCAGCGCCTTCAGCACGCGCTCCTTCGCCTCCGCGTCGTGCCGCAGCGTCACCGCGCCGGCGGCGTGCACCACCGCGTAGTTCCAGGTCGGCACAGCGAGTTCGACCTCGTAGCAGGAGGGCGACACGTACGCATCGCCGCCATGGAAGATCGCGAGCACGCGGTCGCCGTCGTTCCACTGCTTCCAGTGCGGATTCGGTTTCGCGAGGTGACCGTGCAGCGCCAACTCGTCGCCACGCACGACGGCAACGAGCGGCGCGTGGGAGACCATCGGCTCGCTGCCTTCCGCCGCGCTGACGATCGTCGCCAGCGGGTGCCGGCGCATCAGTTCCAGCGCGAGGCCGCGCTGGCCGACCGCGAAGTGCGGCGGCTGGTAGAGCATCAGTCGAGTCCCGCGCCTTCCGGCAGGCCGAGCATCAGGTTCAGGTTCTGCACGGCGGCGCCGCTGGCGCCCTTGCCGAGGTTGTCGAGCCGCGCGATGACCATCGCCTGCTGCCGGGCGTCGTTGGCGAAGACGAAGACTTCGAGCCGGTTGGTGCCGTTCAGGTCCTCCGGCTCGAGGAACGCGCCGTCGCGCAGCGCCGCGGTGTCGTTCAGCGGCCGCACCGTGACGAACGCCTCGCCCGCGAAGTGCTCGACGTAAGCGGCGTGCAGTTGCTCTCCCGTCGGGCGCCCCGGCAACTGCGACGACTGCAGCGGCACCGAAACCAGCATCCCGCGCCGGAAGTTGCCGACCGACGGACTGAACACCGGGGGCAGATCGAGCAGGCCGTGCGTCTGCATCTCGGGCAGGTGCTTGTGCTTCATGTCGAGCCCGTACGCGCCGAACTGCTGGGGCCGCGCGCCCGTCGCCTGCTCGTACTGCTCGATCATCTTGCGGCCGCCGCCGGAGTAGCCGGACACCGCGTGCACCGTCGCCGGGAAGCCGGCCGGCAGGATCCCGCGCTCGCGCAGCGGGCGCACGACCGCGAGGAACCCGGTCGGATAACAGCCCGGGTTCGACACGCGCTTCGCCGCGGCGATCGTCGCGCGCTGTGCCTTCGTCAGTTCCGGAAAGCCGTACACCCAGCCGGCCGCCGTGCGGTGCGCGCTGCTCGCGTCGACCACGCGCGTGCGCGGGTTGTCGATCATCGCGACCGTCTCGCGCGCCGCGTCGTCGGGCAGG
This sequence comes from Burkholderiales bacterium, assembly GCA_041308065.1. GTDB lineage: Bacteria > Pseudomonadota > Gammaproteobacteria > Burkholderiales > Burkholderiaceae_F > JAOUJD01. The sequence continues at coordinate 2,537 of JBFZCF010000207.1, forward strand.
CAGAGCACCACCGCGTCGACCTGGTTGATC
>JBFZCF010000208.1:0-2566 GCA_041308065.1 Burkholderiales bacterium
GGGCTCGTGGTCGAGCGCGGGCGCGCGCTGGTCGTCGCGGTGAACAAGTGGGACGGCATCGCGCCGGACCAGCGCGACGCGATCCGCGACGGCCTGGGTCTGCGCCTCGGGTTCCTGTCGTTTGCCACGGAGATCTTCATCTCGGCGCGCCACGGGACGGGCGTCGGAGACCTCGTGACCGCGGTGCGCTCGGCCTATGACGCGGCGATGCGAGAGATGCCCACCAAGGACCTCACGCGCGCGCTCGAGCAGGCGGTCGTCGCGCACCAGCCTCCGCTCGTCCGCGGGCGCCGCATCAAGCTGCGCTACGCGCACCAGGGCGGGCGCAACCCGCCCGTCGTGGTAATCCACGGCAACCAGACGCAGCACGTTCCGGCGGCCTACCGGCGCTACCTCGAGAACTATTTCCGGGAGGTCTTCAAGCTGCGGGGCACGCCGATGCGCGTCGAGTTCCGCACCGACGAGAACCCGTTTGCCGGTCGGCGCAACGAGCTCACGCAACGGCAGGTGCGCAAGCGCCAGCGCCTGATCCGGCGCGTGAAGGGCGGCAAGCGCTGAGCCGAGCAGGTTCCCAGCGCGTAGCCCGTCATAACCGGGGCTTCTGTAGCGCTATCCTCTGATGCTTGTGCGGCGTGCCGCGCCGCCTAGACTGGAGCCATGGCCATGCCCCTGCCGCGACCGCCGCGCTCCGCAGCACGCGAATTCCCGGCGCGCCGTCTGGCGCACCTGGAGACGCCGTTGCGACTTCAGCGTGGCGGAGTCATCGAGCGGCCAGTGGTGGCCTACGAGTGCTGGGGCCGGCCGAATCAGGCTCGCGACAACACCGTGCTGCTGTTCACGGGTCTGTCGCCGCCGGCGCACGCGGCTTCGTCCGCGGATGACCCGACGCCGGGCTGGTGGGAGTCCATGATCGGGGAAGGCCGGCCGATCGACACGCGCCGCTTCTTCGTCGTCTGCGTCAACTCGCTCGGCAGCCCGTTCGGCTCGTCGAGCCCGGCTTCGGTCGATCCGCGCACGGGTCGTGCGTACGGCATCGGCTTTCCCGAGATCGCGGTCGAGGACATTGCCGCGGCCGGCCGTGAGGCGGTGCGCAGCCTCGGCATCACGCGCGTTGCGGCGGTCGTCGGCTCTTCGCTGGGCGGGATGACCGTGCTCGCCTATTGCGCGCAGTTCCCGGAGGAGGTCGATCACCTGGTGACCATCTCCGGCGCCGCGCGCGCCGCGCCCTTCGCCATCGCGCTGCGTTCGTTGCAGCGGGAGATGGTGCGCAGTGATCCGGCCTGGCGCGGCGGCAACTACGAGCCGGGGCGCGGGCCGCGTCTCGGCCTGCGGCTCGCGCGCAAGCTCGGCACGATCACCTACCGCTCCGCCGCGGAGTGGGACGAGCGTTTCGGACGGCGGCGCGTCCCCGAGACCGCCGGCCTGTCGGGGGACTTCCGGCCGCAGTTCGAGGTGGAGGCCTATCTCGAGCACCAGGCGCTTCGATTCGCGGACATCTTCGACGCCAATGCCTACCTGTACCTGTCGCGCGCCATGGACCAGTTCGACCTCGCCGACCACGGTGCAGGTTCGCTGGCGACGGCTTTCGGGAAGTTCCGCCTCAAGCGCGCGCTCGTGATCGGCGTCGAGACCGACCTGCTGTTCCCGATCGACCAGCAGCGCGAGATCGCGAAGCACCTGGGCGCGCCGGGCCGCGAGGTGCAGTTCCACGCGTTCCCCTCGCTGCAGGGCCACGATGCGTTCCTCGTCGACCTGGCGCGGTTCGAGCCGGCAATCGGCGGGTTCCTGTCGGGTGTTACGACCGGCCGCTGAGTCCCTTCCGGACGGCCACCGGGCTACAGTACGCGGCGTCGGCCGCGCGGAGTTGTATCAGCCACCCGACTCCGGCAGGAACAACGCCGGATCCACCAGTGCGCGGTTGACGGCCACTCCCCAGTGCAGGTGTGGTCCGGTGACCCGGCCGGTCGCGCCCACGAGGCCGAGGATCGTGCCGGCGCCGACCTCGTCGCCGGGCGCCACGTCGATGCGGCTCAGGTGGCAGTACATCGTCACCACGCCCTGACCGTGGTCGACGAACACGGTGTTGCCGTTGAAGAAAAAATCGCCAGCCTCGACCACGCGCCCGGGCGCCGGACTGCGGATCGGCGTGCCGGTCGCCGCGGCGATGTCCATGCCGCTGTGCGGATTGCGTGCCTGGCCGTTGAAATAGCGTCGCAGGCCGAAGCTGCTGGAGCGGCGGCCGGCGACCGGCGGCTGCAGCGCGAGTACCGGCTGCCGGTCGGCCGTGAACGTACCGAGTGCGGTGTCGATGCGCGTCCGTTCCTCGGCGATGCGCTCGAGGTCCTCCTTGGACGGATCCACATGGCGGCGGTTGGCCACGGTCAGGCGCTGTTCCGCGTACTGCTTCGGCGCCACGCTGAACTCGAGCGGGCGCGGTTTCGGCTCCTCCGGCGGCTGCCAGCGCGCGCTGTGCACGCCGGGCGCCGTATCGAGCGGGATTCCGACCAGTGCCACCCAGCCGTCCGCGGTACGCAGCACCGGCGCGCGGTGGTCGTTGAAGATCACC
>JBFZCF010000209.1:0-3506 GCA_041308065.1 Burkholderiales bacterium
CTCGAGGGCATCGTGCTCGACGACGTCCCGGCCGGCGACTACGAACTGATCGCGCTGCCGCTGAAGATCCGCGGCGGCGACGCGAGCCCGGTGCGCGCCGTCCTTCGGGAACTGAATTGAACCGCGCCGACTGCGTCGCGCGCGACGCGGCCGATCCCCTTCACGTGCACCGCGCGGCCTTCGCGCTGCCCGACGGCGTGATCTACCTCGACGGAAATTCGCTCGGCGCCCTGCCCCGCGCAACCGGTGCGCGCGTGCGCGAGGTCGTCGAGCGCGAGTGGGGCGAGGGACTGATCCGCTCGTGGAACGACGCGCGCTGGATCGACCTGCCGCGGCGCGTCGGCGCGAAGATCGCGCGGCTGATCGGCGCGCGCAGCGACGAGGTGACCTGCGCCGACTCGACCTCGCTGAACCTGTTCAAGGTGCTGGCCGCGGCCCTGCGCCTGCAGTCGGCGCGCGCATCGCAAGCGGGTGGCGAGCGCCGCGTGATCCTGTCGGAGCGTGGCAACTTCCCGACCGACCTCTACGTGGCGCAGGGCCTCGCCGACCTGCTCGGTGCCGGTCACGTGCTGAAGCTCGTCGGGTTCGACGAAGTGGCCGCCGCCATCGACGACCGGACCGCGGTCGTGATGCTCACGCACGTGAACTTCCGCGACGGCGCGATGCACGACCTGCCGGCGATCACGCGGCGCGCGCACGACGCCGGCGCGCTGGTCGTCTGGGACCTCGCGCACTCGGTGGGCGCGGTGCCCGTCGCGCTCGCGGCCGCCCACGCGGACTTCGCGGTGGGCTGCGGCTACAAGTACCTGAACGGCGGGCCGGGCGCGCCCGCGTTCGTGTACGCGGCGGAGCGCCACCTGGCGGCGCTGCAGGACGACCCGTTCGCGCAGCCGCTCGCGGGCTGGCTCGGCCACCGGGCGCCGTTCGCGTTCGATCCGGGTTACGCGCCCGCGGCGTCGATCGACCGCTTCACGGTCGGAACGCCATCGATCCTGGCCCTCGCCGCGCTCGACGTCGGCGTCGACACCGTGCTGGCCGCCGGCGTGGACGCGCTGCGCGCCAAGTCGATCGCGCTCACCACGCTCTTCATCGAGCAAGTGGAGCAGCAGTGCGCAGCCTTCGGTGTCGAGCTCGTCTCGCCGCGCGACCCGGCGCGACGGGGCAGCCAGGCCTGCTTTCGTCACCCGCACGCGTTTCCGGTCATGCAGGCGCTGATCGCGCGCGGCGTGATCGGCGATTTCCGCGCACCCGACATCCTGCGCTTCGGCTTTGCACCGCTGTACGTGCGCCACGCGGATGCGTGGGACGCGGCGGCCGCGCTCGCCGATGTGCTCGCGCGCGAAGACTGGAAGCGTCCCGCGTTCCGGTCGCAGGGCGCGGTCACCTGAGCGGCGCGCGGTACTCGACGCGCAGCGACGGCAGCCGCGCACCTCGTCCGGCGCCGCGCGTGCGCCGGATCAGGCGGCAACCACCGTCACGCCGCAGCGTGCGCCGCGCGTGCGCGGACCTGGCCGCGCCGCGGGCTGCCCCAGCGCACTTCCTGGACGAAGGCGTCGAACTTCGCGCGCGCGGCGGCGTCGACCTCGCTATCGGTCAGCGCCAGCGTGGCGAGCGGCTCGCGGCCGGTCAGCTCCTTCATCGCCGCGAACACGCGCGAGGCGCCCGATCCGCCCATCGTGCAGAAGAAGGCGAACCGCTTGCCGCGGCTGCCGAAGTTCTCGAGCCAGCTGCGGACCGGGCTCGAGAGGTTCCAGAACCAGACCGGCGTGCCGACGATGATCAGGTCGTAGTCAGCGGGCCTGTGCTGCATCGGCCGCAAAGCCGGCGCAAGGCTGGCCATGGCCTCGATCGCGCAGGCCGCGTACCCGAGGACGCCGTGCATCGGCTGCACGATCCGGATCTCGTCGAGGTCGGCGCCGAGGCGGTCCGCAAGGTGCCGCGCGATGCGCCGGGTGTAGCCGGTGCGCGAGTGATAGACGATCAGGGTCTTCGTCATGGCGTCCTCTCCCAAAAGCCACCTTCTTTCAAGGTAGTGCGCCCGCAGACCGCCGGGTTGCCGCGCGTCAACAGCCAGGCCACCGTGCGGGTACCACAGGCACGCGGTGGGCGCCGCAGCGCGACTAGAATTTCCGCTCAACGCAAAGGAGCACCGCCATGAACGCCCCCGACGCCCGTCCCGCCAAGGCCTCGTTCAAGTGGGATGACCCGCTGCTGCTGGAGCACCAGCTGACCGAGGACGAGCGCATGGTGCGCGACGCCGCCCGCGCCTACGCGCAGGACAAGCTGGCGCCGCGCGTGCTCGAGGCGTTCCGCCACGAGAAGACCGACCCGTCGATCTTCCGCGAGATGGGCGAGCTCGGCCTGCTGGGCGCCGCTCGTGATGTACCCGATCTACGCGTACGGCTCGGAGGCGCAGCGCCGCAGGTACCTGCCGAAGCTCGCCACGGGCGAGTGGATCGGCTGCTTCGGCCTGACCGAGCCGAACCACGGCTCCGACCCGGGCAGCATGGTCACGCGCGCGCACAAGGCCGACGGCGGGTTCGTGCTCAAGGGATCGAAGTCGTGGATCAGCAACTCGCCCATCGCCGACGTGTTCGTCGTCTGGGCCAAGGACGACGGCGGCGTGATCCGCGGCTACATCCTCGACAAGGGCATGAAGGGACTGACGGCGCCGGCGATCCACGGCAAGCTCGGCCTGCGCGCGTCGATCACCGGCGAGATCGTGATGGACGACGTGTTCGTCCCCGCCGAGAACGAGCTGCCGAACGTCGAGGGCCTGAAGGGCCCGTTCGGCTGCCTCAACAGCGCACGCTACGGCATCGCGTGGGGCGCGCTCGGCGCCGCCGAGTCGTGCTGGCACATCGCACGACAGTACGTGCTCGACCGCAAGCAGTTCGGCCGCCCGCTCGCCGCCAACCAGCTGATCCAGAAGAAGCTCGCCGACATGCAGACCGAGATCACGCTGGCGCTGCAGGGCTGCCTGCGGCTCGGCCGCATGAAGGACGAGGGCACGGCGTCGGTCGAGATCACCAGCATCATGAAGCGCAACTCGTGCGGCAAGGCGCTCGACGTGGCGCGGCTCGCGCGCGACATGCTCGGCGGCAACGGCATCAGCGACGAGTACGGCGTCGCGCGCCACATGCTGAACCTCGAAGTGGTCAACACCTACGAAGGCACGCACGACATCCATGCGCTGATCCTCGGCCGCGCGCAGACCGGCATCCAGGCGTTCTTCTGACCGTGCGGATCGCACCGCTCCTTGCGCTGGTCCTGTTCTCGGCGACGGCGCACGGAGCGCCGGACACCGAGGTCGACCGCGTCGTCGCCGCGCGCATCGACGGCGACCGCAGCGGCGTGTGCGTGGTCGCCGTGGTCGTCGTCCGGCAGCGCGACGGCGATTTCGCCGAACAGCGGGCCGATCGTTGCGCGACCAGCGCTCGTTCGCTGCCCCCGTCGCCCGGCTACCGCTTCGAAATCGGCTCGATCTCGAAGGCGTTCACCGGCGT
>JBFZCF010000210.1:0-2961 GCA_041308065.1 Burkholderiales bacterium
GTGATCGGCCACCCAGGCGAACCAGCCGAGCGTGCGCGCGATGCGCAGCAGCGGCGGCGCTTCCGGTCCGGCGCCGAGCAGCAGCAGCCGCGGTGGCGGACGGATCGAGACGTGTCCGGCATCGAACAGCGCCGGCGCCAGGGCCGCCAGGTCGAGCCTCGTGTGCCGGCGTGCATCGAAGCCCGCGACGATCGCCTCCAGCGCGCCGCAGGGCTGCCTCGGCGCGACCGGCAGCGCCAGCACGCGCATGCGGCCACGGCAGCCGGAACCTGAGCCGAATACCAGATCGTCGTCGGTGCGGGTGTCGAACACGGCGTCGCGCGGCGCGGCGGCGGCCAGGGCCGCGCGGCCGAGGTCGTCGAGCGCCGGCTCGAGGCAACCGCCCGAGATCACCCCGACGCGCGAGCCGCCCTCGGCCACGAGCGCGAGCGCGCCCGGCTTGCGATAGGTGGAGCCTTCGGCCTCCACGACGATCGCCAGCGCGAAGGCGTGGCCCGCGGCGTGCAGGGTCCGTGCCGCCTCGACCACCGCCCGCTGGCTGCCGGGCGCCGCGCCCGCGTCGTCAGGCGGGCCGGAGCGGCAGCTCACGCAATCGCCTGCCGGTCAGTGCGGCGAGGGCATTGGCAACGGCAGGCGCGATGGGCGGCGTGCCCGGCTCGCCGACCCCACCCGGCCGCGCCGTGCTCGGCACGATGTGCACGTCCACGGCCGGCATCTCGGGCAGCCGCAGCACCGGGTAGTCGTCGAAGTTCGACTGCTGCACCCGGCCGTCCTTGAACGTGATCGCGCCGTGCAGGGCCGCACCGAGACCGAAGGCGATCCCGGACTCCATCTGCGCCTCGATCGTGAGCGGGTTGACCGCGATGCCGCAGTCGATCGCGCAGGTGACGCGATGGACGCGAATGCGACCGGCCTCCAGGGACACCTCGGCGACCTGCGCCACGTAGCTGCCAAAAGACTCGTGCACCGCGATCCCGCGTGCACGGCCCGCGGGCAGCGGGCCACCCCAGCCCGACTTCTGCGCCGCCAGCTCCAGCACGCCGAGGTGCCGCGGATGACCGGCGAGCAGCCGGCGTCGATAGGCGACGGCGTCGACGCCCGCGGCGTGTGCCAGCTCGTCCACGAGGGTTTCCATGACGAAGGCGGTGTGACTGTGCCCGACCGAGCGCCACCACAGCACGGGAATCGCGCACTGGTGGTCGTGCAGCTGCACGCGATGGTTCGGGACGTTCTTGAGATAAGGCGAGTCCGACGTACCCTCGACCGAGGACGGATCGACGCCGCTGGCGCCGAACTCGGAGGCAAAGGGCGTGCCGGCGAGGATGGACTGACCGACGATCACGTGGTCCCACGCGGTCGGCAGCCCGTCGTCGCCCTGCGCGACGCGAACGCGATGCAGGTACATCGGCCGGTAATAGCCGCCGCGCATGTCGTCCTCGCGCGTCCACACAGTCTTGACCGGTGCGCCCGCTGCCTTCGCGACGTGCACGGCCTCGCTCACGAAGTCCGAGGTCGGCGTCGCGCGGCGGCCAAAGCCGCCGCCGAGGAAGGTCGTGTGGAGCGTCACCTGCTCAGGCTTGAGGCCCGCGATGCGCGCCGCGGCCTGCTGGTCGGACGTCTGGAACTGCGTGCCGGTCCAGATCTCGCAGTTCTGCGGCCCGAGACGCACGGTGCAGTTCAGTGGTTCCATCGCCGCATGCGCGAGAAAGGGCACGACGTAGTCGGCGGCGATGGTGCGCTTCGCGCCTGCGACGGCGGCGGGCGCATCGCCCGTGCTCGCCGCGATCCGGCCCGGCTGGTCGGCGAGCCGCCGGAACTCGGCGAGCAGCGCCGTGCTGTCGAGCGGCGTACCGGGACCGGGCTCCCACTCGATCTCCAGCGCCTCCCGACCCGCCTCGGCCGCCCAGAAGTGATCAGCCACCACGGCCACACCGCTCGGCACCGCGACCACCTTGCGCACGCCGGGCACGGTCCGCGCCGCCGTGTCGTCGAACGACTTCATGCGCCCGCCGAAGGTGGGACTGCGCGCGACCACCGCGGTCAGCAGCCCGTCGAAGCGCACGTCGAGGCCGAACACGGCGCTGCCGTCCACCTTTTCGGGCGTGTCGAGGCGCCGGGTGGGTTGGCCGATGACCTTCCAGTCCTTCGGGTCCTTGAGCGTGACCGCCTCCGGCGCCGTTAGCGCGGCGGCCTCCGCCGCGAGTTCGCCGTAGCGCAGGCGACGCTCGCCGGCCACGACCGCGCCGTTCTCGAGCCGCCCGTCGCCTGGATGCCCCATACCGTGTGCGCGTACGCCGGCGCGGCCGGCGCGTGCTCGACGCGGATCTTCGACCAGTCGGCGTCGAGTTCCTCGGCGATCAGCATCGGCAGCGACGTCCAGATGCCCTGGCCCATCTCGGAGTGCGCGAGCAGCACGGTCACCGTGTCGTCGGTGCCAATGCGCAGGAAGGCGTTGGCGGGGGGCAGCGCGGCGGGCTTCGAGACGGCCGGTTCGGCTGCCCAGGCGCGGCGCCGCGCCGGGACGTGGAAGGCGATCACCAGGCCCGTGGCGGACAGCGCGGCCTTGCGCAGGAATTCGCGGCGCGTCGGGTCGGCCGGGGCGCTCATGACTGCGACTCCCGGCTGAGCTCCGCCGCCCGATGGACGGCGGCCCGGATGCGCGGATAGGTGCCGCAGCGGCAGATCTGGCCCTCGAGCGCGGTGTCGATGTCGGCGTCCGTGGGCCGCGGGTTGGCCGCGATCAGGGAGGCTGCCGCCATGATCTGCCCCGACTGGCAGTAGCCGCACTGCACCACGTCGAGTTCGGACCAGGCCCGTTGCACCGGGTGGCCGCCGTCCTTCGACAGCCCCTCGATGGTGGTCACCGACTTGCCCTCGGCAAAGGCCGCCGTGGTCATGCAGGACTTGCGTGGCCGGCCGTCGACGTGCACGAGGCAGGCGCCGCACTGGGCGATGCCGCAG